>DATFRD010000186.1:0-4548 GCA_035263645.1 Candidatus Dormiibacterota bacterium | reverse complement strand
TCCGCACCCAGCTGTACGTCTACTCGCAGGTCATCCCGTTCGGCTCGCTGTTCGCCGGGAAGCCCTACCAGTTCCCGCTGATCTGGGAGTCGGGTCTGGTCACGTTGGTGATGATCCCCGCCGGCGTGCTGCTGTACACCGGCGACACCGGCCGGACCCAGGCCGAGAAGCTGGCGCAGCGGGTGCGCCCCTTCCGCAGCCGCCCGGCACTGGGCGCGTTCGTGGTGATGTTCGCCATTGTGAACGTCGCCTACTTCTGCTACGGGGCCGGGTTCGCCATCATCCGCGACACGAAGGCCGCGACGTCGGTGGTCTGCCCGTGGCCGTTCCCCGAGGCGAAGGTGTACGACCCGCAGGGGTTCTTCGAGAAGGCAGGGCAGCCTGGTCCGTATTCCGCCGGGATGTGGGACGGCTGGGAGACCGCGCAGTCCGGGCGCCCCGGCGTGAGCCTGCCGGCCGCCGGCGCGCGCTGCGGATCCGGTCATGGCTGACCGCCGCAGCGTCGTCATCACCGGGGCGTCGCGCGGGCTCGGCCTGGCATCCGCCGCCCGTCTCTACGCCCGCGGCTGGCATGTCGTCGCGGCCATGCGCTCGCCTGACACCGGCCTGGAGCGGCTGCGCTCGGTGACCGGGGCAGCCCCCGGCGATCCCAGGCTGACGCCGGTGACGCTCGACCTGAGCGATGCAAGCTCGATCGTGAGCGCCGCCAAGTCCATCACCGAGGCCGTGGGGGCGCCTCATGTGGTCGTGCACAACGCGGCGTTCGTCGCGGTCGGCTTCGTCGAGGAGATGCCCTCCCACGTCGTCGAGCAGATCATCAGCACGAACGTCATCGGCCCCATCCGCCTGACCAGGGAGCTGCTGCCCGCCATGCGCCGGGCAGGCCGCGGGCGGATCGTGGTCGTGTCGAGCGTCGGCGCGATCCGCGGCATGCCCGCCATCAGCATCTACTCCGCATCCAAGGGCGCCATCGAACGCTGGGCGGAAGCCCTCGCCCACGAGATCGCGCCCTTCGGCCTGGGGGTGACGGTGCTGTCGACAGGTACCTTCCGCACCGACGTCTACGACGAGAACTACTCCAAGCACTACGCCGACCGGCAGGGGCCTTACGCCCCGCACCACGCGGGGCTCGATCGAGTCGGCGAACGAGTGATCCGCAGTGCCAAGCCGCCGGAGCGATTCGCGGCTGCCCTCGAGAGGGCCCTCGACAAGGACGCCCCGTTCGCCAGGCACGCCGTCGGCGCCGACGCCCGGATGATGCTGGTCGCCTCCCGGCTCCTGCCCAGCGGGGCATTCCAGTCCGCCGCCCGCCTCGCGACCGGACTTCCCCGGCCCCGCGCCCTGCGATCCGCGGCGAGAACTGACGACAGGAAGAATTCGTGATCGACTTTACCGGGCAGGTTGTGATCGTGACCGGAGCAGGGCGGGGCCTTGGCCGGCTGTATGCCCTGGAGTTCGCCCGGCGGGGCGCGTCCGTCGTCGTAAACGACACCGGCGGCGAGGGCTGGCTGGCCAAGCCCGGCAGCAACCCGACCGCCGACGACATCGAGGCCCATCTGGCCGACATCTCAGCGGCAGAGCCCTTCATCATTCCTGGGTCGATCTACGACGAGGTAGCGAGCATCTGCACCCTGCTGGACCTCACCAGCTAGCGACGGTGGCTCCCAGGCGGCTTGTCGTGAAGGCGGAGAGCACCGCTGCGCTGGGGCGGCTGAACCTGCTGGGCTCGGCCATCTCCGGCCGCGCGGTGCAGGTGGCGCCCAGCGGTCCGGGCGAGTCGGCGTGGACGGACGGGACGGTGATCTTCGTCCGCCCGGATGCCAGCCGACGCGACCAGCTCGAGGCGCTCGCCGTGCAGGCGTCGCTCATCGCGGCGGGCAGCCTCGAGCCCGGCGTTGCGCGGCGGCTCTCCGGGCGGCCCACCCTGACACGCCGGTATCTCGCTGTCGAGGGCCACAGGGCGCTGGCGGCCAACGAGGACCTGCTCCCGCGGCCGGTGCGATCACTCATCGACCGCCACGCCGCGGCGCGTGCCGATTCTCCGGCCGCATCGCTGGCCCTGGCGCTCGGCCGGGAGGCGGTCGCCGACCCGCCCTCGAGCTTCGGCGTGATCAGACCCAGACGCCTGCTCCCCTCGAGCGACGGTCGTCACGCGGTGGCGGCCCCCGAGGCCGGTCCTGGCCGGTGGCGTGACGACGTCCGGCGCGAGCACCACGTAGACGCCGAGACCGACGGCCCCGGTGAGTTCCCGCGGTTCCTTTCGAGCCCGGGCGCCGGCCGGGGAGCGCTTGGCCGGCTGCTGCGGCGGGTGCTCCGCCTCGGGCGGGAGCCCGCGGGCGGCCCGCTGGGAGCGGCGACGTCGGCGACGACGCGCCCGGCGCCCAGGGCGGGCCGGGGAGCGACGCCGGCAACCGGCGCCGCCCGGACGCTCGCGGGGATGCCCGCAGCCGGGCGGCACGGCAGGACCTACCCCGAGTGGGACGTTGATCGCAGACGCTACCGGCTGAACTGGTGCACGGTGACCGAGATAGACCCGAGGCCCGATAACGGTGCTGCGCTGGTCGTCCCGGACGGACCCGCGCTGCGCCGGCCGCTCGCCCGTCTGGGACTGGGTCTCGACCGTTGTCACCGGCGGCCCCAGGGCGACGACGTGGACATCGACGCCGCCGTCGAGGCGCGCGTGCACGCCCTGGCCGGGGCGCTGCACGACGAGGCCGTGTACATCGAGAGCCTCCGGCGGCGCCGCGATCTCGCCGTCCTTCTCCTGCTCGACATCTCGGGCTCGTCGGCCGAATCGGCGAACGAGGGCACGACCGTGCACGAGCAGCAGCGAGCCGTGGCCGCCATGCTCGCCCTGGCCCTCCACGGCCTGGGGGATCGCGTCGCGCTCTACGGCTTCTACTCGCAGGGGCGGTCCGCCGTGCACCTGGTTCGGGTGAAGAGCTTCGACGACGACCTGGACACGCTCGTGATGCGGCGTCTCGGCGGTCTCGTGCCCGGCGGGTACACGCGGCTGGGCGCGGCGATCCGCCACGGGGCGTTCCTGGTGGAGGACCGGGGCGGCACATCCCGGCGGCTGCTGGTCGTGCTGTCCGACGGTCTTGCGTACGACCACGGCTATGCGGGTCGATACGGCGAGGCCGACTCGCGGCATGCCCTCGCCGAGGCCCGTCGCACGGGGACGGGATGCCTGTGCCTTGGCTTCGGAGCCGGCGCCGATCTCGAACCTCTGCGGCGCGTGTTCGGTACCGCCGCCCACGCCACCGTGGCCCGGCCCGACCAGCTTGCCAGCGTCATCGGCCCGCTGTTCCGCTCCGCTCTGGAGGCTGGGAGGATGGCATGACGCGAACGCCGCGGCCCTACTACGTGCCGGTCGGTAACGAGGAGCAGGTCTTCAAGGCCGCGTTCCGGCAAGGCCTGTCGGTCATGCTGAAGGGCCCGACCGGATGCGGGAAGACGCGGTTCGTCGAGGCGATGGCCCACGATCTCGGCCGGCCGCTCATCACCGTCGCCTGTCACGACGACGTCACCACCGCCGATCTCGTCGGCCGGTTCCTGCTGCGCGGAGGGGACACCGAGTGGGTTGACGGCCCGCTGACCCGCGCGGTGCGCGACGGAGCCATCTGCTACCTCGACGAGGTCGTCGAGGCCCGGCAGGACACCACGGTCGTGCTCCATCCCCTGGCCGACCATCGCCGGCAGCTCCCGATCGACCGGCTCGGCATCACCCTCGATGCCGCGCCGGGATTCTGCCTCGTCGTGTCCTACAACCCCGGCTACCAGAGCGTGCTCAAGGACCTGAAGGACTCGACGCGCCAGCGGATGATCGCCATCGAGCTGGGCTTCCCGCCTGCTGACGTCGAGGAGAAGATCCTGGTTCACGAGACCGGTATCGGCCACGAGACAGCCGCCCAGCTGGTGCAGCTCGGCCAGGCCATCCGCCGGGCCGAGGCCGTAGGGCTCCGCGAGGTGGCATCGACCCGCGTGCTGATCGCAGCCGGGCGCCTGGCTGCCGGAGGGCTGCACCCACGTGACGCGGCGCGGGCGGCTGTCGCGGGCCCGCTCACCGACGACCCCCTGCTAACGGCCGGCCTCATCGAGATGATCGACATCTACCTCGCCGATTGACTGCCGCTCGGCGGGGCATCTACTCTAACCTTGGACCGAATCTTAGGTTACCGATCGCGGGGGAGGGGATGTGGAATCGTCCGCCCGGGCACCGGCGGAACGGGTCATCGCCGGCCAGGAGCCTTCCGCCGACGGCGACAGCGACTTCGAGGTCTTCGACGACGCGGTCGCCGGCGACGCGCGGGATCCCTACCCTGAGCTGGCCCTGGCGCGGAACGCGCATCCGGTCCAGCGGCTCGAGATGTCGAACATGCCGCACGACGAAGCTCAGCCGGTCTTCTTCGTCTACCGGTACGACGACGTCCTCGACGTGCTGCGTGACGGCGAGACGTTCTCCTCCGCGCACATCATCGAGCTCATCATGGGCGACGTCATGGGCAAGCACATCATCCTCGGAATGGACAACCCCGAGCACCGCCG
>DATFRD010000185.1:0-10613 GCA_035263645.1 Candidatus Dormiibacterota bacterium | reverse complement strand
CGCCGCTGGCGGTGCGCTCGCTGACCATCCCGAACCGGCTCGTCCTGCCCGAGGGACCGGTCGACGAGGGCGCCGGCCTGGTCCTGAGCCGCCTCGTCGCCGTCTCGCCGGAGGGACGGGTGTCGCCCGAGACCCCGACCCCTGCCGACATCGGGCCGCCGCCCCGGGCCGCGCCGCTGACCTGCGTCCGGCTGGGCCATGCCGGGCGCCGGGCGTCCTGCCGCCCCCCGGCCAGGGGCGTCGACCGGCCTCTGCCGGCGGGCCAGGCGTGGCCGGCGGTCTCGGCGTCGGCCATGCCGTACGCGCCGTGGATGCCGACCCCGACCGAGCTGGACCGGGCGGGCATGGAGCGCGTCCGCGACGAGTTCGTGGACGCTGCGGCGCGGTCGCTGGCGGCCGGGTACCGGGTGCTGATGCTCGACTTCGCCCGCGGCGGCCTGATGGCCTCGTTCGTGTCGCCGCTGTCCAACCGGCGGGTGGACGACTTCGGCGGCAGCCCGGACAACCGGCTCCGCTTCCCCCTGGAGGTGCTTCACGCGGTCCGCGCCGCCTGGCCGCTCGACCTGCCGCTCGTCGTGGCCTACACGGCTGACGATCACCTGCCGGGCGGCCTGCCGCCCGGCGAGTCGCTGCTGGCGGCTCGGGCGCTGGGCGAGGCGGGCGCCGACCTGCTGCTCGTGCTGACCGGCCAGACGGTCGCCGGCTCCCACCCCGAGTACGGCCGGGCCTACGGCGTGCCCTACGCGGACCGGGTGCGCAACGAGGCGGGCATGCCGACGATCGCCTTCGGCCAGGTCACCACCCTGGACGAGGTGAACACGGTGCTGGCCTCGGGCCGGGCCGACCTCTGCATGCTCGACAGGTAGTCGAGGGGGGCCCCTGCCCTCGCGGGAGGGGTTCGGGAAAGGCCCCCCTGCCCTCGCGGGAGGGGTTGGGGGAGGGGGGCGCTGGTCAGACCTCGACCACCACCTGGTCGCCCTCGACCGCGACGGGGAACGTCTCGGCGACGTAGGGCCCCGGCACGAGCTCGACCGGGTACGTGCGGACCCGGGTGCGGGCGGGGTCGACGTACGACCGGCCGGTCCGCACGTCGAACTCCCAGCCGTGCCACGGACAGCGCAGGATCTCGCCGCGCCGGGCGTACACGTACCGGCCGGGCGAGCTCGGCACGACCAGGCCGCTGAGCACGCCCAGGCAGAGCGGACCGCCCTGGTGCGGGCACGCGTTGCGGAGCGCGAAGAACTCCCCGGCCACGTTGAACACGCCGATCGAACGGCCCTCCAGGACCACGATCCGCCGGCCGCCGGGCGGGATCTCGGCCGCGGGCCCGACGACGTGCCTCAACGCCCGGCGGTGGGGAGTCGGTACAGCTCGCGGGCGTTGTCCGCGTACACCCGCTCCCGCAGCCCGGCCGGCAGCGGGGCCGGGAACGCGCGGGCCGGGTCGTCGTAGTCCCAGTGCGGGTAGTCCGTCGCGAACAGCAGCCGGTCGCGGCCGATGCGGTCGAACACCTGAAGCAGCTGGTCCGGGCGGTCTGGCTCCTCGACCGGCTGGGTCGTCAGCCAGACGTGGTCGCGGAGGTACTCGGACGGGAGGCGTCGCAGCTCGGGCACCTCGTCGCCCAGCTCGTGGAAGAGGCGGTCCAGGCGCCAGGCCAGAGCGGGGAACCAGGCGATGCCGCCCTCGATGCACACCACCCGCAGGCCGGGGAATCGCTCGAAGACGCCCTCGAAGACCAGCGAGACCAGCTGGGCCTGGAAGGCCATGGTCATGGAGGTGTGGTCCTCCAGGTAGAACGAGGGCCAGCCCGACGACGAGATCGGGTGTCCCGAGTAGCCGCCGAAGTGGATCCCCAGCGGCAGCCCGTGGCGCTCGCACGCCTCGTAGATCGGCCAGTAGCGCCGTCGGCCGGCCGGCTCCAGGGTCCGCACCAGCATCAGCGCCTGGACGAAGCCGGGCGTGCCTGCCACGCGGTCGATCTCGGCCGCACTCAACTCCCCGTCGTCGTACGGCAGCACGATCGAGGCTCGCAGCCGCGGCTCCGGCTGCAGCCACGAGGCGACCTGCCAGTCGTTGACGGCGCTGCACAGCGCCGCGCCCAGCTCCGGGTCCAGCTGCCCGGCGCCGGCGTGGAGGCAGTTCAGCACGCCGAACGTCACACCGAGTGGGTCGAGCAGCTGCTCTCGCAGGAACGCCAGGCTGGAGCCGGGGGGGCCGCCATCCGGCGGCCAGGCGTCCACCCGCGCCGCCTGGGGCGTGGCCTTCGGATACGGAAAGCCCTGGGCCAGCCCGTGGCGGGTCCGCGGGCCGAACCGCTCCAGGTGACGCCGCCAGCGCTCGGCCAGGTGGGGCCGGAGCGCCGCGTCCGACGCGGGCTGGTTGTGGATGTCGCAGTCCACGAGTCCGGTCGCGACCAGGGTGGCCATGTCGTCCAGTGTCGCAGGCCCGCCCCGCTCTGGCACGGGCGCCGCCTCGCCCGCCGCCCCCCTTCCGGCGTCCTGCTACGATGGCCAGCACCATGCGCCGCCAGGAGCCGTCTGTGGACGTACCGGACGTAGCCCTGCCGGCGTCAGCGCGCTGCCAGTAGCTACCGCTCGCTCGCCGGCTCCCCTCGTCGCCTGAACCGGAGGTCAGCGCACACCCACATGAGCGAGAACCAACCCATGGCCACCGCCTACGACCCCGCCGCCGTCGAGGCGCTCTGGTACGCGCGCTGGGAGCGGGCGGGACTGTTCCACGCGGACGCCAGCAGCGCCCGGCCCAGGTTCTCGATGGCCCTGCCCCCGCCCAACGTCACGGGCGAGCTGCACATGGGCCACGCGCTCCAGTGCGCGATCTACGACGCGATCGCCCGGCACCGGCGGATGACCGGCCACGAGGTGCTGTGGCTGCCGGGCACCGACCACGCGGCGATCAGCACGCAGAACGTGATCGAGCGCCAGCTGGCCGCCGAGGGGACCACCAAGGAGGAGCTGGGCCGTGACCGCTTCGAGGAGCGCGTGCAGGAGTGGTACCGCAGCGTCTCCGCGACCATCATCGAGCAGTTCAAGGAGCTCGGCGCCTCTCTCGACCTGGAGCGGCTGCGCTTCACGATGGACGCGGCCTACGTGCGGGCGGTGCGCACCGCGTTCGTGCGCTTCTGGGAGCGGGGCTGGCTCTATCGGGGACCGCGCATCGTCAACTGGTGCCCGCGCTGTCTGAGCGCCATCTCCGACCTCGAGGTGGACTGGCAGGAGCACCACGACGTCCTCTACTTCGTCCGCTACCCGATCGACGGCGGCCCGGGCCGGGACGTGGTGATCGCGACGGTCCGACCGGAGACGATGCTGGCCGACACCGGGGTCGCGGTGCATCCGGGCGACCCTCGATACCACGGGCTGGTCGGGCGGCAGGCACTCCTGCCGCTCGTCGGACGTGGCCTGCCGATCGTGGCCGACGAGGCCGTCGACCGGGAGTTCGGGACCGGCGCCCTCAAGGTGACCCCGGGGCACGACCAGATGGACTGGGAGATCGGCCGGCGCCACGGGCTGCCGCTGATCGACGGGATGCACTCGGACGGCCGGATGCGCGTGCCCGACCTGCCCGTGTACGACGGCCTGCCCGGCGTGGAGGCGCGGCCGCTGATCGTGCGCGACCTCGAGGCCGGCGGCTGGCTGGTCCGGACCGAGCCCTACGCGCACCAGGTCGGCCACTGCGACCGCTGCGGCTCGGTGATCGAGCCGCTGCTGTCGGAGCAGTGGTTCATGCGCATGGGACCGATGGCGGAGCAGGCGATCGCGGCCAGCCGGCGCGGCGAGGTTCGCTGGCACCCGCAGCGGTACGAGCGGACCTACCTGGACTGGCTCCGGGGTATCCGCGACTGGTGCGTCAGCCGGCAGCTGTGGCTGGGCCACCGCATCCCCGTCTACACGTGCTCGGCCGGCCACGTCCGCGCCTGCGTGGACGAGCCGGACCGCTGCGCGGAGTGCGGCAGCACGTCCCTGACCCAGGACCCGGACGCGCTGGACACCTGGTTCTCGTCCGCGCTCTGGCCCTTCGCCACGCTGGGCTGGCCCGATGACACCGAGGACCTGCGGGCCTTCTATCCCACGAGCCTCGACGCCACGGCCCGCGAGATCATCAACCTCTGGGTCAGCCGGATGATCATGACCGGGCTCGAGCTCATGGGCCAGGTCCCGTTCGCGGACGTGGCCATCCACTGCGTCGTCCAGACGGCGGACGGCCGGCGCATGAGCAAGTCCACGGGCAACGTGGTCGACCCCCGAGAGATCGTGCGCCGCTACGGGGCCGACGCCCTGCGCGCCTGGGCGGCGCTGGTGGCCATGTCCAGCCAGGACGTGCGCTTCGACGAGAGCCGCATCGAGGGCTTCCGGCGCTTCGCCAACAAGCTCTGGAACGCCACGCGTCTGGTGCTCAACGGCGTCGGGGAGGCCGCCGAAGCGGTTCCGGCGCCGGACGGGGATCTGCGGCTGATGGACCGCTGGGTGCTCGCACGCCTCGAGGCGGCCATCGCCGCGGCCAGCCGCGGCCTCGATGGCTACGACCTCCAGGTCTCGGTCGCCACCCTGTACGACTTCGCCTGGCACGACTTCTGCGACTGGTACCTGGAGGCGGCGAAGCCCCGGCTGCGCGACGCGGACCCGGCCGCCAGGGCGGTCTCGCTGCACGTGCTCGACGTCCTGCTCCGGCTGCTGCACCCGTTCCTGCCGTTCGTCACGGAGGAGCTGTGGCACCGCCTGCCCGGCGAGCGCGACTTCCTGGTCCGTGCCCCCTGGCCGCAGGCGGACGTGCGCTTCGCGAACCCGCAGGCGGAGGCCCAGGTGGCCCGGCTGATCTCCCTCGTGGAGGAGATCCGGCGGGCCCGGCAGGGCGCCGGCGCCGCCCGGCGCGGGGGCCGCCTGCTGCTGGAGGCGCCGCTGCCCGCCGAGCTGCCCGAGCTGGTCGCGGAGCTCGCGGCCGTGGACCTGGCTCCCGAGCTGACCGGTCCGGGCACCGCGCTCGCCGGGGCGGCCGCCCGGGTGGAGTTCCCGGCCTCCCGCGCGGACGCTGCGGTCGGGGCCGCGGCCAGGCGGCGCCTGGAGCACGAGCTCACGCGCGCGGAGGCCAAGCTGTCCAACCCGGACTTCCTCGACCGGGCACCGGCGGCCGTGATCGAGAAGGAGCGAGCCCGGCTGGCCGAGGTCCGCGCGGCCCTGGCCCGCACCGGCTGAAAGGCCCCTCCCCCCTGGCGGGGGAGGGGGCCCCGCCAGGGGCCGGAGGGGGGGATCCGGCTCAGTTCCGCAGGCGCGCGTACGCCTCGCGAGCGTTCGCGTCGTAGTCCACGTCCGGCACCGGGCCCTCGCCGCCCGTGTACAGCAGCATCTCGTCGGAGCCGAGCTGGTCCAGCACCTCGCCGAAGGCCTCTGGCGGCGCGTCGAAGGGCCGCACGGTGAGGCGCACGCTGGCCCTCACCAGCGCCGAGGGCAGCCGGTCCACCCACGGCACCTCGCGCCGCACCCCTTTCCAGTTCTTGTCCAGCCGCCACATGAGAGACGGCAGCCACGTCACGCCGGAGCCGACGAGGACGATCCGCAGGTCGGGCAGGCGGTTGGTCACGCCCTCCAGCACCACGCTCATCACCTGGGACTGGAAGGCCTGGCTCTGAGTCGCCAGGTCCTCGACCAGGTGGGAGGGCCAGCCGACCGGCGTGATCGCGGCGCCCACGTTGCCGCCCGGCCGCACGGCCACGGCCAGGCCGTGCCTGGCGCACGCGTCGAGGACAGGCCACATCGGGCGCCGGCCGAGCGGGTGGAGACCTCGGACCGGCAGCAGGACCTGGACGAACCGCCGGTCGCCGGCCAGGCGCTCGATCTCGGCCACCGCCAGCTCCGGGCTCTGGGGGGCGAGCGTGATCGAGCCGCGCAGCCGCGGGTCCCGGTCGAGCCATTCGGTCCGCAGCCACTCGTTCAGACCGCGCGCCAGCGCCGCGGCCAGGTCCTCGCTGTGCAGCGCCTCCACGGCCGAGACCGGGTTCAGGATCGCGAGCTCAGCGCCGGGCGCCGGCTCCGGCCGGCGGCCGCGGGCGGCCGGCAGCTCCGAGCTCGGCTCCAGGCTGCGGACGCCCCGCTCGGTCACGACGTCGCGCCAGAGCTCCTCCAGGTGCTCGCGGAGGGCCGATACCGGCGGCGCCGCCAGCCGCACGTCGCAGTCGATCACGCGGGTCATCTTGCTCGATCATCACCCGGGCCGGCGGCCCGGTGGTAGCCTCGGCCCGCCGTGCCCAACGCTGCCCGGTACCTGGTTGCCATCGCCAGCACCGCGGTCATGCTCGCGGTCGGGGTGGCCATCGCCGGCACGCTGCTGTTTCGCGCCACGGTGCGGGACACGGCGACGTCCCTGTATCCGTCGAGCCGCGCCCCGGCCGCCTGGACGACCACCTGGCAGCGCGACGCTCCCGCCGCGTTCCGCTCGGCGCTGGTGACCCGGGACGGTCCGGCGCCGCCCCAGCTCGTCGGCGACACCGTCTACGCGCTCGGCTCGGACCGCCGCGTCCACGCCATCGACGCACGGACGGGCGTCCCGCAGTGGCAGTTCGGATACGAGGATCGGCGCCGCATCTTCAACTTCCGGGCCACCCCCGGCCCGCTGGTGCTGCTGGTCAGGGGCACCGACCCGGCGTCCGGGCTGGCCAGCTCCGAGGTGGTCGGGATGGAGCCTGGCGCGAGCCTGCCCGCGTGGGACACGCCGCTGAACGCGGACGTCTTCACGGCCAGCTTCGGCACCGACGGCACCTACGCGTACGTGGCTGTCGCCGACAACGTGGACGGCGGCCAGTACCGCACGCTGCACCCCGCCGCGTCGCTCCACCCCCGCGTGCGCGCGTACGGCGTGGCCGACGGAGTGCTGCGCTGGGAGCAGCCGCTGCCGGAGCGCACCGACACACCCCCGGTCGATGCGGTCGCGCTGACGGTGGCGGACCGCCAGGTCGTGGCCACCCAGAGCGCTGCCGGCAGCGCCGTCTCCGTGGTGGCGCTGGACGCGGCGCACGGCCAGGTCCTCTGGCCGCCGCTGTTCGGCGCCCAGGTGCTCGGCACCTCCCAGGGGGAGCTCGTCGTTGGGACGGGGTCCGACCTGTCGCTCGTGAATCCGGCGACCGGCCGCGCCTACAGCCGTCTGCCGTCGCTGGCGCCCGCCGGCTCGGACGCCACCTCGGTCGACGGGACCGTCCTGTACTGGACCGGGTCCGACCAGGTCACGGCCGTGGACCTGGCCGGCGGGCGCCGGCTCTGGTCGACGCCGCTGGACCGTCCCACGGTCGAGCTGCGGTCAGACCAGTGGGCGATGCGCCCGCCCGCGGTCCAGGGCGGCGTCCTGTACCTCGGGGGCGGCGACCAGCAGACCTACGCGATCGACGTGCGGACTGGCACCGTTGAATGGAAGTTCCCCGCCGCCCGGGCCCCGGACGGCCCGAACTACCCTCCGCTCCGGGTGGGCAGCCTGGTCCTCGTCCAGGACGACCAGCTCATCGCCTACGAGGCCCCGAGCTGACCGGCGGTTACGGCGCTCGGGCCGGGACGCGCTGGCCGTAGACCGGGGTCAGCCAGCCGTCGGGCGTCCGGCTCCGGCCCCTCACCAGGTCGAAGTAGGCGGCCTGGAGCCGGCCGGTGAGCGGGCCCGGGCGGCCGTCGCCGACGCGGTAGCCGTCGATCTCCACCACGGGCTGCACCTCCCACGCGGTGCCGGCGAAGAACAGCTCGTCGGCGACGTACAGCTCCGTCGGGTCGACCTCACGCTCCTCGAGCGGGATCTCCAGCTGCCGGGCGAGGCCGATCAGGGTGGCCCGGGTGAGGCCCTCCAGGATCCCGTCGGTCGTCCGCGGCGTTATCACCACGCCGTCGCGGACCAGGAAGACGTTCTGGCCGGGGCCCTCGGAGACCCGCCCCCGCTCGTCCAGGAGGATCGCCGTGTCGAAGCCCTTGGCCCGGGCGTCGGCCGACGCCACGCGGCCGTTCAGGTAGTTCCCGCTGGCCTTGACCCGCGGCGACATGGCGGTGTCGGCCGGCCGCCGCCAGGGGCTGAGCGTGGTGCGCACCCCGGAGGTCAGCTTCGGGCTGGAGGGCCGCTGGAAGGCCAGGATGAACGCCCCGGTCTCGGCATCGACCCCGCCGATCTCGACCTCGTCGAAGTAGGCCACGACGCGCACGTGGGCGTCGTCGCGAAAGCCGTTCGCCCGGATGAGCTCAGCGGCGCCGGCGACCAGGTCCTCCGGCCCGTACTGCAGCTCCATCCGCAGGAACCGCATGGACGTGCCGTAGAGGCGCCGCATGTGGTCCCCGGCCCGGAAAAGGAGCAGGTCGGAGCCGTCGCCGGCGCGGTACGCGCGGATGCCCTCGAAGACGCTGGCGCCCCGCAGCACCGCGTCGGTGCCGACGTGGATGCGGCTCTCTGCCCAGGGCACGATGCGGCCGTTCATCCAGGTGTGCGGCGGGTGATCCATCGACTCCTCCTCGGCGTCGGGCCTTGGCGTCGGGCCTCCGCCTCGACGACCCTCACGACGCAACCTCGACCTGGCGCAGCTCCGGCCGCCTGCGCTCGACGTACTCGCGGGCAATGGCCGCGGTCCGCACCTTGATCTGCTCGTAGCCCCGGATGCGGTCGGGGGCCGCGGCCAGCTGGACCGCGACCGCGTAGCAGGCCGGGGTCAGCTCACGGATGATCTCGTCCAGCAGGTCCTCGTACCAGCCGACCAGGTCGCGCTCGAGACGGCGGACCGCCGACCGGCCGAACGGATCGAGGCGGGTGCCGCGCAGGTGCCGCATCGGCGGCAGGAGGCGGAGCAGCGGCGTGAACCAGGCGCCCAGCTCCAGCTTCCGCTTGAGGCCCCGCTCGCGCAGGAACGGCGGGTGGAGGTTGAGCCGCACCTTCGGCTCGACGAACGTCCGCCGCAGCCGCTCCGCCCATTCGCCGCGCAGCAGGAGCCTCGCGACCTCGTACTCGTCCTTGTAGGCCATCAGCCGGTGCAGCTGCCGGATCGCGGCCTCGGTCAGGTCGTCGCGCCCGGCCATCACCTGGCTCTCGCGCGCCCGGACGGCGAGCACACGGTCCAGGTAGCGCCGCGCATAGCCCACGTCCTGGTAGAGCACCAGCTCACCGAGGCGGATGGCCAGCAGGCGCCGGAGGCGCTCGTCCAGGCCCTCCGCACGGGCCAGCAGCGCGTCGTACGCGGAGGCGTCCCGGCCCAGCAGCGACCGGTACCGCTCGACCTCCTGCGCGAGGGTCCGCGACGGCTCGCCGCCCAGCTCCCGCACCGCGGCCGGGTCGTGCTGGGCGAGACGGCCGTAGCGGAAGGCCTGGCGGTTGCGGTCTACGGCCACCCCGTTCAGCTCGATTGCGGCCTCGATGCTCGCGGCGCGCACGGGCAGGCGGCCCGCCTGGTAGGCGACGCCGAGCATGAACGCGTTCGTCATCATCTGGTCGCCGAAGATCGCCTCGACGGTGCGCCCGGCGTCCACCCAGACGTTCTCGTCGGCGCGGCTCCACCGGTCGATCGCTCGCTGGATCGCGCTGCGCCCCGGCATCAGCAGCTCCACGTGGCGGACCGCCTCGGCCGTCGGCTGCACGGTCCTGTCGGCCACGACCACCGTCCGGGCCGGCGACATGCGGTCCGCGTTGACCGGGTTGACGGCGCCCAGCGCGTCCAGCGCAAGCAGCAGGTCGGCCTGGCCGGCGCCGACCTTGTTGGAGCGGCGGGGGTCCGGCTCCCCGTCCGAGATGACCAGGGAGGACAGCACGGCGCCTCCCTTCTGGGCCAGCCCGGTCTGGTCCAGGACCTGCACCGCCCGCCCCTCCATCAGCGCGGCGTAGGCGAGCACCTGGTTCGTGGTGACCACGCCGGTGCCGCCGATGCCGGGCATGTAGACGCAGTAGCCGCCGGCCGGGACCTCCGGCAGCCGGTCGGGGTCCGGCACCGCTCCCGCCTCCAGCCTGGGCGCCTCGCGCCGGGCCAGGCCCTTCGCGTACACGGTCAGGAACGACGGGCAGTCCCCACGCGTGCACGAGTAGTCCTTGTTGCACGAGGACTGGTGGATCTGCGTCTTGCGGCCGAACTCGGTCTCCACCGGCTGCACCGACATGCAGTTGGACACGTCCCCGCAGTCGCCGCAGCCCTCGCAGACGTCCTCGTTGATGAACACGTAACGGCTCGGCTCCGGCAGCCGGCCCCGCTTGCGGGCCCGCCGCTTCTCGGCCGCGCACTCCTGGTCGAAGAGCAGAACCGTGGTGCCGGCCACCGCGCGCAGCTCGCGAACCGCGTCCTCGTAGCGCTCGCGCGGATAGACCGTGCAGCCCGCTGCCAGCCGGGCGCCGCGATAGGCGCCAGGGTTCTCGGACACCACAATTGTCCGCTTCACGCCCTCCGACTCCAGGTAGCGGGTCAGCGTCACGACGTCGCTGCCGCCGGTGAGGGCCTGACCGCCGGTCATCGCGACGTGCCGGTTGTAAAGCAGCTTGAACGTGATGTCGAGGCCGGCCGCGACGCAGGCGCGCAGCGACTGCGATGCGGAGTGGAAGAACGTGCCGTCGCCCACGTTCTGCACGAAGTGCACCGCGTCCACGAAGGGGGCCACGCCGATGAA
>DATFRD010000184.1:0-2100 GCA_035263645.1 Candidatus Dormiibacterota bacterium | reverse complement strand
GGAGGATCGAGCCCTTCAACCGCCGCCTGGCGACCGCGCTGGACCTGTGGGCCCTCAGCGACGTGCAGCCGCCGCTGTACCTGCTCGCGACCACCAGCCGGCGGTTCGGCCGTGAGCCGCTGGCCACCAGGGCATTCGAGGCGGCGGCCCAGGCCAAGAAGGTCAGCATCTTCGTGCACGCCCTGAACCGGATCCGGCCGCTCGCGCCGTACGACCTGCTCCGGGACGACCTGGCCCTGCTGGCGGAGCGGCTGGAGACGGCCGGGCGGGCGGCCGCGGCGGCCGCCGGGCAGCCGCCGCCGGCGATCCCCGCCGAGCTGGCCGGAGCCTGGCTCTGGCGCCGGCTGCAGGCGACGTCCGTCTGGCACTTCGGCGTCGGGCTGGGCAGCTCCGCGGCCCACCGGCGTGCCCCTGTATCGGCCGCATATGGACCGGGGCCAGCATGACCGCGGGCCATCCCGCTGGAGGTGAGTGAGCGTGCGCACGCAGATGCTGGGGCGACTGAACCTGGACGCCGGACGGCTGTCGGAGGAGCTGGACCGCAGCCGCACGTTCGAGTACGCGGAGCAGTATCCCGAGTTCCAGTCCGGAAGCCGGCCCTGGCAGACCTGCATGCTGTGGTCGGCCGGCGGCGAGGTGGGCGACGGGGTCATCGCCCGCTACGACATGAGCAGCGCCTGCCAGCCGACGGTCTTCGGAGAGCGGCTGACGTACCTTCGGGAGGTCGTCGAGCGGCACTTCGTGGTCGAGCACCTGCTGTTCGGCCGCCTGGTGGTCATGACCGACAACGTGCTCGTCCCGCACCGCGACTTCGTGGAGTTCACGGAGCGGTCGGCTGAGGCCAGGGCCACCCACCGGCTCCACGTCCCCCTGGCCACCGGGGCGGACTGCCTCTTCCTGGAGGACAACGTCGTCTACCGAATGCTGCCCGGCGAGGTGTGGTCGCTGGACGTGACGCGCCTGCACAGCGCCGCGGTGCTGTCGGGCACGCGGCGCGTGCACCTGATCCTGGACTTCGCCGACGTCCCCGACGACGACCTGCTGCGGTTCGCCCGCGCCCGGTCCGCGGGGATCCCCGAGCACAGCCTGGTCGAGCGCCCGCCCCTCTCGGATGGCCAGCGGGACGCGCTCCTCGGACTGTCCGGCGTCATCGACTGCGAGAACCTCAAGGAGGTGTTCGGGCTGGTGATCAGGAAGCACTACCGCCGCGACGGCGGCCAGGACTTCGTCTGGACGACCATGCGAGCGATCGCCCGGGCGAGCGGCGACGCCGAGGTCGGCGCGCGCATCGAGGAGCTGTTCCGGCACTGCACGCTGGAGCGCGAGGAATGACGCAGACGAACGCGTCGGAGACGCGGCCTCGTTTGAGCGCGACGCCCGCGTTCCACCACGTCGCCATTCAGACCGCCGACCTCGACAACTCCGCGGCCTGGTACGAGGCGTTCCTCGGCTTCAGCGCGGCGTGGTCGCTGAGCACCTTCTCCGAGCTGACGCACAGCCGGCTGCCGGGCATCCAGCGCCTGGCCGAGCTGGTCCTGGGCGAGATCCGCGTGCACCTCTTCGAGCGCCAGGGCCATCCTGCGCCCCCGCCCGGCGAGAGCCTCGTCCAGTTCCAGCACCTGTGCTTCGCGGTGGCCGCCGCCGCCGACATGGCGACGCTGAGGCAGCGCTGGCTGGACCTCTACGAGTCGGGCCGCTTCGCGTTCGCGGTGCCCGACCCCCCCACCGACGTCGTCGTCGACGGGGACGGGGTGCAGAGCTTCTACGCCCTCGACCCCAACGGCCTCGAGCTGGAGTTCACCCACGTCCCCGCCGAGACCGCCCGTGACCGGTGAGGCCTGGCCGGTCCTGGCGGACCTCCCCGCGGGGCCCGACTGGGACTTCGGCGGCTTCCCCTATGGGCTGGAGCCGCTCACGCTGCCGCCGGCCGGCTCACGCCCCCCGGTCCCATCCGGGCTCGGCGGGCCCGACGCCGGCCGGCTCCGGCGCTCGATCGGCCTGATCGGGCCCGGCGCCGCCGGCGGGCTGCCGCCCTGCCCCGAGCTGGACGACCTGTTCTGGTTCCGCTGGATCACCGGGCACCAGGTCAGCTTCGTCGTC
>DATFRD010000183.1:0-2297 GCA_035263645.1 Candidatus Dormiibacterota bacterium | reverse complement strand
CCGGCTCGTCCTGCGCAGTGGGGTCGACCTGGGACGAGACCCTGAGCCGGACCTCGGCGGGCCCCGCCGGCAGCCCCGGCGAGCGCGGCGGCCGCAGCAGGACCTGCATATCCCCGGCCGCCCCCGGGAACAGGGACAGCTCCGCGGGCTCGACGGAGGTCCACGACGCCGGGCTGCCCCAGACGGTGACGCGGAACCGATCGACGATGGTGCCGCGGTTGGTCACCTGCAGCGTGAGCGCGGCCTGGCCGCCCGGTTCGACCGCCAGCGTCTCCGGTGCGACGACCGCCGACACCGCGGAGCGCTGGGCCTGCGGCTGCCGCTGGCCCGTCCACTCGAGATAGGCGCCGCAGGAGGTGCAGAAGCTTGCGCCCTCCACGTTCTGTTGACCGCACCTCGTGCAGGTGATCACGACACGCTCCACATCCCGACCCGGCTGATCGCAGTGCCAGTCTATCCCTGCCAGGTCAGACTGCCATGGGCACTCCCGCACCCCTGCTGGGCTGCCTGGGCACGACCGTCCGCGGCACTCCCACGGGTAACAGACGCGTGGGCTGCCGGCGCGGTAGCGTGGGGTGATGACCACAGAACTGTCGTGCTCGCACCTGGCGCATGTGGCACGGGTGGAGCCGCGCACGCCGGACGGCTGCGAGGAATGCCTGCTGGCGGGGGACCGATGGGTCCACCTGCGGCTCTGCATGACCTGCGGCCACGTCGGCTGCTGCGACTCCTCGCCCAACCGCCATGCGACCAGGCACCACCACGGCACCGGGCACCCGGTCATCGCGTCGTTCGAGCGTGGCGAGGCGTGGATGTACTGCTATTCGGATGATCTCATGGTCGGGACCGCCGGCAGCGTCCGCTGACGCGCCTGAAGGACCGGGAGCGATGTCGATCGAATCCCGCTCGGACCTCTCCGGCATGCAGGCCGTGGGCCGCGCGGTGGGGGAGACGCTGCGCAGCTCGCCGGCTACGTGGCGGACGCGGCCGTGACCGTGGTCGTCCAGCCGGCCGGGGCCGAGGTGGCCCGGCTGGGGGCCGCGGTGCACGCCCGTGTCGGCCATCGGCCGCGCCGTCGAGAGCGATGTTCGGAGGCGCGGCTTCCACGTGCTGGCCCCGCTGGCGGAGCTGAACCGGCAGAATGCGCCGGATCCCGGGCCACAACCCCGTGTGGACTTTCGCTGGGGGGCTCGGTGGCGTAGGATTTTAGGCCGGCATATGTCAGGGAGGGACGACATGGGGGATAGGTCTTGCAACGGCCGCGCTGACGGCCCGCGCGAGGAGTCACGGCTGATCGCCCGATAGGCTCCGAACCTCGGTTGGGGCCCCGGAGCGGTATCCGGAGACTGGGAGGAACGCAGATGGCTGGAGTGGTCGCCGCGCCTGGCGGGGCCCGCGACGAGCGTGCCCGGGCGCGCCGTGTCTGGAGGACGACGACGCCGGGCCGGCTCCGCCTGCAGTCGGTGCTCGTGGCCGTGGCGACGGCGGTGTTCATGGTCCTGGGCTGCGGCGCCCTGGTGACGATCCACCTCACCGTGTCCAAACAGCAGCAGGAGACGGTGACCGCGATCGTGGGTGTGCAGCGCGTCCACGCCTGGCTGGCCGCGGCGGACCGGAGCGCCGCCAACTCGTACCTGAGCGGCGGCGTCGAGGTCACGCTCCCGCAGCAGCAGTATGAGGCCGACATCGCCGCCGCCAGCAGCGACCTCGAGCAGGCGGCCGAACGCAACCCGGGCGGCCAGCCGGCGACCGAGCGCCTCAGCTCCATCAACCAGTTGCTGAGCGAGTACACGCGCCTGGTCGACACCGCGATGGTGCAGCACCGGCTCGCGAACCCGGACGGCATCACCTCGCTGCACGCCGCATCCGACCTGATGCACCACCCACAGACCGGCATCCTGGCCCAGGTCGAGGCGCTTGGCGATCTCGACTCGGCGGTGCTGGCGCGGACCAACCTGGAGCTGGAGGTGTCGGCGGGGGCGCTGGCCCTGTTCGCCGCCGCTGCCCTCATCCTGGTCGGGCTGCTGGTCTGGACCCAGCGCTTCGTCCGCCGGCGGTTCCGGCGCAGGCGCAACCCCCGGCTGCTGGCCGCCACCCTCGCCGTGCTCGTGGTCCTCGCCGGCACCGGTGTGGGAGCGGTCGCGGCCGGGCAGTCCATCCAGCAGTCGCAGGCGCAGTACGGCCGCCTCCTGAAGCTCTGGCAGGCACGCTCGATCGCGTACGACGCCAACGGGGACGCCAGCCTCTTCCTGATCGCCGGGCCAGCCGAAGGGACCCCGTTCGACCAGGCGTTCCAG
>DATFRD010000182.1:0-8602 GCA_035263645.1 Candidatus Dormiibacterota bacterium | reverse complement strand
GAGAGGGAGATCCTGACGCAGCTCTCGCGGACGCTGGAGCTGTTCGAGCAGGGCGGCCAGACGCTGGTCATGCACGATGGCGTCCGCAACCTGCTCCGGAAGCCGGAGTTCGCGGAGGCCTCTCGCCTGCACGAGGTGCTGGAGGTCCTCGAGGAGACCCGATACCTTGCGTCGCTGCTGCAGGACCTGGCCCAGGAGTCCGACATGCAGATCGTGATCGGGTCCGAGAACCAGACCGCCCAGCTCCGTTCCTGCACCGTCGTGCTCACCACCTACGGACCGACGCGGAGGATCCGGGGCGTGCTGGGGGTGGTCGGGCCCACCCGCATGGACTACGGCCAGGTGGTGGGCCGGCTGCAGACCGTGGCGCGGTGGGCCAGCGAGCGGATGGCCGAGGCATATGCGTGAGGCCGACCCCAGCGCGCGACCACGGGTCCGGCGCGAGCCGCGTGCGGTCCGTGGGATCGACCCGAGCCGGCGCGGTGCGGGCCGCACGACCTTTCCTATAGTTCTTCCCGAGTCTGAGGGGGTGCGTTTGAGCCGGCGACGATCCGCGGTATCTAAGCAACGAGCAATGGCAAGCAAGCGACAGTTCCAGCACGACGGTCCGGGGCACCCTGACGAGCCGGGGGCTACGTCCGTCGAGGCGTCGCCGCCCGAGGAGCCGTCCGCGGCGGGCACGGGGACGGCCGAATCCGTCGCCGGGGAGGAGCCCCGGCCGCCGGTGAAGGAAGCCCGGCCGCCCGTGGAGGAGGCCCGGCCGCCCGTGGAGGAGGCCCGGCCGTCCGAGGCCGAGCGGAGGGCCGAGGAGCTGGCATCCCGGCTGGAGGAGGCCAACAACCAGCGCATACGGCTGGCCGCCGACTTCGACAACTTCAAGAAGCGCGCCCGGCAGGAGCAGATGGACACCATGCGGTACGCGGCGGCAACGGTCGCCGAGCGGCTGCTGCCGGTGGCCGACGACGCCGACCGGGTGCTCTCGCACGCGCCGGACGGAGTCGACGAGAACTGGCTCAAGGGTGTCCGGCTGACGTTCCAGAAGCTGGACGAGGTCCTGGCCTCGCTCGGGGTCGAGAGGATCGAATCGGTGGGGTCGGCCTTCGACCCGAAGCTGCACGAGGCGGTCGCCTCCGAGGAGACGGCCGAGCACCCGGAGGACACGGTGGTGGTCGAGCTTCGGCCCGGTTACCGGATGCACGACCGCGTCCTGCGTCCGGCCCTGGTGAAGGTCGCCCGACCCCCGGCCTAGGCCGAGACCGCCTGTGGCGATCAAGCGCGACTACTACGAGGTCCTGGGCGTCGGGCGGCAGGCGTCCGCAGAGGAGCTGAAGCGAGCCTTCCGCCGGCTCGCCATGCAATACCACCCGGACCGGAACCCCAACGATCCGGCCGCCGCCGAGCGCTTCAAGGAGTGCAGCGAGGCATACGGGGTGCTCTCGGACCCCGAGAAGCGGCGCAGCTACGACATGTTCGGCCATGCCGGCGTCGGCCAGACCGGCCAGGGCTACAGCGGCTTCGAGGGATTCGGCTTCGGCGACATCTTCGACACGTTCTTCGGCGGTGGGGCGGCCTCGCGCGCGGGCCGCCGGGCGTCGCGCGGCGACGACCTCCGGTATGACCTGACGATCACGTTCGAAGAGGCGTTCACGGGCGTCGACCGCGACATCGACGTGGCGCGGCTGGTGATCTGCCAGGAGTGCAGCGGGAGCGGCGCGCAGCCGGGAACCGGCAGCGAGACCTGCAGCTCCTGCGGGGGGAGCGGCCAGGTCCGGCGCCAGGCCCAGTCGATCTTCGGCTCGGTCGTGAACATCACCACCTGCCCGACCTGTGGCGGGGCCGGCCGCATCCTGCGGACGCCGTGCTCGGAGTGCCGCGGTCAGGGCCGCGCCGAGCGCACGAAGCGCCTGCAGGTGCACATCCCGGCCGGCGTGGACACGGGCTCGCAGATCCGGTACCCGGGCGAGGGTGAGGCGGGCTACCGCGGCGGTCCGCCCGGCGACCTCTACGTGGTCGTCCGGGTGAAGGCGCATCCCACGCTGCGCCGGCAGGACCAGGACGTGATGTACGAGCTGCGGGTGAACATGATCCAGGCCGCCCTCGGCGACCGCATCGAGGTGCCGACGCTGGATGGCCCGGTGGAGGTCACGGTGCCGGCCGGCACCCAGTACGGCCAGCAGTTTCGCCTGCCCGGGCGCGGCATGCCCAACGTGCGCAGCGGCCGGCGCGGAGACCAGTTCGTGGTCGTCCAGGTCGTCGTGCCCAAGGACCTCACCGCCGAGCAGAAGGCGATGCTGCGGACGGTCGGCGGGCTCACCGGCAGGCCCGAGAAGGTCTCCAAGGGCTTCTTCGAGAAGCTGCGGGAAGCCATCAACCTGGACTGAGCCGAGCGGCGGAGCCGGCGAAGCAGCGGCCGGATGGGGGCCCTCCAGCGGGCGGGTGGCGTCGGAGGCCCTCGCACGCTACCCTCTGTCCCCGCGTCCTCGACCTGCAAACAGGAGGAGGAGGAGGAGGAGGAGACCTGGCATGCATGGGTGTCGCTGCTTCATCGTCCCGCCCCAGCTGCTCGAACGGGTGGCGCGCTCCGGCACGCCCGGCGAGCGCGGCTCGGCGCTGGACACGCTGGCCATCGACCACTCCGTCCGCACGGCCAGGGTGCAGAACGCCCTGCTGGGGGCCGCCCCGCAGCGCCGGCTCGTGGGCGCCCACTGCGGCCACGGGGTGCCCCACCGGACCGTGTTCGACGCGGGCCACCTCACGGACGTGCACGCCGCGACAATCCTGCGAGACGAGGGCGACGGCCCCGTCGCGGACCGGTCGGCGAACGAGGCCTACGATGGGCTGGGCGACACCCACCGCTTCTACTGGGAGGTCCTGGCGAGGGACTCCATCGACGATGCCGCACTCCCCCTGCTCGGCGAGGTGCACTTCGGGGTCGACTACGACAACGCGTTCTGGGATGGCGAACGGATGATGTTCGGCGACGGCGACGGCCTGCTGTTCACGGGTTTCACGTCAGCCGTGGACGTGATCGGCCACGAGCTCACGCACGGCGTGACGGAGCGCACGCTGAACCTCCTGTACACGGGCCAGCCGGGGGCGCTGAACGAGTCCATATCCGATGTGTTCGGCTCCCTGGTGCGCCAGTACCGCCTGGGGCAGACCGCGGACCAGGCGGACTGGCTGATCGGCGCGGGCATCCTGGGCCCGGCCCTGCCGGGCGAGGCGCTGCGGTCGATGCGGGCTCCGGGCACGGCCTTCGAGGGCGACGAGCAGCCGGCCACGATGCGTGACTACGTGTCGACTACGGCGGACAACGGCGGCGTCCACATCAACTCGGGGATTCCCAACCACGCCTTCTACCTGGCTGCGACCGCGATCGGCGGCCACGCCTGGGAGCGGGCCGGCCGGATCTGGTACCGGGTGCTGGCGACCCGGGCCGTCCCGTCGGGCGCCCGCTTCCACACGTTCGCGCAGGCGACGGTCGGAGCCGCGTCCGCGCTGTTCGGGCCCGCCTCGCTGGAGGTGAAAGCGGTCGCCGAGGCGTGGGCCGAGGTGGGGGTGCTGCGCTCGGCCCACGTGCCGTCGCCGGTGGCGGTGGCGTCGTGACCGCGGGGCCCGAGGCAGGCGGCCGGCTGGAGGTGGAGCGGTCAGGCGGGCTGGCCGGGCTCAGGCTCCACGCCAGCGTCCGCCTGGTCGAGCTCTCGCCCGAGGAGCGGCGGGCGCTCGACCAGGCGCTGGAGTCCAGGGCGGCGCGGCCGAGCGGGCCCGACCGCTTCGTCTACCGGCTCCGCGTTGGTGAGCGGGAGGCGGTCGTCCAGGAGGACCGGCTGCCGCCGGCCCTGGGGCCGCTGGTCCGGCGGTTGGGGGAGCGGTGGAGCTGACCGAAGATTTCTCAAGAGAGAGCTTGAGAAATCCGGCCTCTGCTGCGAGAATTGACGTCGTAGGGGGACTTACATGCGAGCTATTGACCTTGAACTGACCAATGCGGTGGTGGAGGTGCGACAGCTGGAGGCGAGGCTCCGCGTCGTTCCGATGAACGACGTGCAGCTCCAGGAGGCGCTGAAGCGGGCGCTCAGCGCGAAGCGGGAACGCCTGGAGCGCCTCCGGGCGCGGCGCGCCTCAGGTTAGAGGTACGACCGAAAACCCAGCCGGATTTTTGGGGCCCATGCACCCCATCTCCGGCGTTGCCTCGTGCGGTGCTCAGTCACGCCCTGGAGGGCGCTCCTTCCGCTCCTCGTCGGCGCCACCGGATCTGGGGCACCTGGGCTCCAAATCTCTCGGCCGGGTTTCCGGCCGCACCTCTAGCCGCTCCGCCGGGACCCGACGACGTCCCGAACCCGGGAGACGACCTGGCCCGCGAGCTGATAGCGGCCGGCGGAAGGGATCACATACGCGCCCTGGACGTGGCCGCAGGCCTCCTCCAGGAACCCGACGGCCAGCTCGACTCCCAGCTCCGGGGCGCGGTCGCCGGCCCGCTCCAGGCGGTCGAGCAGGTGGCGCGGGACCGTGATGCCCGGCACCTCGTGGTGCAGGTACTCCGCCTGGCGGAGCGAGCGGAGCGGCAGCACGCCCACCAGGACCGGCACGTCGACCTCCTCCCGGATCTCGCGCAGCCGCTGCAGCGCGGCCGGGTCGTAGATCGGGTTGGTGACCACGAACGCGGCCCCCGCCGCGACCTTGCGCCGCAGCAGGCGCAGCTCGCGGCCGAGGTCGTCGGCCCCCGGGTTCACGGCGGCGCCCACGTGGAAGGCCGCGTGGTCGCCGATGGGAGTGCCGTTGGCGTCGAGCCCGCGGTTCAGGTTGGACACGATGGTGATCAGGCCGACCGCGTTCACGTCCCAGACCGGGGTGGCATTGGGGTAGTCGCCGACCCTCGGCGGGTCGCCCCGCAGGGCCAGGAGGTTGCGGATGCCCAGGGCGTGCGCGCCGATCAGCTCCGACTGGATCGCCATGACGTTGCGGTCGCGGCACGTGAAGTGGGCGATCGTCTCCAGCCCGACCTGCTGCTGGACCAGCGCGGCGCAGCTGATCACCCCCATGCGCAGCCTCGCCATGGCCGAGTCGGTCACGTTCGCGTAGTCGACGCCGGCCTCCTTGAGCAGTCGTGCCCCGGCCAGCATCGCGGCCGGGTCGATGCCTCTCGGCGGCGTCAGCTCCACCGAGATCACGAATCGGCCCCGGGCCAGGTCGCGCTCGAGCCGCGAGCCCGGCACCGGCGCGCGCGCCTCCGGGTCCGGACGGGAGGCGCGCAGCGGGGGCGCGACCGGCCCCGCAGCGGCCTCGGCCAGCCTGGCCCTGGTCGCCGCGATGTGGGCGGGGCCGGTGCCGCAGCAGCCTCCCACGATGCCGACCCCCTCCGCCACCATCTGGGCTGCGTACTCGGCGAAGTACTCCGGGCCCACGGTGTAGACGAGGCGGCCGCCCACCCGCTCCGGCAGGCCGGCGTTGGGCCAGGCGCCGACCGCGCCGGCGCCCGCCGCCACCAGGTGGCGGGCGACGTTGAGCGCCGGCTGGGGCCCGCTGCCGCAGTTGACGCCGGTCGCGAGCACGCCGAGCGGCGCGGTGACCGCCACCAGGGCGGCCGCCGCCGCCTGGGGATTCGCCTCGTCGTCGAAGCTCACGCTGGCCACGACCGGCAGCTCGGGCGCGACCTCCCGTGCCACCCGGATGGCCAGCTCCAGCTCCCCCAGCGCCGTGAACGTCTCGAAGACCAGCAGGTCGGCGCCGCCGCCGGCGAGCGCCTCCACCTGCTCGCGGAACACCCGCTCGGCCGACGTGCGCTTGATGGCGCCGACCGGCTCGATCGGCCGGCCCAGCGGGCCGATGCTGCCGGCCACGAGCACGGGCCGTCCGGACGCGTGGCGGGCCTCGACCGCGAGCCTGACGCCGGCCCGGTTGACGTCCCGCACCCGGTGCTCGAGGTAGTGCTCGCCCAGGCCGAAGCGGTTGGCGCCGAACGTGTTGGTCTCGATGACGTCGGCGCCGGCGGCGATGTAGTCGCGATGGACGCCGCTCACTATGACCGGCTCGGTCAGGTTCAGCTCCTCCAGGCAGCGGCCGCCGGCCACGCCGCGGGCGAAGAGCTCGGTGCCCATCGCGCCGTCGAACAGGACGGGGCCCCGCGCCATCAGCTCGGTGAGACGGTCCATGAGCGGGGTGTGTGTAACCATAGCCCGATGCAGGCGCTGATCACCGGGGCCGCGGGCCAGCTCGGCTCCGACCTCCGGCTCCTGCTCCCCGAGGCCGATGCGCGCGACCGGCACCAGCTCTCGATCACCGACCGGGACGCCGTCATGGCCGCGGTGCGGGGGCACCGCCTGGTCCTCAACTGCGCCGCCTACAACGCGGTCGACGCCGCCGAGGCGGACCCGGCGCCGGCCTTCGCCGTCAACGCTGAGGGCGCCGCCAACCTGGCCTGGGCGTGCCGGCGGGCCGGTGCGCGCCTCGTCCACTTCTCGACGAACTACGTCTTCGACGGGACCGCCGGCCGGCCGTATGCGGAGAGCGACGTGCCGGGGCCGGTGGGCGCCTACGCCCGCTCCAAGCTGGAGGGCGAACAGCGGGTGCTGGCGGAGCTGCCGGGTGCGCTCGTGGTCAGGTCCGCGGGCCTCTTCGGTGCGGTCGGCTCCGCCATCAAGGGCGGCAGCTTCCCGGAGCGCATGGTGGCCAGGGCCAGGGCTGGGCAGCCGCTGCGGGTGGTGAGCGATCAGCACCTCAATCCGACGTACACGGCGGACCTCGCGGCGGCGGTGCTGGAGCTCGCAGACCGCGGGGAGGAGGGCGTCGTCCACCTGGTCGCCGCCGGCTGCTGCTCCTACTGGGACCTGACGGTCGAGGCGCTCCGGCTGGCCGGCGTCGAGGCCGACGTGGAGCCGGCCGACACTGCGGCGGTGGGCGCGGCCGCGCCCCGGCCGCGCAACGGCTGCCTCGCCTCCGAGCGTGTGGCGCCGCTCCGCCACTGGCGGGAGGGCCTGGCGGCCTGGTGGGCCGCCAGGGCGTCGGTCCCGCCGATCAGCCGGTCATGATGCCGCGCCCGTAGGCGATGGCGACGATCCAGCAGGCCGCCGCCAGGAACGCAGCCTCCCGCGCGCGGCTGCCCCGGCCACCGGCGTAGAAGTAGACCCCGGGCAGAAAGAGGATCGCGAACGCCCCGTAGACGACGTGCAGCAGCTCTCTGGGGTGGGTCGTGGTGATCAGGATCAGGCCGATCAGGCCCTGGACTGCAGTGAGCCCGATCATCAGCACGTAGCTGGACCGGAAGCCCGGGCTGATCTGCTTGCGAACCGCGAACGCGATCGTGCCCCACACGCCGAGGGCGGCTGCGAACAGGATCAGGGCGATGCCCAGCCGGAAGTGGAAGTAGTTGAGGGTGGCGATCATCGAACGGCAATTGTCGACCTTCGGGGGAGGCCCGTGAGCGCGGACCTTCGGGTGGTGGTGATAAAAGCGGTGCGGGCGCCGGTGGCGCCTGCGTTCCTGCGCTCCGTGCTGCAGGCGTCCGGCGCCGAGCCGGCGGTGGCGGCGGCCCTCGCCCCGGCCGTCTCCGCGGGGCCAGGCCCGCCCCAGCTGACGGTCCGCATCACCGGCGACCGCGAGCTGCGCCGCCTCAACCGGCAGTTCCTGGGTGAGGACGCCCCCACCGACGTGCTCTCGTTCCCGAGCGGCGAGCCGACGACCGGCTACCTGGGCGACCTGGCGCTCTCCTGGCCCGCCGTCCTGCGGCAGGCCGGCGAGTACGGCCACCCGCCCGAGGTCGAGGCGGCGCTCCTGGCGGTGCACGGCCTGCTCCACCTGCTCGGCTGGGACCATGGCACCCCAGAGGAGGAGCGACGGATGACGGCACTCGCGCTCGCCTGCCTCGCCCGGTCGGGCCAGCGGCCGGCGGCGGGCCGGCTCTGACCAGGCGGTGGGCCCGGCGTCCATACAATTGGCGGCGCGTGACGCAGGCAGAGCCATGCCCGTGCGAGAAGAGCGACAACCAGCCCCGCAGTCCGACCTTGCCCCGCCGTCCGACCTGGTCCTGGTGGGCCTCGGCAACCCCGGGACGGAGTACGCGCGCACCCGCCACAACCTGGGCTGGGCCTGCCTGGAGGCGTTTGCCGCCCGGGTGGGCATCGAGCTGGGGCGCCGGCGCTGGCGGTCGCGGGTGGGAAGTGGCGTGGTGGCCGGGCAGCGGCTCTGGCTGCTGGAGCCGCAGACCTACATGAACCTGAGCGGACGAGCCGTGTTCGAGGCCACGAGGGACCTCGAGGTCGGCCCGGACCGGGTCTGGGTGGTCCATGACGAGCTCGACCTGCCCCTCTGCCGGCTCCGGATCAGGGTGGGCGGCTCGTCGGCCGGCAACAACGGGATCCGGTCGATCATGGCGTCGCTCCACAGCGACGCATTCGTGCGCTTCCGGATCGGCGTCGGGAAGCCCGGAGGGCGAGGCTCGCCCGCCGGGGTCGAGCATGTGCTCGGCCGATTCTCGCGGCGGGAGGCCGAGGTGGTGGACTCGGTGGTGAAGGGGGTGGCCTCGGCGATCGAGATGGCTGTCCGCGACGGGCTGACCCGGGCGATGGACGTTTACAACCGGGCTGGCTCCCTCGGCTGCGAGGAGATA
>DATFRD010000181.1:0-2375 GCA_035263645.1 Candidatus Dormiibacterota bacterium | reverse complement strand
CCACGCTGACCCTGGCCACCGGCATCGTGAACATGTGGAAGGACGACGCGCACACGGTCGCCGCGTCGTTCGGCCGGCTCGAGGCCCGCCACCCCGGCCGGTTCCTGCTGGGGGTCGGCGCCGGTCACCCCGAGGCCACCTCCGAGTACGCCCGCCCCTACGAGACCCTGGCGCGTTACGTCGACGTGCTGCTCGGCGGCGGCGTGCCGGCCGACAGCCTGGTGCTGGCCGCGCTGGGCCCCCGGGTGCTGCGCCTGGCCGCCGAGCGCACGGCCGGAGCCCACCCGTACCTGGTCCCGCCCGAGCACACGCGCTGGGCCCGCGAGATCCTCGGCCAGGGGCCGCTGCTGGCCCCGGAGCAGAAGGTGGTCCTGGAGGCTGACCCCGAGCAGGCCCGCGCCATCGGCCGGCCGCGGGTGCAGAAGCCCTACCTCGGGCTGGTCAACTACACCAGCAACCTGCGCCGCCTCGGCTGGAGCGACGAGGACCTGAGCGGCGGCGGCAGCGACGCGCTGATCGACGCGCTGGTCGCCCACGGCAGCGGCGACCAGGTGGCGGCGCGTCTCGACCAGCACTTCCAGGCCGGCGCCGACCACGTGGTCGTCCAGCTGCTGACCCCGTCCGGCGCCGACGCCATGGACGGCTACCGGCAGCTGGCCCAGGCCGTGGGGCTCGGCTAGGCCCCGCCGGAGTCAGGGCGGGATGGGCCGCAGACCAGCGGCCGGATAAAGGACAGCCCCTCAACGGGCCTTTCACACGTACCGGGGAGTTACCAGGGTCGTTTGTCCAGTTTGCGCCTCGGAACTTGTGAAAAGGTCGCGGTTACCCGGTTACGGACACCTCCGGTGACACGCGTGCCCTGTCCTAAAGTGCTTCGGGCGCATCGCTCGTCGCAGGCTCCTCGCTCCTCATCCCAGGCGGCGCCGCGCTCAGGGCCTGTCCTTCGTCGGCAGCCTGCTGACCACCGCGTCGTAGGAGGCGTCGACCGCCTCGAGCAGCTCGTCATCGGCGATCGCGCCGCCGACCCGCAGGCTGTTCCACCCGGAGCGGCCGATGTACGCCATCACCGACGCGTCGTCGGGGTAGCGCGCCAGCCACTCGTCGGCCATCTCTCGCGTGGCGCCGCACTTCAGCCCGACCGCGGACGCGTCCTCAGAGCCCAGGAACGCGAAGATCTTGCCTGCGACCTTCACCACGACGTCGCCCTCCCACGGCTCGTCCTGCCACGCCCCACCCGCCTCCCCATCCCCCTTCACTGGCCAGGCAGTAGCCGAGCAGTTCATCCCACGTCATCGTCATGCTCTCATCCTCGCCGCCCAGCCGCCTACTGTGCCGCCGGATCACGCGGCGTCGGCGAGCGCCGCCACCACGGCGTAGGGCAGGTGCCGGGGATGCACGAGCATCGCCCGGGCCACCTGGCGCATCGTCAGCCGCAGCGGGGACAGCACCTGCTCGCTGTATCGCCAGGCGGCGCACTCGTCGTCACCGAAGCGCTCGGAGATCCTGCGGCGGAACCGGCGGGCGTCCCCGCCGTCGCCCTTCCACGTCGGCAGCCAGGCGCGCAGCTCGTCGTCGCGCTCGAGCATGGTCCAGTTCCGCAGCCGCTCGGCGATCTGGCCGGCCGCGTCGATGACGAACGCCGTCCCGGTGGCTCCGGAGACGCCGTGGACCCGGCCCTCGCCGCGGCAGCCATGGTGGATGCTGGCCGAGCTGAAGCGCGCCCCCACCGTGAGGGCGGCCACCGCGTGGCCGGCCTCGTGCCAGGCGGCGTCGACGGCCGCTCTCCTGGCCGGCCCGAGGCCGGGGAAGCAGCCACAGTCGTAACGCTGCCGGACCCACCTGTCGTGCACGATCGACTCGTCGTCATAACGGATGACCCGGCTGAGCTCGGCCCGGATCCCGGCGAGAGCGTCTTGCTCGGATGGCCTCATGCGTGGACCCGTTACGTCGGCGGCCTGCCCTGGGGCGGGCGGAGCGGGGGGATCGGGGGGACCGGACGCCGCCGCGGGCCCGACCACATCGCCGGCACGACGTCCAGCGCGGCCGCGACCGCGTAGGCGGCCTGCTCGTAGTTGACCCGCCAGCCCACAAAGTCCTGCCACGCCTCGGCCGGCTCGCGCTCCTTCGGGAAGTCGACGTACAGCATCTGGGCGATCCCGTGCAGGTACTCCTCGTAGGTGAGGCTGATCCCGGCGCTCGGGTCGGCCTCGTCCGGGAGGTCAATGCCCATCGCCCCCGCGATGGCCCGGAAGCACTGGAACCCGCTGCGCAGGCACAGCCGGGCCGGGACGACCGGCGCGGCTTTCGGCGACAGCGACAGGTAGAGGGCGGCCGAGTCGAGCACCGCCAGCAGGGCCGTGACCCAGGACGACAGC
>DATFRD010000180.1:0-11137 GCA_035263645.1 Candidatus Dormiibacterota bacterium | reverse complement strand
TCGGCCGGGAAGATGCTGCCCTCCACCGCCACCGCGAGCCGCAGCCGCCGGCCGTCCACGGCCGACAAGCGTAGATGATTGATTCTTCTGGCAGCCGCCCAGCGGACGCCCCGGCGTGCGACGATGCAGGCCGCGCCGGACCTCCGAGTGCATCGATGCACAGGTCCGCGCCAGGAGGACGCACAAGTGGGGGGCCAGATCCAGATCGGCGGCATCCATCACCTGCGCCTGACGGTCACCGACGTGGGCCGCAGCCGCGAGTTCTACACGGGCCTGCTGGGGTTCGACGTGGCCGTCGAGTCGCCGCCGCCGGACGACCCCGGTGCCGAGGCCGCGAGCCAGGTCCTGTTCGGCGGGATCGTCATGGTCCGGGGCGGCCTGCTGATGGGCCTGCGGCCGGTCGCGCCGGCGGGCGACCGGTTCGACGAGGACCGGGTCGGCCTCGACCACCTGAGCTTCAGCGTCGGCAGCCGGGCCGACCTCGACGAAGCGGCGCGGCTCTTCGACGAGCGCGGGGTCCCGCACGGGGAGATCAGGACCCTGGAAGGGTTCGGCATCTACGTGCTGCCCTTCCGCGACCCTGACAACATCCAGGTCGAGCTGACCGCGCCGATCGGCTGAGCCGCCGGCACGCAGGCCTCAGCGGGCCCGGCTCCGGGCCGGGCTGGCGCTCCACGTCTCGGGCCGCGGCCGAGGGTTCTTGCGCAGGGCGACCACCAGCGACGCGGCCCGCGGCCAGGAGTCCCGGCGGTCGCACCAGGCGTCGAGCCGGCCGCTGTCGAGCAGCTCCCGCAGCGCCCACTTGATCTGGCCGCGGCCCTCCGCCCCCGGCCGCTCCTGCACGTTGGCAGCCCCGTGCACGAACTCGATCGAGTCGTAGCCGTTCTGGTAGGCGTCCCACACGCGGGCCAGCGCGAACTGCACCGCCGTCCGGGTGTCGAAGCCGTGCAGGTCCTCCACGCGCTGCCGCACACCATTGACTTTAGAGGTGCGGCACCAGGGCCGATACTTCAATTCGCGATTCTCAAATGTAAGATATGTGCATGGCCGACGAGGAGCGGGTGGCGGCGCTCGCCCGGGCGCTCGGCCACGAGACCTGCGTCCGGCTGATCGACGCCCTCGGCGCCGGTGAGGCGACCGTCAGCGACCTCGCCTGCCGGCTCCACCTAGACCAGCCCCGGGTCTCGACGCACCTGGCCCTGCTCCGCGAGGCCGGGCTCGTCGAGTGCCAGGCCAGCGGCCGCCAGCGTGTGTACGGCCTCAGGGGCCAGGCGCCGGCCATGGCGGTGGCGACGCTGCGCACCCTGGCCGCCGGCGTCGCCGGGCGCGAGGCGTCCGGGCCGGCCGGCTTCCTGGCCTCGGGCGAGGCCCCGGTGCGGCTGGCCCGGACCTGCTACGACCATCTGGCAGGCCGCTCCGCCGTCCGGCTCCTGGACGCCCTGCGGCAGCAGGGCTGGCTGGTGGCCGCCGGCGGTCGCGACCTGCGCCTCACCGAGGCCGGAGCGGCGGTCCTGAGCCGGGGCGGCGTCGCGGTCGAATCGGCCCGCCGCTCCCGCCGCGCGCTGGCCATCGAGTGCGACGACTGGACCGAGCGGCGCCCGCACCTCGGCGGCGCGCTGGGCGCCGCCCTGCTCGCCGCGCTCCTGGACCAGGGCCGGGCCCGCCTCCGCCCCGGCGAGCGGGCCGTCGACCTCGAGGCCGGGGAGCCTGGCCGGTTCCTGGAGCGTCTTCATGGCTGACCTGCTGCTGGCCCTTCGCAACCGTCGGCTGGTCACGTGCATGCTGGGCCACTTCACGGTCGACAGCTACGCCGGCCTGCTGCCGGTGCTGTACCCGCTGCTCATCCACCGCTTCCGGCTCGACCTGGAGACGGTCGGGCTGGTCACGCTGGCCTACAGCGGCCTGGCCTCGGTGTCGCAGCCGCTGTTCGGCAGCCTGGCGGACCGCCACGGCACCCGGCTCACCGGGCTGGCGCTGGCCTGGACGGCGGCCGCGTTCGCGCTGGTCGGCCTCGCTCCCACCTTCCCGGTGCTCGTCGTCATGGCGGGCCTCGCCGGGCTGGGCTCCGGCGCCTTCCACCCGTTCGGGGCCCTCACCGTGCGGGGCGTGCTGCCGAGCCGGGGAGCCAACACCGCGATGTCCGTCTACGTCACCGGCGGCACGGTCGGGGTGGCCACCGGCCCGCTCATCGGGATCGTCCTCTTCGGCCTGTTCGGCGTCCGCGGCACGCTGCTGATGCTGCTGCCGGGCGTCGCGATCGGCGGCTACCTGCTGCTGGCCATGCGACTCCGGAGCGCCGGCCGGACCCGGCCGGAGCGGCGCCGGGGACCGCATCGCCGTCTGCCCCTGGCCCCGATCGCGGCCACGGTGGGGGTGATGATGTCGCGCAACTGCACCGTCTTCACGCTGCAGGCGTTCACGCCGACCTGGTACCACCAGCTCGGCTACCAGCCGTGGTTCTACGGACCGCTGGTCACCACCCTCGTCCTCTCGAGCGCCATGGGGACCGTCGGCTGCGGCGCGCTCGCCGACCGGTTCGGCCGGAGGTCCGTCATCGTGGGCTCGCTGGTCCTGAGCATCCCGGTGGTGGCCCTGTACGTGCTGCTGCCCGGGGCGGCGGGCTTCGCCTGGGCCGTCCTGGTGGGCTTCCTGGCCGCCTCCACCGCCCCGCTCACGCTGATGATCGCGCAGGAGCTGATGGCCAGCCGGGCCGGGCTGGCCTCTGGTCTCGTCATGGGCCTGGCCTTCGTGGCCGGGGCGATCGGCGTGCCCCTGACGGGCGCCGTCGCCGACCATGTCGGCCTCCAGACGGCGCTCGCGCTGCAGGTCGGCGTCGTCGTGCTGACGATCCCGGTCGGCCTGCTGCTGCCCGGCGAGGCCCGGCTGCGACGGCTTCGCGAAGAGCAGGAGCCCCGGCCGGGCCCGGTCCCGGCGCTCGCCGCAGGCAAATAAGTCCCCGAGGGTCCCACCTTCTGCTGCGCGCACGGTATGGTTGCCTGCGGTGAGGGGCAGGTTGTCGCTCGGCGCCGTGGTGGCTGCCCGGCGCAGCGGGCGGCTGGTCCGGGCGGGAAACCAACGGGTGGCGCAGTTCGACATGGCCGCCGCCGAGCCGCTCTTCCGCCAGGCGCTCGCGGAGGCCGCGCGCTCGGGCCGGCCGCGAGCCGTGGCTCAGGCCGCGCAGTCGCTGTACTTCCTGCTCCGCCGGCAGCACCGCGACCAGGAGGCGGCAGACGTGCTCGAGCAGAAGGTGGACGCGCACCGTCGGCTCGACGGTGTCGACGGCCGGTGGACCGCCGAGTGGCGGAACGAGCAGATCTTCGTGTACGGCGCGCTCGGGATGTTCGACCGTCTGGAGGCGGCCTGCCACGAGCGGCTGGCGTCCGACGTCCGCCGTCACGGCGCGCGCAGCCTCGAGGCCGGATGGGCCCTGATCACGCTGGGGTGGGCGCTGCGGCTCAGGGAGCGCTGGGACGAGGCCGAGGCCCGATACCGCCAGGCGCTGGACGTGATCGAGGCCGCCCGCGGGAGGGACGATCCGCGCACCGGCTGGGCCCTGGTGGGTCTGGCGGTCATACGCCAGCACCACGGCGACGTCGCCGGGGCCGAGGCGACGCTGAAGCGAGCCTGCATGAACTGGGGCCGGGTCGGCCACACGGACCGGACGGCCCTGGTCCAGGAGCTGCTCGTGGACCTCTACATGTGCGAGCGGCGCTACGAGGACGCGCTCCGCCTCACCTCCGCCTGGTTCGAGCCCGGCCCGCGTCGGAGCTCGCCGGCGGACGAGCCGGGGGTGCGGAGAGTCGAGCGGCACGCCGCGGTGCTCCGCGCGCTGGGCAGGTCCGAGGAGGCGGGCACCTTCGAGGTGCGGGCGCGAACCCTCCGCGGCTCCATCGAGGCCCGGCGGCTGGCGGCGGAGGTGTCGAGAGAGCGGGTCAGCCAGAGCGAGCCCGACGCCCCGTGCGCCAGCGCGAACGACCGGCGGATCGTGGGCCCGCTCTTCCCGTCGCCGCTGCTTTAACCGGGATCCACCGGATCCCGGTTTAATGCAAGGGGAGGCAGGCCTCCCCTTGCTTACGCTGCCGTCCGGGTCTCCTGGACGGTGACCCGTCTCGCGCAGGCGCCGCCTCTACACTGTGACGGGTCGTGTCCCAGGCGTTCGCCCACGTCGCAGGCCACCAGGCGGTGCGCCGGCTGCTCACCAGCCAGCTGGAGAGCGGACGGCTGTCTCACGCGTATCTCTTCGTCGGCGAACCCTCGCTGGGCAAGACCACCGTCGCCCGCGCCCTCGCCGCCGCGTTGCTCCCGCAGGTGCCGCTCCGCCGGCACCCGGACTACTGGGAGGACGATCGCAGGGACAACCTGCGCATCGACGAGATCCGGCTGCTCCCGGACCGGCAGCCCGAGTACCACCAGCAGTCCCTGCAGGCGTTCCTGTCCCTCAAGCCAGCGGTGGGCGACCACCGGGTGGCGGTCATCAGCCACGTCGGCCGCATGGCCGACCCCATCCAGGGGATCCTGCTGAAGACGCTGGAGGAGCCGCACCCCAACCGGGTCATCGTGCTGACGACACCGAGCATTTCCCCGTTCGTCGTGCTCCCGACCGTGGTCTCGCGCTGCCAGCGCGTGAGCTTCCACGCGGTGGCGCTGCCCGAGGTCGCCGCGCTCCTGCGCGAACGCGGCGTGCCTGACGACCGGGCCGAGGCGCTGGCCGCCCTGTCACGGGGCCGCCCCGGCTGGGCGATCGCCGCCGCCGGCGACGGCGAGGTGGTCGAGCGGCATCGCCGGTGGACGCAGCGGCTGGAGGAGGTCTTCGGGGCGCCGGCCGACGTCGCGCTGACGCTCGCCGCCGAGCTGGACTCGGCCAACTTCCAGTGGCGGAGCTCCGAGCGCGCCGACGAGGACCCGGTCCAGTTCGCGCTGGGGAGCTGGCAGCTTCGCCTCCGGCAGCGCATGGTCGAGGAGGTGGGGTCGGCGCGCGCCCGCTGGGCACGCCTGCTCGAGCTCTCCTACGACACGCTGGGCTACCTGGAGCAGAACGTCAGCCCTCGGCTGGCCCTGGAGTGCTTCCTGCTCGAATGTCGGAGGTAAGCATGCAAGGGGGGGCGGGCCCCCCCTTCCGGAACCCCCCTCTTTTCGGGACATTTGGGGCACCTCCGGTGCAGCCCTTCGGGTCTGGGGGCTCCGCGGGGGAGGCGTGGTAAGCAACTCACACGCTCGGGCCGGGGTCCCCAGAAGCCCGCAGGGCGATGGGGGTGAGCCCTTGCTTACCTGGCGCAGTTGTAGGAACCACCTGGAGGTGATCACTTGAGCGTGCAGACGCACATCCCCACTCGGGACGAGGCCTGGGAGCTGGTCGTGGACCGGACGCAGAGCGAGACGCTCCGGCGGCACATGCGCAGCGTTGAGGCCGCGATGCGCGCCTACGCCCGGCGCTTCGGCGAGGACGAGGAGCGCTGGGCCGTGCTGGGGCTGATCCACGACTGGGACTACGAGAGCGGCCCGACCGCGGAGGAGCATCCCACCCGCGGCATGCAGATGCTGCGCGAGCGGGGCTGGCCGGAGGACGTGCTGCAGGACATCGCCTCTCACGCCGAGTACCTGGACGTCCCGAGGGACACGCCGATCCGCAGGGCGCTCTTCGCGGTCGACGAGATGTGCGGGTTCGTCATCGCGTGCGCCCTGGTCAAGCCGGACCGCTCGCTGTCGGCGGTCGACCCCGGCGGCGTCCGCCGGAAGATGAAGGACAGGGCGTTCGCGAGGGCGGTGAACCGCGAGCACCTGGTGAGCGCCGCCGAGGCGCTCGGCGTGCCATTCGACGAGCACATCGAGGTGGTCCGTGACGCGCTGGTCCCGATCGCCTCCGACCTGGGTCTCAACCCGTGAGGGAGCGCTCCGCCAGTCCCTGGCGGGTCCTGGTCATGCACCCCGTCCTCGACCCCGCGCCCGCCCTGCTGGCCAGCGCCGGGTGCGAGGTCGTCGCCTACCCGGAGGGGGGACCACTGACCGAGGACAGCATCCGCGCGGCGGTCGAGGGCGGCGGCTGTCAGGGGATCCTGAGCCAGGTCATGGACCCCGTTGGGGACAGGGTGCTGGGCGCGCCCGCCCTCAGGATCGTCTCCAACGTGGCCGTCGGGTTCGACAACATCGACCTGGGCGCGGCGACCTTGCACGGCGTCATGGCGACGCACACGCCCGGCGTGCTGACTGACACGACGGCCGACTTCGCGTTCGCCCTGATGATGGTCGCGGCGCGGCGGGTCGCGGAGGGCGACCGCTTCCTGCGGGCCGGCCGGTTCGGCGGCTGGGCGATCGACATGCTGCTCGGGCAGGACGTCTGGGGAGCCACGCTCGGCCTGGTCGGGGTGGGGCGGATCGGCCGGGCCGTCGGCCGGCGTGCGCGCGGGTTCGACATGCGCATCGTCTACACCGACGCGGTGCCGCCGCCGCCCGAGGTCGAGCGGGAGCTGGACGCGACCCGGATGGACCTCCCGGACCTGCTGGCCGCGGCGGACTTCGTGAGCCTGCACGTGCCGCTGACGCCGGGGACCCACCACCTGATCGGCGCCGCAGAGCTGGCCCGGATGAAGCCGACCGCCGTCCTGGTGAACACGTCGCGGGGGCCGGTCGTCGACGAGGCGGCGCTGGCTCAGGCGCTGAGGGCCGGGACCATCTTCGCCGCCGGCCTGGACGTGTACGAGCGGGAGCCGCAGGTGCATCCCGACCTCCTCGGGCTCGACAACGTGGTCCTCGCGCCGCACATCGCCAGCGGGTCCGTGCGCACGCGTTCGGAGATGTCGGCCCTGGCGGTCCGCAACCTGGTGGCCGGCCTGGCCGGGGAGCGGCCGCCCAACCTCCTCAACCCGGAGGTCCTTGCAGCCAGGTGATCGTGGCGGTCGTGGCGGGGAGCACCTGATGGCGGGCGTCAGACTGCTCGCCCTGGACCTGGACGGGACGCTGCTCAGTCGCGACCTGCGCCTCGACCCGCGGGATGTCGCGGCCGTCCAGCGGGCGCAGGCGGCGGGCGTCCGCGTGGTGGCCTGCACCGGCCGCCCCTTCCCGGGCGCCGTGCCCTGGGTCACGAAGCTGGGGCTCGAATCGCCGCTCGTCTGCTACCAGGGCGCCCAGGTCAGGGGTCTCGATGGCGGCATGCTGCTCGACCACGGCGTGCCCCACGACATCGCCATGGAGGTCGTCCGCTACTGCCGGGAGCGCGACCTGCACGTGCAGGCGTACCGCGACGACGAGCTGATCGTCGACCGCGACCGGTCGGAGGCGCAGCAGTACGCCCAGCACTCCGGCATGACCGTCCACGTGGTCGGCGACATCGGGGCAGCGATGAACGCGACGACGCCCAAGCTCGTCATCGTGGCGGAGCCGGAGGTGATCGACCGGCTGCTGCCGGATGTGCGGGCGCGCTGGGCAGAGCGGCTCTACGTGGCCACGTCCCTGCCCGAGTACCTGGAGATCACGAATCCCGACGCCGACAAACGCCAGGCGCTGCAGTGGGTGTGTGGTCGGTTCGGGATCGGTCACGAGGAGACGGTGGCCGTCGGCGACGGTCGCAACGACCAGCCGATGATCGAGTGGGCGGGCCGCGGGTACGCGGTGGAGGGCGCGCCGCCCGAGGTGGTGGCCGCCGCCGGCGGCCGGACGGTGGGCGGGCCGGGCAGCGGCGGCATCGCCCGACTGGTGGAGGAGCTGATCGGCTGATGGCAACACTGTTCCTGGTCCATGCCCACCCCGACGACGAGTGCATCGCCACCGGCGGGGTAATGGTGCGCGCGCACGCGGCCGGCCACCGGGTGGTGCTGGTGACGGCCACGCGCGGCGAGGAGGGCGAGATCCACAACATGGACGAGGCGACCGTCCGCCCGCGGCTGGCCGAGGTGCGCACCGAGGAGCTGCGGCGCGCCGGGGCGATCCTCAAGGTGGACCGGCAGGAGTTCCTCGGCTATCGCGACTCGGGCATGGCGGGGACGCCGAGCAACGAGAGGCCCGACAGCTTCCACATGGCACCGCTGCACGAGGCGGGCGAGCGGCTGGCCGCGCTGCTCCGCGAGGAGCGGCCGGAGGTCGTGGTCACGTACACGTCCGACGGCACCTACGGCCACCCGGACCACGTGAAGGCCCACCACACGACCGTCGCGGCGCTCGACCTGCTCCGCCACGAGCAGTGGGAGCCGGCCAGGCTCTATCTGTCGGCGGTCGCGCGCAGCACGATCCAGCAGATGACCGAGCGGGCGCGTGAGATGGGCATGGAGGCGGACGCCGTGGCGATCCGGATCCCGGGCATCCCCGACGAGGAGATCACCGCCGTGGTCGACGTGAGCGACGTGGTCGAGCTGAAGATGGCGGCCTTCCGGGAGCACCGGAGCCAGAACAACCCCGCCAGCCCGTTCCAGACCATGGCGGCTCAGGTCCTGGTGGCCGCGTTCGGCACCGAGCGGTTTGTGCTGGCCCGCGGCACGCCCGGCGAGCCGCTCCCCGAGCGAAGCCTCTTCGCCGGCCTGGGCTGAAGGGCCGCGGTCAGCTCGGCTCGGCGATCCCGCTCACGGTCAGCTCGCCGTCGGCCAGCGCCACCCTCAGGCCCGAGAACCCCGTGATGGGCTGGCCCAGCTCCAGCGGCTGCCGGATGGACTGCGTGACCTGGTCGGTGATCCCGCCCGGCAGGGGCATGGATCCGACCTGCGTGCTGGTGATCTTCAGCGCGACGCGCCCGTTGCTGATGATGGGGACGCCCACGAGCGAGACCGGCAGGTCCTGGCCCGCGACCTGGGTCCGAGCCTGGCCCTGGATGGTGCCCTGGGCGGTGCTGTGCAGGCTGATCTGGTTGAACGGCAGCCCCCGGGCCTGGGCCTGCTGGTTGGCCAGCGAGCTGAGCTCGGCGTCGGTGAAGGTCTCCGCGACGCTGACGGCCCTGCCGGTCTGCTGGGCCTTCGCCTGGGCGGCCTGGAATGCGAGCGCCTTCTGCTGGGCGGTCTGGGCATCCTGCGGGGAGCTCGTGACGACCGTGCCGGCAGGCCGGTGCACGAAGCCCCACGCCACGTACGCGCCCACGGCCAGCACGACCATCACCACCAGGAGACGGACGCCGGCTCCGCCGGCCTGCGTATGCCGATCCACCACGTCCGGGCCCAGGTTACCAGGGGGTATGCTGCGTCATCGCAACGCGGATGTAAGAGGCGAGGATCTGCTCGAAGCCTCGGCGCGGCCTGGAGGCCTCGGAGAGCGAGCCGCCAGGTGGTCCCGGGCGGTAGTCTCGTAGCGATGGAAGTCGTCCGCATCACGCCCCGGGGGTACTGCCACGGCGTCGTGGACGCGTTCCGGATCGCGAAGCGGGTCCGGGAGTCGACCGACGGCCCCGTCCACATGCTGGGCCAGCTCGTCCACAACACGTTCGCCACCGACGACCTGCAGCGCCAGGGCATCACGCTCGTGGACCCGCCGAACCGGCTGGCGGGCCTGGACCAGATCGAGGGCGGGACGGTCATCTTCACCGCGCACGGCGTGTCGCCCGAGGTGAAGCGCCGGGCGGCCGAGCGCGGTCTGCAGGCCATTGACGCGACGTGCTCCGACGTCGTGCGCACGCACGACCTGGTCCGGGACCTGGCCGCTCGCGGCTACGAGATCGTCTACGTCGGCCGCCGGAACCACCCGGAGCCGGAGGGGGTCGTCGGCGAGGCGCCGGGCCGGGTCCACCTGGTCCAGGACGTGGAGGACGTGGAGCGGCTCGAGATCTCCTCGCCACGGGTGGCCGTGACCTGCCAGACGACGCTGTCGATGTGGGACACGGAGGAGCTCATCGACGCCGTGAGGCGCCGCTATCCGGAGGCCGAGGTCCACAACGAGATCTGCCGCGCCACCCAGGAGCGGCAGGAGGCGGCGGTGGCGGCCGCCCGCGACGTCGACCTCGTGATCGTCGTCGGCAGCGCCCGCTCCTCCAACTCGAACCGTCTCGTGGAGGTCGTGCAGAAGCTCGCCGGCAAGCCGGCCCACCGCGTCGACAGCGTCGAGGAGCTCGACGCCGCCTGGTTCGAGGGCGTCCGGAGGGTCGGGGTCACCAGCGGCGCGTCCACACCCACCCAGCTCACGCGCCGGGTCATCGAACACCTGGAGGCGTTCGAGCCCGGGTCAGCCGCCGCGAAGTCGCCGGAGGACGGCCGCCAGCCCGCTCTCTGAGCCGTCCGGCGGCTCGTCGCCGTCGGGCCCCGGCTCCGCCGACGGGGCGGCGGCGGCCGGCTCCGGAGCCTGCGTGGGCACCGCCGGCGTGGGCGGCTCGGGCTTGGGGCCCACCTGGCCCGGCCAGCCGTCCGGCGCTGTTTGGTCCGCGAGCCGGAACTCCGGACGGGCGGGATCTGCCGGGGCCGACTCGGTCGTGCCCGGTGGCGGCGTGCTGGGCTCCGTCGATACGGGCTCCGGCGGCACGGCCTCCGACGGCGTGGGGTCCGGCGGCGCGGTGGGCTCCGGCGCGGTGGGCTCCGGCGCGGCCGGTTCCACCCAACCGGACGGCAGCGTGGTTGGCTCCGCCGGGACCAGCTCCAGCGGAGCGGACGACACCGGGTGGGGCGCCCGCGGCCGGCGGCGAGGCCGCGGCGACGCCGGCGGGCTCTCGACGGTCTCCGGCGTCGCCGGTGCCGCAGCTTCGGCCGCCGGCGGCCGCGCGGCCTCCGCCGCCGCCTCCTGCCTGGCCCTGCTCGCCGCCCGCCGGCGCCGCCGGGACGGGCCGGGGGTCTCGGCGGGCACGGCGGGCTCCGCCGCGACCGGCCCGGTGTCGGCCGCCGGCGGCAGGTCGAAGGGGAGCTGAGCGGGCGCGGATGGCGCGGGTGCCGGGGGTGCCGGGCCGCCAGCGGTCTCGGGCCGCTCGGGCTCCGTCGCCGGCCCTGGGCCCGCCTCCTCCGGCCGCTCCCCCGGCCCGGCCACGGGCTCGGCTGGCCGGCGATCCGCGGACCCTCGCCGTCCGCGCCGGCGGCCGGAGGAAGCCCGCTGCGGCTCGGGCTGGCGCTCGACGTCCCCCTCGCGCTGCGCCTCGGCCTGGCGCTGTGCCTCGGCCTGGCGCTGTGCCTCGGCCTGCCGCTGCGCCTCGGCCTGGCGCTGTGCCTCGGCCTGCCGCTGCGCCTCGGCCTGGCGCTGTGCCTCG
>DATFRD010000179.1:0-2907 GCA_035263645.1 Candidatus Dormiibacterota bacterium | reverse complement strand
CGCCTGTTCATCTACTACAACGAGCGGGCCATGGAGGGGCAGACCGGGTACGACTCGGGAGCCCAGATTCGCGACGGCATCAAGAGCGTGGGCCAGCTGGGGGTCTGCCCGGAGACCGAGTGGCCCTACGACGACACTCCGCCCGCAACGGACGGCGGCCCCTTCCCGGCCGGGGCCCGGGACGGGGAGAAGCCGACTCCGCAGTGCTACCAGGACGCGCTGAAGTACCGGGCGGTGCAGTATCGGCGCCTGAACCAGCTGCAGTCCCAGCTGAAGGGCTGCCTGGCCGAGGGCTACCCGTTCGTCCTGGGGATCACCGTCTTCCCCTCGTTCTGGAGCGGCGACGGGCACCAGGCCGTCGTGACGCCGCTGCCCTCGGCGAACGAGGCGCCGGTCGGCGGCCACGCCGTGCTGGCGGTCGGCTACGACAACGCGAAGGGGTGGTTCATCGTCCGCAACTCGTGGGGGCCGACCGCGGCGGACCACGGCTACTTCTACCTGCCGTACGAGTACGCCCTGGACAGCCAGCTGGCTAGCGACTTCTGGACGATCAGGACGATCAGCCAGTGAGCGTGGGAGGAGGCGCCGCGACCCGCATTTGACAGATGCCGGGACCCGGGTGAGCGGCTAGGCTGGCCTGGTCGCGACGCACCTGAGCTGGCGGCCGCGTGACCCGGGCCTGGCCAGCCTCCGACGCGCCGGCCGGGCGGCGCTCCTGGCCCCGCTCGCCGTCGCCCTCGCCCTGTTCGTGATCCGGGACCCGCAGGTCACACTGTTCGTGGCCTTCGGCACCTTCGCCCTGGTCACCATGGGCGACTTCGGCGGTCCCAGCTCGAGCCGGGCCGCGGCGTACGCCGTAACCACGGTGCTCGGCGCCGGGCTCATCGCGCTCGGCACCCTGGCCTCCAGCCTGCCCTGGACGGCCGCGCTCGCCATGCTCGTCGTGGCGTGCTGCCTGCAGTTCGCAGGCGTCTTCGGCGGCTATGCGGCCGCCGCGCAGGGCGCGCTGCTGCTCGCCTTCGTGCTGGCGGTGACGGTGCCCGGCACACCGGCCACGGTCGGCCCCCGGCTGGCCGGCTGGGCGATCTCCGGAGCGATCGCGACCTTCGCCGGCCTGCTGCTGTGGCCTCGCTACGAGCGGGTGCTCCTGCGCCGGCGGGCCGCCGCCGCCTGCCGGGCACTCGCCTGCCTGGTCGCCGCCGGCCGGCAGCCGCTGGACAACGGGGCCCTGACCGGCTGCCGGAGGTCGGCAGAGGCGGCCGTGCAGGACGTGCGCCGCGAGTACCGGGCCACGGCGCAGCGACCGGCCGGGCCGACCCACCGCGACCGCGCCTTCGCTCAGCTCCTGACGGAGCTCGCGCGGGGCCTGCTCTTCGCCGAGGGCGCGTCCGACCGCCGGCCCGGGGCGCACCCCTGCCTGCAGGAGGGCAACCTCCTGGCCGCGGCGGTGGTCCGCTCGCTCGGCGCGAGCGCTGCGGTGCTGGAGGGCGGGCGGCCTCCGGAGTATGGCGAGCTGCGGGAGGCATGCCTGGCCCACCGCCAGGCGCTGGACCGCTGGGCGGCGGCCCGCCTTCGCCGCGGCGCGCCCGCGGCCGAGGTGCTGGCCGGCCTCGACCACGACCAGCGACTTCGGGTCCTCTCCTACCTGGCGCTGGCCCTGGGCGTCAGTGCCACCACCGCAGCCGGCCAGCGTGTCGAGACCCGCCGGCTGCCCCTGCCGGCCGACGTCCGCGCAGAAGCGGGGGTGGCAGGCCGCGTCCTGGCGACCGTCCGGACCCACCTGACTCCCTCCTCGAGCGCGCTCCACAACACGCTGCGCGCCGCCCTGGGCCTGGCGGCGGCCGTGCTCGCCGCCCGGCTGCTCGGCCTGGGCCACGGCTTCTGGGTCGTGCTGGGGACGCTGTCCGTGATCCGATCCAGCGCCATGGCCACGGGGCGCACGACGCTCCAGGTGCTGGCAGGGACGGCGATCGGGATCGCGGTCGGCGTCTGCTTCCTGATCGCGACCAGCGGCCGGCCGGCCGCGCTCTGGATCGCCCTCCCCCTCGCCGTCTTCCTGGCTGCCTACACCCCGACGGCGGTCCACTTCGTGGCCGGCCAGGCTGCGTTCACGGTGTTCGTGATCGTCCTCTTCAACCTCCTGTCGCCTCTGGGCTGGCAGGTCGGGCTGGTCCGGCTCGAGGACCTGGCCATCGGGACCGGAATCGGCCTCGCGGTCGCGCTCCTGCTCTGGCCTCGAGGCATCAGGGCCGAGCTTCAGCGCGGCCTGGCCGACGTCTGCGCTAGCGTCGCCGCCCTGCTCGGCACGTCCTTCGCCCGGCTCGCGGGCGCGTCCGTGGGCGACCCGGCGGCCGCCCGCCGGCTGGCTGCCGATGCTCGGGAGCGGGCCGGGGAGTCGTTCGACCGCCTCCTCAACGAGCGCGCCTCCACACGGGTCCCGGCCGAGACTGGGGCGGCCCTCCTGGCCGGGGCCAGCCACGCCATCATCGTCACGGACTTCCTCAACCTGCTCGCCGACCGCGAGCACCTGGCCCTGGGCTGCGCCGAGGGCGCGCGGGCGGTCAGTCTGCAGTCCGAGATCATGGTCGGCGCCTGGCGCGACCTGGCCGGCCGGCTGGCGGGGCACCAGGCGGACGTCGCGCCCGCGGTGTCCGGGGCCGCACTGCACGAAGCGGCCGAGCGCTGCCTGCGAGCCTGGGGCGGCCTGGATCCAGACCGCGCCGACGCCGCCCTGGGGACCGCCACGGCGGCCGAGTGGATCTGGCAGCTGGGGCAGCTCGCCACCGACCTGCGGGCCCCGGCCGGGGCGGTGGCGGACGCCGCCGCGATTCCCTGGTGGCGCTAGCGGACGACCGGTCAGGCGGTGACGACGGCGGCCAGGGTCGCCTCGTAGCCCCGGGCGCCCGC
>DATFRD010000178.1:0-7378 GCA_035263645.1 Candidatus Dormiibacterota bacterium | reverse complement strand
GCGAGCCGCGAGGCCGTCGTCGTCGGTGACGACGGCGCCGCCCTCGCCGGCAGCCCCCAGGTTCTTGGCGGGGTAGAAGCTGAAGCAGCCGGCCGCGCCGAACGAGCCGGCCCGGCGGCCGCCGTGCTCGGCTCCGTGAGCCTGGGCGGCGTCCTCGACGACCACGAGGCCGTGCTCCCTCGCGATCTCCGTGATGGGCTCCACGTCGGCCAGCCGCCCGTGCAGGTGCACCGGCACGATCGCCTTCGTGCGCTCTGTGATGGCGGCCGCGACCCGGGACGAGTCCATGTTCAGCGTGCCCGGGTCGACGTCCACCAGCACCGGCCGGGCGCCGGTGTACTCGATCGCGGCCACCGTCGCCACGAACGTGAACGGCACGGTGATGACCTCGTCTCCGGGGCCGACGCCGCAGGCCAGCAGCGCCAGGTGGAGCGCGCTCGTGCCGCTGTTCAGACCGACGGCGTGGCGGGTGCCGCAGTAGGCGGCGAACTCCGACTCGAATGCCGCCACCTCGGGCCCGAGCACGTACCGGCCGCTCTCCAGCACGCGGAGGGCGGCCGCGTCAATCCGCGGCTTGAGGCTCCGGTACTGCGCCTGCAGGTCGATGAGTGGAATGTGCACGTCGATTCTCCCAGTCCAGCTCGATGAGGCGGCCCCGCTGGGCCAGCGACGCGGCCGCCGCCTCCAGGATGCGGACGACCCGGTAGCCGGCGTGGCCGTCGGTGACGGGACGGCGGCCCTCCTGGATGCAGTCGACGAAGTGCTGCGCCTCGATGCGGAGTGCCTCGGTCAGCGAGAGGCGGGGCGCCCACATGTCGCCCGCGCGGTAGCCCACCAGCATCTCGAAGCGGCCCTGCTCCCCGGCCGCCAGCGTGATGCCGCGGTCGTACACCTTCACCTTCTCGCTGGGCTCGATGTCGTCGAACACGACCATCCGGCGGTCGCCGCCGATCAGGGTCCGGCGGACCTTGACGGGGGCGAGCCAGTTCACGTGGAAGTGCGCCAGCAGGTCCCCGTCGAAGAAGCAGGTCAGGTAGGCAGTGTTGACGGGCGAGCCGGGCACGTGGGCCATGCCGGTGGCGCTGACCGCGTCGGGCCCGCCGCCGAGCACGTAGTCCATGATCGAGAGGTCGTGGACCGCGAGGTCCACCAGGACGCTCACGTCGTGCTGGAACAGGCCCAGGTTCACCCGCGTCGAGTCCCAGTAGTACAGGCGGCCGAGCTCGCCGGCGTCCACCAGCTCCTTGATCTTCCGCACCGCGCCCGTGTAGACGAACGTGTGGTCGACCATCAGCACGAGGCCGCGCCGCTCGGCGAGCTCGATCAGGCCCGCCGCCTCGGCGCAGGACGTGGCCATCGGCTTCTCGACGAGCACGTGCTTGCCGGCCTCGAGCGCCTGGCGGGCGAGATCGTAGTGAGTGGCCACGGGGGTGGCGATCACGACCGCGTCGACCGCGGGGTCGGCGAGCAGGTCCCGGTGGTCGGTCGTGGCCCTGACCGCCGGGTACCGGGCCGCGACGGTCTCCAGGCGGCCGCGGCGGAGGTCGCTGACGCCAACCACCTGCGCCTCCGGTACCTCGGCGAAGTTGCGGACCAGGTTCGGGCCCCAGTAGCCGTAGCCCACCACGGCGACGCCGACGCGGCTCGCCTGGCGCCGGGTTCCGGCGGGCGCCGCGACATCGCGCCGCGCGGCGTCGGAGGTCGGCGTCGCGGGTCCGGTCATCGATAGCAGAAGGTAGGCTCCGGAAAGGGGCCGATGAATGGGTGGACCCGGCCCCGGCAGCCCGCTTGTCCCAGGCCCCGGTAGGCATGATCCCGGAAGCACAGCCGCCGGCTCCGGGCCCGGGAGGCCGTCCAGTTCGCGCCGGGCCGGCCGTCCGGGACGGGTGTCCCGGATGTGGCTGGGCCCGGCGTCGCGGCGCCGGCGACTTACCCCATTGCCGTGGCCATCGCCCGGGCAACATGCTCGACACCTCTTGAGCGGCATGCCGGACGTCACCGCAGGCTCGGGCCGCGTCGTCCGTGCCGTGCACGGCCTCGCGGAAGTCTCGCCCGACCCGGACTTCGAGCTGGGGCTCTCGGAGAGCCTGAGGGCCAGCCACGGCCCGGCGGGGCTGCTCGACGTCTACGCCCGGTTCGCGCTGGGCGATGGTGAGCTCGACTCGCTGATGCGCCGGGCCGTCTGGCGCGCGGCCTGCCGGAGCTTCGGCCACGGGGTGCGCATCGGCTCGGGGGTCGGCTTCAAGCACCTGGAGACCTTCGAGGTGGGGAACGGCGTCTTCATCGGAGCCCACGCGTACCTGCAGGGTCGCTTCGACGGGGTCTGCCGGATCGGGGACCACGTGTGGATCGGGCCCCAGGCCTTCATGGACGCCAGGGACCTGGTGCTCGAGGAGTACGTGGGCTGGGGCCCCGGCGCCAGGGTGCTCGGCTCCGAGCACCTCGGCACGCCCGCGGACCGGCCCATCATCCAGACCGATCTCAGGATCGAGCCGGTGGTGGTGAGGCGAGGGGCCGACATCGGCACCAGCGCCGTGATCCTGCCGGGCGTGACCATCGGCGAGGGCGCCATCGTCGGAGCCGGCGCCGTCGTGACCGAGAACGTGCCGGCGTTCGCGATCGTCGCCGGGGTGCCGGCGCGATTCCTTCGCTGGCGGGAGGGAACGCGTTGATGAAGGATCGCCGCTGCCTGGTCACCGGGGGCGCCGGGCTCGTCGGCTCCCACATCGTGGACCTGCTGGTCCGGGAGGGCGCGGCCGAGATCGTGGTGCTGGACAACCTCGTGCGCGGCCGGCGCGACAACCTGGCGTGGGCCCTGGCCAACGGCCCCGTCCGCCTCGTCGTGGGCGACATCCGCGACCCGGCCGCAGTGGCCAGGGTGATGCGTGGCGTCGACGTGCTGTTCCACCAGGCGGCGATCCGGATCACGCAGTGCGCCGAGGAGCCGCGGCTGGCGCTCGAGGTGCTGGTCGACGGCACCTACAACGTGCTGGAGGCGGCGCAGCGCGCCGGCGTCCGCAGGGTGGTCGCGGCGTCCTCCGCGTCCGTGTACGGGATGGCCGACGTGTTCCCGACGGTGGAAGGGCATCACGCCTACAACAACCGGACCCTCTACGGTGCGGCCAAGGTCTTCAACGAGGGCCTGCTGCGCAGCTTCAACGAGATGTACGGCCTGGACTACGTTGCGCTCCGGTACTTCAACATCTACGGGCCGCGCATGGACGTCCACGGCGCGTACACGGAGGTGCTGATCCGCTGGATGGAGCGCATCGCGGCGGGCCAGCCGCCGCTGATCTTCGGCAGCGGGGCCCAGACCATGGACTTCGTCTTCATCGAGGACGTGGCCCGGGCCAACATCCTGGCGGCGGCATCGAGCGCCTGCGACGAGGTGTTCAACGTCGCCAGCGGAACCGAGACCAGCCTGGCCGAGCTCGCTCGCCTGCTGCTGGGCGTGATGGGCTCGGACCTCGAGCTCGAGCACGGGGAGGAGCGCAAGGTCAACCCGGTCCCCCGGCGTCTGGCCGACACCGGGGCGGCCGAGCGCCAGCTGGGGTTCCGAGCAAAGGTCGGGCTGGAGGAGGGCCTGCGCCGGCTCGTCGCGTGGTGGTGGCAGGCGCGCAGCCCCGCCGGCGCCGCGCAGGAGGTGACCGCGTGATCCCGGTCGCCAGGCCGTGGCTCGGCGAGATCGAGGCCGACGCGGTGCGCCGCCCGCTGCTCTCGGGCTGGCTGACCCAGGGCCCCGAGGTCGCCGCTTTCGAGTCCGAGTTCGCGGCGGCGGTCGGGGCGCCGTCGGCGTGCGCGGTGGCCAACTGCACGGTCGCCCTCCACCTTGCCCTCCGGGCTGCCGGCGTGGGCCCCGGCGACGACGTCCTCACCGTCAGCCACTCGTTCATCGCGACGGCGAACAGCATCCGGTACGTGGGCGCCCGACCGGTCTTCGTCGACGTCGAGCCCGGCACGTTCAACATGGACCCGCGGCGCGTGGAGGAGGCGATCACGCCTCGCACCCGGGCGCTGCTCTGCGTCCACCAGATGGGGATGCCGTGCGATCTCGCCGCGCTGGCCGGGGTCGCGAGGCGACGCGGCCTGGCGCTGCTCGAGGACGCCGCCTGCGCCATTGGCTCGGAGATCCTCTGGGACGGTCGCTGGGAGCGCATCGGGCGCCCGCACGGCGACATCGCCTGCTTCTCGTTCCACCCCCGCAAGCTGGTCACCGCCGGCGAGGGAGGGATGCTGACCACGCGGCATCCCGAGCTCGACCGGAAGTTCCGGCTCTGGCGCCAGCACGGGATGAACGTCCCGGACACCGTGCGTCACGGCTCCGACCGGGTCGTCTTCGAGGAGTACGACGAGCTCGGCTTCAACTACCGCATGACGGACCTCCAGGCCGCGGTAGCGCGCGCGCAGCTGGGCAGGATGCCCGCGATGATCGAGCGGCGCCGCCTGCTCGCCGAGCGGTACGGGGAGCTCCTGGCCGGCGTCGAGGGCCTCCGCGTGCCCGAGGAGCCAGCCTGGGCGCGGAGCAACTGGCAGAGCTTCTGCGTCCGCCTGCCCGACTGGTGCGACCAGCGGGCGGTGATGCAGGCGCTGCTGGACGGCGGCGTCCAGACCCGTCGCGGCGTCATGTGCACCCACAGAGAGCCGGCGTACGCGATAGAGCCCTGGCAGGCGGGTCCCTCCGGCCTGGCGGAGAGCGAGCGAGCCCAGGACCGGTGCATCCTGCTGCCGCTCTACCACCAGCTCACGCTGGAGGATCAGGAGACTGTGGCCCGGGCGCTGCGCGCCGCGTGCGCCGGACCGGCGGCCGACCAGGAGCGCTCTTAGAGAGCGGGTCCCGGCCGGGGACGGGCTACGTCTCGTAGCCGCGTTCCCGTGCGGGACGCCCCATCCCGCTCTCGGTCAGACGAACCGCAGCGCTTCCAGGTCGAAGTGATAGACGGCGCCGCCGTCCGTCTTGAGCGTGAGGACGTTCCCGCTTGCCGAGGCGACACTCAGCGGGCCGTCAGCGCCCTGCGCGTAGAAGATGCCCAGGAAGTCCGTGGCAGGCTCGTCGTCGCCCGGGTCCTGGGCGTAGAGGCGCAGGGCCGGGCGAGCCCCCGCAGCGGCCACTCGAGGAGTGGGCGCGTCGCTGGCCGGCGTCGTGCCCGCATACACCCAGATAAAGCGGGACCCCACCTGGCCGCGCCACGCATTCCGGACAGTGAACACGCCGAGGGGAAACGGGCCCACCCGCGTGTTCAGGACGCCCGATGGCAGGGAGGGCTGGGTCTGGCCGGGCCGCAGACGTGGCTCGACGGACCGGCCCGCGCTCGGAGCCGCGGTGGCCCGCGGCGAATGAACCTCGGTCCCCGCGGCTGCCCGCAAGACACCGCGGCCGTGCGACGACCCCTGCCGTATGGCCGCGATCGTGCCAACCGTGACGACAGCCGCCAGGACCGCGGCCGCCGCGCCCGCGATGATCCACTGATAACGGTCCGCTCTCATCGCCTCCGCGCCACCGTAGACCTGCCGGCGTCATCCCACAACAGGCGGGTCGAGGAGCGCGTAGGCGTCTGTCCTGAGCCGACCGACTGACGGCCTCTGGTGCGCCGTCGCGGCAGATCCGTGGGTGTGCCACAGCTGATCAGGGGGGCGGGACTTCCGCCCAGGGCCGCCGGACCGACGCGCCGATTCCGTCTGGGCGCCGCCCGGACGTACGCTCACGCTGGAGTGGTCTACCGGGCAGCCGACGTCGTCTTCCAGTATCTCAAGCCGCTCATCGCGCTTCTGGTCGTGATCCCGCTGGCGGTGGGCGGATTCGCGTTCGCCTTCGGCCGGGCGCAGGTCGTGAGCGCCCGAGTGTGGGCCGACCGGCCCGTGTTCACGCCGGATTTCACCTCGGACCTCTACTCGAACACCGACAGCCCGGCCCAGATCGAGTCGGCCCTCATGCTGGAGCTGATCGGCACTGATTCGTTCGCTACCGGCGTGGAGAAGGCGGTCCAGCCGGGGTTCGAGACCTGGTCGACCTCAGCGCAGGACCAGGCGTTCACTGCCCTCCGCGCCGCGTTCAGCGTGGCACCGCAGGGCGAGCACCTGTTCGTGATCAGCTACACCTGTACGCAGCCGGCCTACGGGGTAAGGGTGCTCCAGGCGATCATCCGGAACTACGGCGCCGCGGTGATGGCCATCGAGTCGAGCCAGGTGGGCGCCGCGGCGGGCACGCTGCAGGCCAGTCTCGACGCCGCGCAGCAGGCGATGAACCGGGCCGTCTCGGCTGTCCAGAGCTACCAGGCGCAGCAGCACCTGTCGGACCAGGATGCCCGGAGGGACCCCAACTACAGCACACTGCTTGGCCAGGCCAGGTCGCAGACCGACAACTACCTCAAACTCCTCGCGCAGGTCGACGCCGCCCAGGCCTCTCAGCAGGCCGTTATCAGCGTGCAGGCGGCGATGTTCCACGTCGTCGACCCACCGGCCGTGGCCCCGGAGGCTCTCATCAGCTCCAGGACGCCGGGGCTCAAGCAGGCCGGCGTGGCCCTGGGCGTCGTCGCGGCCGTCGAAGCTCTCCTGGTCTACTTCGTCGCTCGTCGCGATCCCACCATCCGATCCGGCGAGGACATCCGCCGGGCACTCGGGCTGAAGCCGCTCGGCAGCGTGCCCCTGCTGGGTTCGAAGTGATCGCTGGCCACGCGAGCACCGCCCAGGCCCTCCGGGAGGCTCTGGCTGCGACCGCGGACCGCGCGCGCTCCCAGCGCCCGGGGTACGCGCGCGCTCCAGGGGAGGCGCTGGGAGCGCTGCCGTTCGACAACGCGTTCGTCGACCGCTGCAGAATGGCGTTCAGCAAGCTGGTCGGGCTCGACGACGAGGGCGTCGTCGCCATCAGCAGCGCCAGGCGCAAGGACGGCCGCTCGTCGGTCGCCGCCGCGGTGGCGACCGCCCTGGCCCGAACGCGCGGCGGCGGCGGCGTGCTCCTCGTGGACCTGGACTTCGAACGGCCGGTCCAGACGAACCTGTTCTCGGTCGCGCCCTCGCCCGGCCTGGCGGACTTCCTCGAAGGGCGGGACCGGCTGCGGCTCGTCTTCGGCGGTCCGGGCCGGCAGCTGGCGCTGCTGCCTGCAGGCCAGCGGCTGGGCGACCCGGCTCAGCTCCTCCACCAGGTAAGCCGGGACGGGCTGCTGTCCGTCTTCCGCGAGCGCTTCCAGTGGGTGGTCGTGGACCTGCCCCCGCTGCACCTCAACCCCGAGGTGGCCGGCCTGGCCAACCAGGCGACGTGGCACATCGTGGTCGGCTGGCACCGCCGCACCACGATCGAGCAGCTGCGCGAGGTGAACGAGCACATCCTGGCCAGGAACCGGGCCGGGTTCCTGCTGACGGGCGACACGACCCGGATCCCGGG
>DATFRD010000177.1:0-2051 GCA_035263645.1 Candidatus Dormiibacterota bacterium | reverse complement strand
AGGAGAGCGACAGGCCCAGTGCCACCACCTCGAACAGCAGCAGGAGCACGGTGCCCACCCAGATGATCGGGCCGAGGGGGTCAACCACCGCGGCCAGGACCGAGTAGACGAGGTACGCGACGCCCGCCAGCAGGACGCTCGCGAGCAGCAGCGACGCGAGGTAGCTCCAGCGCTCGAGGAGCACCCGGGCCACGATGCCCACCAGCACCGCCCACACCAGGAGGAACTCCGCGGCGGAGACGTCGCCGGTGAGCCACAGCAGGGTCGCCGCCGCCCCGGCGGCCGCCGCCGCGCCGAGGGGCAGGCCGAGCCAGAGGCGGGCCCGGACCACGCCCGGCACGAGGACGATCAGGGCGGTCACGGCCAGGGACAGCAGGGCAAAGAAAGTCAGCAGCTCCGCTATCACGTTTGCAAATCCTAGCCGGCGGTGAGCCGGCGGGGCCCCGGCGGACTGGTGGTTCGGAGCGTGGTCAGGGCCTCGCGCCGCAGCCTGTCGCGTCGCATCTCAGGTCTGGATCCCCATCCTGTCACGAACTTCCGCCGGGCACTGCTACACCCCCGCTTCGGAGCGCCGCCGGCGCCGTTCGGGGTCCGGGTCCCAGCCCGGGATCCGGTTGAGGAAGTCGTCGTCGGGCTCCTGCTCCGGCAGCACCTTGTGCGGGTTCAGGATTCCGGCCGGGTCGAAGAGCTGCTTCAGCTGCCGCATCAGTCCGATCGCCAGGCTGCCGTGCTCGGCCTCGGCGTGGTCCCGTTTGAGCGCGCCCAGGCCGTGCTCCGCGCTGATGGTGCCCCCCAGGTCGATCGCGTCCCGGAAGATGCGGGCCGCGGCGCCGCTGACCAGGTGGCGCTGGTCCTCGTCGAAGAGGAGCGTCGGGTGCAGGTTGCCGTCGCCGACGTGGCCGACGGTCACGACCCGCAGGCCCGTGTCCGCGGCCAGCCGGTCGACGCGGCGCACCATCTCGGGAATGGCCCCGATCGGGACCGCCACGTCCTCGGCGAAGAAGCTGTGCGGCATGCCCATCAGCACCTTGCCGAACGTGCGGCGGGCGTCCCACAGTCCCTCGCGCTCCAGGCTGGACTGGGCGATGCGATTGTCGACCCCGTCCAGCAGCTCGACCATGCGCATCAGCTCGAGCTGGACGAACTCCTCGTCGTTGCCGTCCTGCTCGACGATCAGCACCGCCGCCAGCGCCGGGTCGAAGCCGCGCGGCAGCCGGTCGCGGACCAGGTCGAGCGTGGCCCGATCGAGGAGCTCCACCGCCGCCGGCAGGTGGCCGGCGGCCAGCATCCGGGACACCGCCGCCCCGGCCTCCTCCACGCTGCGGAACCCGACCATCGCCGTCGCCCGGTGGCGCGGCAGCGGCACCAGCTTCACGACGACCTCGGTGACGATCCCGAGCGTCCCCTCCGATCCGATGAACAGCTGCATGAGCCGGTAGCCGGACGAGCGTTTGCGCAGCCGTCCGCCCAGACGCAGCACGCGCCCGTCGGCAAGGACGACCGTGAGGCCCACCACGTAGTCGGCGGTCACGCCGTACTTCACGCAGCGCAGGCCGCCGGAGTTGCAGGCGACGTTGCCGCCGATCGTCGACAGCTCGACGCTCGCCGGGTCCGGCGGGTACATCAGCCCGTGGGCGTTCGCGGCCTCGTCGAGCGCGCGCGTGATCACCCCAGCCCCGGCCACGGCCACGGTGTTGGCGACGTCGACCTCCAGGTCGGTCAGCCGGTCCAGGCTCAGCACCACCCCGCCCGCCAGCGGCACGGGCCCGCCGACCAGGCTGGTGCCCGAGCCGCGCGCCACCACCGGGGTGCCGCTCTTGGCGCACGCGGCGACGGCGGCCGCCACCTCGTCGGTGCCGGCGGGGCGCACCACCGCAAGCAGCTCGTGCTCCATGAACGTGGCGTCGTGCGTGAACTCCTCGGACGCCGCGCCGGTCAGGACGTGCGCGGGACCCGCGATCGCGCGCAGCCGTTCGAGCAGGTCGAAGGACACGCCGTGAGAATACGATCAGGCGATGCCACACGCCGACGTCAACGGGCAGCGCGACCTC
>DATFRD010000176.1:0-11988 GCA_035263645.1 Candidatus Dormiibacterota bacterium | reverse complement strand
CGGCCTCGCGGATGTGGTAGCCCGAGATGGAGACGGTGTTCCAGCGGGGCACCTCGGCGGTGCAGCACTCGATCGAGTCGACCACCAGCCGCATCGAGGGCTCGGGCGGGAAGATGTACTCCTTCTGGGCGATGAACTCCTTCAGGATGTCGTTCTGCAGCGTGCCGTCGACCCGGTCGAACGGCACGCCCTGCCGGTCGGCGACGGCCAGGTACATGCAGAGCAAGATGGCCGCGGGCGAGTTGATCGTCATCGACGTGGACACCCGGCCCAGCGGGATGCCGTCGAACAGCATCTCCATGTCGGCGAGGGAGTCGATCGCCACGCCGCAGTGGCCGACCTCGCCGCGGCTGGTGGGCGCGTCGGAGTCCTGGCCCATCAGCGTCGGCATGTCGAAGGCCACCGAGAGGCCGGTCTGGCCGTTGGCCAGGAGGTACTTGTAGCGGCGGTTCGTCTCCTCGGCAGTGGCGAAGCCGGAGAACTGGCGCATGGTCCAGAGCCGGCCCCGGTAGCCGCCGGCGTGGATACCCCGGGTGTACGGGTACTGGCCCGGCATCTCCTCCTGGTGCCCGGCCACGTCCTCGGACGTGTAGAGTGGCTCCAGTTCCAGGCCGGAGATCGTGGAGGTCTCGATCCCGTCGTCTCTCACGCCCCCCGCCGCGTAGTCGCGCCGCCACGCCTCACGGGCCTCGTGAACCGATCCGGTCCGGTACCGCACGCTCATCCCAACCCCATTATGGTTCGCTCCTCGCGCCCTCCGGCACGAGATCGCGGCCCTGGCGGCTCAGGATCTGCTCCGCTGCCGCGTAGGGGGTGCGGTCCCCGAGCAGCCGCGCCGCCAGCGCCTCGTCGGTGTCGAGCAGGCGGCGCGCCTCGCCCCTCGCCCACTCGCCGACCAGGTCGGCGGCCTCGTCCTTGAGCCGGGCCTCGGCCCGCCGCCCCGCCTCGCCGCTGGCCTCCAGGTGGCCGCGGTGCGCTTCGATCGCCTCCAGCACCTCCTGGATCCCCTCGGCCCGGGTCGCGACCGCGGATACGATCGGCGGTCGCCAGGCCGGCCTCGGGCCCATGGTCAGCATCGTGCGAAGCTCCTGGACCGTCTTCTGCGCCCCCGGCAGGTCGGCCTTGTTGACCACGAAGACGTCGGCGATCTCCAGAATCCCCGCCTTGATCATCTGGACGCCGTCGCCGAGGCCGGGCGTCAGCAAGACCAGGGTCGTGTCCGCGACGGCCGCCACCTCCAGCTCGGACTGGCCGACGCCGACCGTCTCCAGGATCACCCACTCGAAGCCGAACGCTCCGAGCAGGCGGACCGCCTCGCGGGTCGCGACGGACAACCCGCCCAGGTGGCCACGGGCGCCCATCGACCGGATGTACACCCGGCGGTCGAGGGCGTGGCGCTGCATGCGGATGCGGTCGCCCAGGATGGCGCCGCCGGAATAGGGCGAATTCGGGTCCACGGCGAGGACGGCCACCCCCAGGGCCTCACGGCGAAGCAGGTCCACCAGGCCGTCGACCAGGGTCGATTTGCCGGTGCCGGGGGCGCCCGTGAACCCCGCCACGACCGGCCGGCGGACGCGGTCGCCCAGGGAGTCGAGCAGGCGGCGCACCGCGGGGTCGCGCTGCTCGACGAGCGTTATAGCGCGAGCCAGGCCACGTACGTTGCCCGCGGCGAACTCGGCCGCCAGGTCGCGCCCGGGGTTGGTCATCTCCATGAGGGTAGGTCCTGCCGCCGCCGAGGCGTGGAACGGGCGACCACCCCCGGGGGTGGTCAGGCGATCCCGATCCAGCGGCGGGCGAAGTCCGAGCCCATGACGACCACCAGGCCCTGCGCCCCCTGCCCCGCCGCCGGCTGCGCGGCGGGCGGGCTCGCGCTGACGGGCTCCACCTGGGCCCCGAAGAACGTCCCGAGCCAGGCCGCCGTCGCCGGGTACTTGCCGCCGGAGTAGTCGTAGATGACCGTCGTCGGCTGCGTCGCTCGCCGCACGCCGTCGCTCATCTGCAGGCCGAGCTGGCGCAGGACGTCCGTCGTCCGGGTGTGCATGTCGCCGACGCTGAGGCTGGCGTTGACGAGCTGGACGGGCGCCTTCTCGGCCAGCGCCCGCGGCGGGACGAACGCGTGGGAGAAGATCGTCTGCCACATCCGGTAGGTGGGATCGACCGGGCAGAGCACGAACGCCGCCGGCGGGCCGCAGCTGCCCCGCGTGTACGGGGAGAAGTCCTCGACGAGGTTCTGGTCGGTGATCGCGAAGTGCTCGACGGCGGTATCCGGCAGCTTTCCGACGAAGTCGTACACCGCCTTGATGTCGGCCAGGTCCATGTCCGTCCGGAAGTTCGACTGGAGCGCGTTCATGAGCTGGGGTGCCCGGGCCAGGCCGCTCACCGAGACGGCCTTCTTCTTGATCGCGGCCACGATCATCTGCTGGCGCTTGGACCGTCCGAAGTCATTCGCCTGCTCCGGCTCGCTCGCGTCCCGCGAGCGGGCCAGCTCGAGCGCCTGCTCGCCGTTCACCTGGTAGTCGCCGGCGGGGAAGTGGATGCCGGAGCCCGGCGGGCAGCGGTACCCCGGCGGGACGCCGTGGTTCAGGTAGCCGTTGTGGTAGTCCGGGTAGTGGCAGTCGTCGAGGGGCGTGTCCATGTGGACCTGGATGCCGCCCAGCCCGTTGACGACGTCCCGGAACGCGAAGAAGTCGACGGCGGCGTACTTGTCGAAGCTCAGGCCGGTCAGCCGGCTGATGGTCGCCTCGCTCAGGTGGCCCGGGCCGTCCTGGCCCTGGAAGGCGGGCTTGAGCGGCCCCGGCGCGAACGCTCCGGGCTCATTCGGCACCTCGAACGCGGCATTGATCTTCTCGTTGTAGGGACGGCCGTCCTGCCAGGCATCGATCTGCGCGTAGAGGTCGCGCGGGATCGAGATCTCCATCGCCCGGTGTCCGACCGGGTCCAGGCTGATCGCCATGATCGAGTCGGTCAGGTAGGGCGCGTCGTTCTCCGCGCCGCCGTAGCCCAGGGCCAGGATGGTCACCTGCTGACCGTGCTGGAGCTTCCAGGCGACGGACCCGACCGGCGGCTCGACTTCCTTCTGGATCAGCTGGAACGGGTTGCCGACGTTGGCCACGTCGTGGAGGAAGATGGCGACCCGGTACCCGCCGACGGCGGCCACCACCAGCAGGATGCCGACGACGGCCCCGATGACGACCGGGGCTCGCGACCGGCGCCGGGGCTGCACGCTGGACCGCTGACGGCGGTAGCCCGGCGGAGGCGTCACCATCGGGGTGGATTGTACGGACGCGGCGCGTAAGCCTTCTGTAAGGAGCGCCCCGCGATCGGTCTTTTTGGGGCCGGGAGGGTCGCCCGGGGCGGCCCTCCCCGACCGCTAGCCGGACGGGCGCACGCTGCCGGCGGCGCCGATCACGACGGCGATGACCCAGATGATGCCCAGGACCAGGAAGACCGTGCCGATGATGCCCAGCACGAACCCGGCGGTGGCCAGGCCGCCGCCGCTCAGCGTGCCCCCACTGGCCTGGACCCTGCGCCGGGAGGCGTTCCCGATGAAGATCGCGACGGGGCCGAGGAAGCAGCACATCAGCCCCACGATGCCGAGGATCAGTGAGAGCGTGGCCTGGCTGTCGGTCGGCGCTGCCATCAAAGGCGGGTAGCCGCCCCCCGGCGGGGGCGCATACGACGGCGGCGGATAGGAGGGCGGCCGTCCCGGCGGCGCGTACGGGGGCGGAGGCGGGGGCGGCGGTGTGTAGGACGGCGGCGGCGGAGGCGGTCCCGGCGGAGGCGGGGGCGGTCCCGGCGGAGGCGGGGGCGGTCCCTGCGGAGGCGGGGGCGGCCCCTGCGGGGGCGGCGGCGGCCCTGGCGGAGGTGGCGGCGGCCCCTGCGGGGGCGGCGGTGAAGGCGGCCGCGGCGGCTCCCACCCGCCGCCGGGCGGGGGCGGCGGCGGCCCCTGTGGAGGCGGCGGAGGGCCTGGCGGGGGCGGCGGTGACGGCGGCCGCGGCGGCTGCCACCCGCCGCCGGGCGGGTTCGATCCAGGAGGTGTCTCGCTCACTTGTTGGGTTCTCTCCTTTCTCTAGAGGCCGGCAGCTGCCACATACGTGACGCCGGCGGTCTGCTCGTAGTGCTGCACGACCCTGGCCAGCGCCGCGTACCCGTAGGGGACGGTAAAGACCTGGCCGACGAGACATACCAGCGCCCCCATGCCGCCGATCAGGAACGCGACCAGCGCGAACAGCCCGACGCGAAGCGTCTCGTTCACGTCCGCCGTCGCCATCGCCACCAGGTTCGGCACGTTCAGGCCGCCGGCGATGCCGCCCCGATCTGTGGCCAGGATGATCGGCGGGCTGAACGCGAGCAGCGCGAGCGCGGCGATCGCCACCGCCGCGTAGCCGACCAGGAGGACGGCCACGCCGAGCACCGTCCCCCGCCCGCCGGGCAGGGCCAGGATGCCGAGCCCGATGGCGAGGATCACGAGCCAGGCCAGCACGAGCACCAGACCGTAGACGAGGTAGACGACGAAGAGGTCGACACCGCGGCGAATGTAGGAGAAGCCGGCCTGGGGGAGCACCGGGCGGTTTTCACGCAGGTTGTCCAGCGCCGCGAGCATCCAGCCCAGCAGCGCCATCATGCCCACGATCGGGATGAGGTTGATCAGGCCCATCAGCACCACCTGGGCCACCCATTCCGGGTCCCGCGAGGGCCATGCGACGCTGTCGGAGAGGCCGTTCACGCGGGGAACTATATCGGCCCCAGTGGATCGAAACCAAGCCGAATCCGGTCACGCCCGGCACGGGCGGGGATCGGGTTCAGCGCAGCAGCTGGCGCGCGATGACCATGCGCTGGATCTGGTTCGTCCCCTCGTAGATCTGGGTGATCTTGGCGTCGCGCATCATCCGCTCCACCGGATAGTCCTTGATGTACCCGTAGCCGCCCAGCACCTGGACGGCGTCCGTGGTCACGCGCATCGCCGTGTCGGAGGCGAAGAGCTTGGCCATCGCCGCCACCTTGGTGAGGTCGGCGGCGCCGTCGTCCACCTTCGTGGCCGCCAGGTAGACCAGGTGGCGGGCGGCCTCGATCTGGGTGGCCATGTCCGCCAGCATGAACTGCAGCCCCTGGAACGAGGCGATGGCCTGGCCGAACTGCTGCCGCTCTCGAGCGTAGCCGACGGCGAAGTCCAGGGCCCCCTCGGCGATCCCCAGGGCCTGTGCGCCGATCCCCGGACGGGAGCGATCGAGCACGCCGAGGGCGATCTTGAACCCCTGCCCCTCGTCCCCCAGCCGGTTCTCGGCGGGTACCCGGACCTCGTCGAACGCGAGCATCGCGGTCGGCGACCCCTTGATGCCCAGCTTGTGCTCGAGCTTGACGACGGTCCAGGGGCTCCGCTCGCGCTCCAGGACGAACGCGCTGATGCCGCGTGAGCCGGCCTCGCCGTCCGTGCGTGCGAACACCACGAGCGTGTCAGCGATGTTCCCGTGCGTGATGAAGACCTTGCTGCCGGAGATCACGTACTCGCCGCCGTAGCGGCGCGCCGTGGTCTTCATGGCGCCCGCGTCCGAGCCAGAGCCAGGCTCGCTGAGCGCGTACGCGGCCACCCGGCCCTGGGCCAGCGGCGGGCACAGCCGCCTCTTCTGCTCCTCGGTGCCGGCGAGCAGGATCGGGTACGAACCGAGCGCCTGGACCCCGAGGATCAGCGAGGACGACGCGCACGCCCTGGCGATCTCCTCGGTGGCCATGCAGATCGTGACCGACGAGCCGCTGATGCCGCCGTACTCCTCGGGGATGGGGATCGCCAGGACGCCGTTCTCCGCGAAGAGCCGCTGGATGTCCTCGGGATACTCCTCCGTCTCGTCGATCTCCGCGGCCCGCGGCGCGACCCTGTCCTGCACGAGCTCTCGGATCGTGTCCCGGATTGCGACCTGCTCGTCCGAGAAGCTGAAGTCCATGGGTCTGATTATGGCCGCCGGGCGGCGGCGCCCAGCAGGTAGCGGGCGACGACGATGCGCTGGACCTGGTTCGAGCCCTCGTAGATCTGGAGGGCCTTGGCATCGCGGAAGTGGCGGTCGAGCGCGCTGCCCGCCACGGCGCCGGCGTCTCCCGCCACCTGCAGCGCGTCGGTGGCCAGGCTCATCGCCGTGTCTGAGCAGAAGAGCTTGGCCATTGCGGCCTCCCGGCCGAAGGGCCGGCCTCCGGCGCAGAGGGCCGCCGCGTGGTAGGCCATCTGGCGAGCCGCGGCGAGCTGCGTGGCCATGTCCGCCAGCAGGAACTGCACCCCCTGGTCGCCGGCGCCGGTCTTGCGGACGTGCTCCACGGCCTCGCCGACAGCGGCGTCCGCGATGCCCAGTGCCTGACCGGAGATGCCGATGCGGCCGGCGTCCAGGGCCCGCATCGCCACGGCGAACCCCCGTCCCGGTTCGTGCAGGAGGCCGGTGGCCGGCACCCGCACCTCCTCCAGCACCAGCTCCCCGGTCGGCGACCCGTTCAGGCCCATCTTGCGGAAGACCTGGCCGACCCGGAGGCCCGGGGCGTCAGCCGGGACGATGAACGCGCTCACGCCGGCCGCCCGCGGCTCGGGCCCGGTCCTGGCGAACACCAGGTACATGCCGGCCTCTCCAGCGTTGGTGATGAACACCTTGCGCCCGCTCAGCACCCACTCGGCGCCGGCGCGCCTGGCGGTTGTGGTGAGCGCGGCGGCGTCGGAGCCGGAGCCCGGCTCCGTGAGCGCGAATCCGCCGAGCACCTCGCCGCGGGCGAGGAGCGGAAGCCAGGCTCGCTTCTGGTCCGCGGTGCCGTACAGGAGTATCGGCTCGGTGGCCACCGAGTTGTGCACGTCGACGATGACGGAGGTGCTGGCGCAGGCCCTGGCCAGCTCCTCCACGCAGATCGTGAAGGCGAGGTGGTCGAGGCCGGCCCCGCCGTACTCGCGCGGGACCAGGATGCCCATCAGCCCGAGCCGGCTTGCGGCGGCCAGGGCCTCCCGGGGAAAGCGGTGCTCGCGGTCGACCTGCTCCGCGCGCGGGCGCACGATCGAGTCGGCGAGCTCCCGGACAGAGGCGCGCAGCGCCCCCAGGTGGGGGCCCGGCTCCAGCCTCATGGCCAACCTACAATACTTGTCCAATCGATGGAAGCAGGCCCGCGATATCTGGAGGGGACCACGGTTGGCAGCGGCCGTGACATCATCGGCGTGCGCCGTGACCGGATCGCGGCGATCATCGAGCAGGGCCGGGAGATCATCGCCCGCGCCAAGCTGGAGAAGATCCTGCCCGACACGATCACCGGCGCCACCGCCGCCCTCCTCGTCACGATCGCGGGCTACGGTGAACCGCTGAGCGAGGGCCAGTGGCGGGAGCTGTCCGGCGTTGTCGGCGGCATCATGCGGGAGCCGTCCTACGCCGACCTGGCTCGCCTTCGGACGCTCATCACGCAGGAGCAGTTCCTCAACGTCGCGCGCAACGTCGGTTACTCGCGCTTCATCCGCCGCCTCGACGACGGCCGCTGGGTGTGCGAGCTGACGCCCAAGCTGGAGGACGTTCCGGACGAATAGCCGGGCTCCCCGCGAGCCCGCCGCCGCGTCGAACGCGCGGCGGCCGCCGCCCCGGCCGCCGCGCCGCCCCGCCGGTCGAGCGAAGCCTGCCAAGAGCCCCCGCCCACCCAACGGGGGGCGGGCCCAAGGTAGCGGACGTCGGGCGGGGCGTCAATCCAGCCGGTGAAGCCAATCCCAGGGCTTGCTCGGAGGGCGGCGAGCGGGGTCGGAGAGCACGCCGTCCTCGACGAGGAGCCGCCAGCCGGGCGCACCTCTAGCAGCCGAGCTCGCGGGCGATCAGCATGCGCTGGACTTCCGAGGTGCCCTCGCCGATCTCGTTGACCTTGGCGTCACGCCAGTAGCGGGCCACCGGGTACTCCTCGATGAAGCCGTACCCGCCGTGGATCTGCACCGCCTGGTCGGCCGCCCGCTTCGACGTCTCCGACGCATAGAGCTTGGCCATGGCGGCCAGCCGCTGCACCTCCCCGGTCACCAGCCCGTCCGGCTCGGCGGGCTTCGGGCCGGGCGTGCCCAGGCTCGCCTGGTAGGCGACGGCGGCCCGATAGGTGATCAGCCGCGCGAGCTCCAGCTCGGTCGCCATGTCGGCCAGCTTGAACTGGATCGCCTGGAAGCTGGAGATCGGGCGCCCGAACGCCGTCCGGTCCCTGGCGTAGGCCAGCGCCGCATCCAGGCAGGCCTGGGTCAGGCCCACGGACAGGGCCGCGATGGCGACACGGCCGCCGGTCAGCGTGCGCAGGAACTGGCGCAGGCCTCCCCCCCGGCGGCCCAGGAGGTTCTCTTCCGGGACGCGGCAGGCGTCGAACGCTAGCGGGTGGGTGTCCGACGAGTGCCAGCCGAGCTTTCGGTAGGCCGGCTGGACCTCGTAGCCGGGCGTGTCGCGGGGCACCAGGATCGCGCTGATCTCACCGCGGAGCGCGCCCTCCAGCTTCGCGGTGACTGCGGTGATCGTCACGCCGGCCGAGAGGTCGGTGCCGGAGTTGGTGATGAACTGCTTGGCGCCGTTGATCACCCAGCACCCGTCCACCAGGTCGGCCTTGGTCTGGGTGCCCCCGGCGTCGGAACCCGCCTGGGGCTCGGTCAGGCCGAAGGACCAGAGCCGGCGGCCGGCCAGCAGGTCCGGCAGCAGGCGCTCCTTCTGCTCCGTCGTCCCGAAGTCGTGGATCGGAGCGGCGCCCAGAGAGACGGCGGCCTCCAGGGTGATGCCCACCCCGGCGTCCGCGCGGGAGATCTCCTCGATGGCGAGGCAGTAGGAGAGGAAGTCGCCTCCGGCCCCGCCCCACTCCTCGGGGAAGGGCAGCCCGAAGAGCCCGAGCTCGCCCATCTGCCTGACGATCTCGGACGGGAACCGGTGCTCGCGGTCCAGGTCCGGCGCGGCCGGAGCCACGACGTCTCGGGCAAACTCACGGCAGAGATCCCGCACTGCGCGCTGCTCGTCGCTCAGCTCGAAGTCCACCCACGGACATCCTACGATCCGGGCGGACTCGGTCCACCACGCGCGGACCCACTCGCGCAGCGGAATGGCTTAATTCGGGAGGACGGTCAGCTTGAGCGCCCAGCTGACGGCCAGCACCGCGAGGGCGGCGCCGATCACGGCCCGGTTCAGCCGGTCCGGCAGCCGAACCACCAGGTCCCGGTTGACGAGGACCGCCGCCGCCAGCACGGGGATGGCCGCCAGCGTGGCGAGGAACAACAGGGGCCCCAGCGGGTACAGGGCGACCGCTCGGGACGGCTCCCCCTGCCACATGTACGCGAAGGAGCGCGTGCCGCCGCAGAACGGGCAGGGATGGCCGGTCACGAGCAGGAAGGGACAGGGCGGGAGCGTGGCGTGGAGCGCGTGAGCGGTCCAGAACACCCGCGTGTACACCATCCACAGGAGGAGCCCGCCCAGCAGCAGCGCGTTCCGGAGCCGAGCCCCGGGCTCGGCCCTCACCACCGCGACGTGGAGCGCACCCACGCCGCCGGTCATGGGGTCAGCGCGGGCGGCGCCGGCTCAGGACGCGGACACGTGCCGGCAGAGGCCGGCGCCCGGACAGCCAGAGCACGATCGTGACGCCGAGGACTATGGTGCCGACGACGGGGGCCAGGGCCAGGTAGGCGGCGATGTCTTCCAGCATCTCTGCCTCCGAGACTACCGCGAGACCTGACGATGCGTCGCGCCCGCGCGGTCAATCGTTTGTAAGAAGGTCGACGATCTGGCCGGTCGTCTCGGCAACCGCCACGCCGGCGGCCCTGAACGCCTCCTCCTTGCTCTTCGCGGTGCCCCGGTTGCCCGAGACGATGGCGCCCGCGTGGCCCATCCGCCGTCCCTCTGGGGCTGTCCGGCCCGAGATGAACGCGATGGCCCGGAGCCGGCTGCCTCGTCCCAGCAGCTCGGCCGCCCGCTCCTCGTCCGAGCCGCCGATCTCGCCGATCACCGCCAGGTGGGTCGTCTCCGGGTCCCGCTCGAACAGCTCGATCACGTCCGTGAACGTCAGCCCGAGCACCGGGTCGCCGCCGATGCCGACGATCGTGGACTGGCCCACCCCGGCGGCGGTCAGCGCCGCCATCGTCTCGTAGGTCAGGGTGCCGCTCCGCGACACGATGCCCACCGGGCCGGGGCTGCTGAATCGCTGCGGGATGATCCCGATCTTGGCCTGGCCGGGGGTGAGGAGGCCGGGGCAGTTGGGGCCGATCAGGCGCGCCGCCGGGTAGGCGCGCAGGAAGTCCTTGACCCGGATCATGTCCTGTACCGGGATGCCCTCGGTGATGCAGGAGATGAGCGTGATGCCTGCCGCGGCTGCCTCCATGATCGCGTCCGCCGCGAACGCCGGCGGCACGAAGATGCCGCTGGCGGTGGCCCCGGTGGCCCCGACCGCGGCGGCGACGGTGTCGAAGACGGGCACACCGAGATGGGTGGTACCGCCCTTGCCCGGGCTCACGCCGCCCACGAGCCGGGTGCCCATGAGCTGCATCTGCTGGCCGTGGAAGGACCCCTCACGGCCGGTGATGCCCTGAACGATCACGGGGGTGTCGGAGGAGAGCAGGATCGCCATCAGCGCGTCAGCTCCACGATCTTCTGGGCGGCCTCCCAGCCGTTGGCTCCGGGCGTGATCCCGCTCCGCTCGAGGATCGCCCTCCCTTCCTCCTCGTTGGTGCCCGAGAGCCGGACCACCAGGGGCAGTTCCATCCGGAGGTTGTCGCGCGCCTGCACCAGCCCGGTCGCCACCTCGTCGCCGCGCGTGATGCCGCCGAACACGTTGATCAGCACGCCGCGAACCCTCGGGTTCATCAGGATGACCGACAGGGCGTTCTCCACCACCTCGGCCTTGGCCCCGCCCCCGATGTCGCAGAAGTTGGCGGCGCGGCCCCCGGCCCGCTGGACCATGTCCAGCGTCCCCATGCAGAGCCCGGCTCCGTTCCCGATGATGCCGATGTCGCCGTCCAGGGAGACATACGTGAGGTTGCGCCGCTTCGCCTCGACCTCGTAGCGGTCGCCCTCCAGCACTCCGGCGTACCGCTCCTCCAGCGCCCGCTGACGGAACGAGGCGTTCTCGTCCGTCTCCAGCTTCGCGTCGCCCGCGACCAGGCTCCCGGCGCCGGTGATCACCAGCGGGTTGATCTCGGCGGTGACGGCGTCGTGCTCCGGGATCGCCCGGTAGAGCTTCCTGATCACCGGCACCAGGGCGCGCACGTGCTCCCCCAGGCCGGCCTCGAAGACCAGCCGGTTGAGCTCGAAGTCGAGGGGCCCGCGCCAGGGGTTCGGGTACAGCCGGGCGATCGCCTCCGGCGACTCGTCGGCCACCTGCTCGATGTCGATGCCGCCCCTGGCCGAAAGCATCAGGATGTTGGCCCTGGCGTCGCGGTCCACCGTGAAGCCGAGGTAGATCTCTCTGGCGATGTCCAGCGCGCCCTCGCAGTAGACCAGCGGCACGGTGAAGCCCTTGATGTCCATGCCGATGATCTGCCCGGCAGCCGCCTCGGCCTCGCCCGGCGTCCGGGCCAGCCTGATCCCGCCGGCCTTGCCGCGCCCGCCCACTGGCACCTGTGCCTTCACGGCCACAGGCCCGAGGTCGGCGCACGCCCGCGCGGCCTCCTCGGGCGTGCGAGCGACCCGGCCGGGCGGGATCGGGATGCCCAGCGAGGCCAGGACTTCCTTGGCCTGGTATTCGAGGAGCTTCATAGCCGGAGGGGAAGGGTACTCAGTTTGCGATCCCGGGCAGGCCCCGGCCACTCGCCCCGCCGGGGTCCGGGCTCGCCGAGGCCGAGCGCCGGCCTGGCTACCAGACCCGGCGCGAGCCGGCCGCGTAGCGCAGCGCCGAGTCGATGGTCATCGCGCCGTAGAGCAGACCGGCGAGCGGAAGCGTCAGCGCCCAGGCCGGCGACAGGCCGAAGAACCGGACCGTCGGCAGGAAGATGGCCGCCATCACCGCCCATGCGGCCGCGCCCACGACCGCCGGGGCGGCCTGGTGGGC
>DATFRD010000175.1:0-16363 GCA_035263645.1 Candidatus Dormiibacterota bacterium | reverse complement strand
CAGCTGACGCTGACCTGGCCGGTTCGCAGGCTTTCGCTCAGCAGCGAGGCCCCGGCGGTGACGGCACGCACCTCCCCGATCACCGCCATGGCGGCGCTCCCTGCCCGGCCGCCCGGCCACCCTGGCGCACGAGTGAACGCGCCGCCCGCGAGTTCGAGAGGAACACCCGGGCGCCCGCCGCCTCGAACGCGGCCCGCTGTCGCGAGAGGCCCTGCGGGTCCGCCTCGGTGCCGATGAGGACGACGATCGCCGGCCGGCCGGCCAGCGCCGGCGCCAGCTCGGCGGCCGGGTCCGGATGGGCGCCGTGGCCGAGGACCACGTCCAGGTACACGAGCCCGTGGGCACGCCGCACCGCGTCCAGGCGCAGGCGGTGGTCGATCATGGGGTGCGGGCGCCCGCGCGTGTGCTCGGCGGCCCCGTAGTCGACCGCTCGGAACCGTCCCGGGTCGGGGTCGTCGCGCCAGGCCAGCGCGGCCTCGTCCCGCAGCGTGCCCCCTGCGAAGATCCCGTCCACCGGGCCCGTCCAGGCGAGCGGCTCGGGATCCGGCGGCAGGCTGCCCCCGCCGACGCGCACCGCGACCTCTGTCAGGTCCACGCCGGGTCCCAGCACCGCCCGCACGAGTGGCTTGCGCGAGGACAGCTCAGCCGACGCGGGTTTGGACACCACCACGACGACCTCGGTGTCGTCGTCCTCCTCCAGCCTGCGGATGGCCTCGCGCGTCATCCGGCCCCCGACCTCCGGAGACAGGTCCCGACCGCCCACGCCGATCGCCTGCGATACGCCGACCCCCTGGTGAGCGAGCAGGCAGCACACCTGCTGCAGGCCCGTCCCCGAGGCGCCCACGAGCCCGACGCGCCCGCGCGGCGCCTCGTTCCAGAAGCCGAGGCCGACACCGTCCAGGATCGCCGTCCCGCAGTCGGGTCCGAGCATGAGCAGGCCGCGCCGGAGGGCCTCGTCCTTGAGCTGGACCTCGTGCTCGACGGCGACGTTGTCGGAGAAGCAGAAGACGTTCAGGCCTGCCTGCAGGGCGTCCCAGCACGCCCACGCGGCGTGCTCGCCGGGCACCGAGATGACGGCGAGGTTGGCGCCGCGGAGCCGGCCGGCGCCGGACCGGACCGTGCGGGCCGGCGGCCCGGCCCCCGCGCCGGCCCCGGTCCCGGCAGGCTCCGGTCGCTCGGCCAGCGCCCGCTCGGCCGCCTGCACGCCCGCCTCAGCCCCGGGTCCACGGGCGGCGAGCACCAGGTCGCCGGGCCCCGCGCCCTCGATCCGGACGTCCCAGAGCTCGGCTTCGCGCAAGAGATCGAGGTTGAGGGGCGTCGCCATGGCCGCCATCGCCGCATCCACGCCTTCGGCCTCGAGCATTCGGGCGGACGCCAGCATCAGGACGATGGAGTCGTGATACGTGCCGGGCCTGACCTGGACGCGCACTGGCGGGGCCATGGCGTTAGCATGCGGGCTCAGGGGGTGACGGTGGTCGAGATTCCAGCGAGCCTGCACGGGCGCGACTCATCTTTGCGCCTTAACAGACTCATCCGGGTTCCTTTCCCGTCACACCGTATCTACGGACATATGGCGGGGGTGGCAACCAGCTTGGCACGCGTCCTCATCGTGGACGACAGGGCGGAGATCCGGACCATCGTGGCCACGCGGCTGCGCCTCGATCCCGCGTTCGAGGTCGTGGGGGAGGCCGCCAACGGGGCCGTGGCGATCGCCCGGGTGGGCGAGCTGAGGCCCCATCTGATGATCCTCGATCTCCAGATGCCCGTCATGTCGGGCGAGGAGGTCATCCCGATCGTGCGCTCGCTCGCGCCGCGGCTGCGAATACTGGTCTTCTCCGCCTACGCGGGCGGCTACCAGCGGCTGCGGTCGAGCGGCCGGCCGGACTCGGAGGTCCGCAAGGGCGGCGGATTGGGCCCGCTGATGAGGGAGCTGCGCCGGCTGGCGGCCGAGCCGGCGCCGGACCTGGTGGACGTCGACCTCGGGCTGGTGGAGGTGGAAGAGTGCCTCCGGGCGGCCGAGACCTGGGCTCGACTGCACCCGGCCGCGCGTGAGTCGGCGGCCGAGCGGAAGCAGACGACGGACTTCCTGGCGCTGGTGGGCGTGTTTCTGGCCCTGGCCGAGCCCCTCCAGGTTGCGGCTAGCGCCGGGTGCCGGTGCGCCCCGGTCTGCTTCACCACGCGGCTGGAGGCGGGCCGGGCGGCGCGGCGGGCGCTGCTCGCGATCGACGACGGCGCCGCCGCGCTGCTGGAGCCGCTCCGCTCCCGACTGCTCGCCGGGCTGCCGCCACCCTGACACCGGGCTAGAGGCCGGCCAGCCGGGTGAGCGCGGGCATCGCGGCCAGCACCCTGTCGATCTCCTCGTCGCCAAGGTCGTCGAACATGCGCCGCATGACCGCCTCCCGAGCCGTCCGCAGCCGTTCGACGAGCACGCGGCCCCGCTCGGTGACCGCGACCCGCACGACCCGGCGGTCGTCGGGATCTCCCCGCCGCTCGACCAGCCCGGCGGCGACGAGCCGGTCGACGAGCGATGTCGCGGTGTTGAGCGCGACCCCACGGGCTGCCGCCAGCTCCTTCATCGAGACGGGGCCGCCGTCCAGGAGCCGGTCCAGCACGCTGAACTGCTCGGGCGTCACCCTGGCGACGCCCTTCACCTCGCTGGGCAGCGTCACGACCAGCCGCCGGAGGAGCTGAGAGAGCACCTCGACGAGGCACGCCTGCGCCTGGTCCCGGTCGCCGTTCGCGGCCGTGGCCGGCCGAGCGGGGGCGAACGGTGCGACCGCCACGCTTTCTCAGAATTCGGGAAAGACAGTGCGGGCGCGAAAGCGGAGGCTCAGCCTGCGCAGCGCCAGACGCGGCCGGGACGGTCCCACGGCATCGAGCGGCACGAGCACAAGGCGGAGGAGCCCCAGGACCATCGTGGCCACCATGCCCTTGACAACGAGCGGGCGGGGCGCGGGGTTACGGGCCGGAGCGCTGCTTGACGGGTCTCGCGACCAGGCCGGCAACAGGGCCGCGAGGAAGGGCGCAGGCCGAAGTGCCTGCGCGCAGACGGCGAAGGCGTCACAATCCGACCGGATGGCGAGCCGGATGCCGCCCCGCCCGTCCCTGCCGTGGCCGGCCCTCCTGGCCGTGGTCGCGCTGCCCGCGATGGCGGCGGTGGCGGCGCTGCCCTCCGAACCCGTCGCCGGGCTCGGGCCCGTGGAGGGCCTGGTGGCGCTGCAGGTCCTGGCGCTGCTCGTCACGAGCGCTGTCCACGAGCTCGGTCACTGGCTGGCGGCGACGGCGGTCGGCTTCCGGGTGGCCGGCTGGCGGGTGGGGCCGCTCGCCGGGATGCGCACCCCCCTCGGCTGGCGGCTGCGGCTGAGTCCGCTCAGCCTCGCCGGCGGCCTTCTCGTGCCCGAGCCTGTCGGCCCCGAGGCGCTGCGCCGGCGGTATACGGTGGTGGTCCTGGGCGGCCCGGCGGCCCACCTGGCGCTGGCCGGCGTCCTCTGGGCGACCGCCGCCGTCACCGGCCGGCTGCCCGTGTCGCTGACCGCGGCGACCGTGCTGGCCACCGGTCTCGCCAACCTGGTGCCGGTGACGCTGCGGCCCGGAGACCGCTGGAGCGACGGACGCTGGCTCTGGGCGTGGGCGTTCCGCCCTGCACTGGCGGCCCAGCGGGTCGCCGTGGGCAGCCTCCAGCTCGCGCTGGCCGCCGGCGTCAGGCCGCGCGACTGGGACCGGGGCTGGGTCCGGCTCGCCGTGGGCGGCCCCCGGCGGCCAGCCGACCGGGCCCAGGTGGCCGGCTGCCTGCTCGGATACCGGCGCGCCCTCGATCAGGGCGACGTGGACGAGGCCGCCGGTCTGCTCACCCGCGCCTTCGCGGGCCGCGGTGTGCTGCCGCAGCGAGTACGTGCCGCGCTGGCGATCGAGGCGGCGTTCTTCGCCGCCCGCTACCGCGGTGACAGCGGCCTGGCGTCGCGCCTCCTGGAATCGGAGGGCCGGCGCCCCTGGGCAGTCCTCGAACCGGACCTGCAGCGGGCGCGGGCGGCGCTTCATCTCGCCGAGGGCCGTGAGGTCGAGGCCGTCCACGCCTGCGACCGCGCCCTGGTCGCCCTGGACGGTCGGGCCGCCGGCCTGGCCGCCCTGGATCGCGAGCTCGTGCTCGCGATGCGTGAGGAGGCCGGGCGCGGCCTGGCCGGCGGCGAGGCCGGGCCGGCCGCGCCCGCCGCACCGGCTGGCTGGGCGGGCGGCGCCGCCACCGCCTGACGCCGGGGCGCTACCTTTCAGCGGCCCGGGCCGGCCGGTGATGACCTATACTCGCCCGGATCATGCGCTCCGGGGCCGCCGTTCCCAGGCGGTACTGGCTGTATGCGGGGGTCCTGGCAGGCCCGCTCGCCCAGCTGGGCCACGTGGTCGCCTACTCCGGCCGCTACGGCGCAGCGGCCGGCCCGGTCCAGAGCGCCGGGGCTCACGCCTACTTCCCGGCTCTCGCCAGGGCCGGCATCGCCCTGCTCGCCTGCCTGGTCCTGGCCTCACTGCTGGTCGCGGGGGCTGGGCGTGTCCTGCTGGCCCGGGGCCTGGGCGGGCGGCGCCGGGCCGCAGTGCCGGTCGGCGACCTCGTGCTCCTGCTGGGATGCCTGCAGCTCAACGTCTACCTCGTCCAGGAGGTGGTGGAGGGGATCGCCAGCGGGCAGGTCATCACGCTGGGCTCGCTGGCGACCACGGTGGCCTGGGGCGTCGGGGGCCAGGTCTCGGTGGCGCTGGTGGCCGGGCTGGCGCTGCACTGGCTCTCGGCCCGGTTCGAGCTGGCCCCTGGCCTCTTCTGCGTCCGACGCGCGGCGCCCACGCCCCAGCCGCCTCCCTGCAGCACCCCGCTGCGCCTCCCGCCGCCGCCCGTCCTCCCGGTCCCCCAGCGACCGGCGCTCACCGCCGGCGCCGAGCGCGCCCCTCCCCTCCCGACCCCGCACCCATCGATCGCGACGGTGTAGTCGGCCGGCGAACGGCGGCGCGCCAGCCCAGGGGGTCGCGGCACTGAGCTGACGCCGGGGACCTCGGGTCCGTCGCCGGGTTCGCGTTCCGCTTGGGGGTCCTGGAGTCCATGCGATTGGTTGTCCACCAGATGAGCTCGGCACCGCTCTACCTGCACGGGTTCGGCGCCCGCTACGGTCTCCCGGTTCCGCTCGCGCTCTATCTCTACGCGGGCGGCGCGGTCGTGCTCGTCTCCTTCATCCTGGTGGTGGCGTTCGTCGGCCACCGGGTCGGCGAGAGGGCCACCCGGTATCCCCGCCGCGAGGCGCCGCTCCTGGTGACGCTCGGCAACTCGCTGGCAGTGCGCTTCCTGCTCGGGCTGGTGGGGGTGCTGGGCCTGCTGACCGTGGTCGCGACAGGCTTCCTCGGCTCGCAGACCGCGACCAGGAACCCCGGTTCCTACCTGATCTGGGTCTACTTCTGGGCCGGCTCGGTCATCCTGACCGGGCTCGTCGGCAACTTCTGGACGTACCTGAACCCGTTCCGAACGATCTACCGGCTGCTCAGCCGGGTGCTACCCCATCGCGGCGAGGGGGGCCTTCCTGAAGCCGCCGGTGTGTGGCCGGCTGCGGCGCTCTACCTCTGCTTCGCCTGGGTGGAGCTGGCGTCCGGCCAGGCCTCCCACCCCGTCGCGGTGGCCGCGCTGGCCACTGGCTACACCGTGCTCACCGTGGCCGCGATGTTCGTCTTCGGCGAGCGCACATGGCTCAGCCAGGGCGAGCTGTTCACCGTGCTGTTCGACGTCGTGGCGCGGTTCGGACCTGTCGAGACCGAGCGCAACGACTCCGGGCGGCTGCGCAGGGCCTGGCTGCGGCCCCTTGGGGCCGGGCTCCTGGCGCCGGTGCGCGGCGGGTGGGACCGTGTGGTCTTCGTGATCCTGATGCTGAGCAGCCTGGCGTTCGACGGCGTGACCGCCACCGACTTCTGGGCCAGGGTCACCGACTCCGTCGGCCCGTTCGCCGGCAGCTATGGGAGCTGGTCGGACGTGGTCCAGCACACCATCGGCCTGGTCTGCATCAGCGCGATCTTCCTGGCCGTGTTCTGGCTGTTCATGCAGGTCGTCCTCCGGCTCGGGGGGCTGCGCGGCAACGCCATGGGCGCGTTCACCAGCTTCGCGTTCACGCTGGTGCCCATAGCCCTCGTGTACAACGCGGCCCACAACTACACGTACGTGACCGTGACCTCGCAGGGCATCCTCCCCCTGCTTGCGGACCCGCTCCAGCGCGGCTGGCACCTCTTCCCGGTCGACCCCCAGTTCACCCCCAACCCGATCGTGGCGCAGGCCGCGACGGTGTGGTACGCGCAGCTGGTCCTGATCGTCCTGGGCCACATCATGGCGGTCTACCTCGCGCACCTCAGGGCCGGCGAGGTGTTCCGCCGGGCCAGGGCCGTGCTCGTCAGCCAGTACCCCATGCTGGTCCTGATGGTGGGCTACACGATGACCAGCCTGTGGATCCTCGCCCAGCCGATTACTTCTGGTGGTTAAGGTCCCCTCCCCTGGCGGGAGGGGTTGGGGGAGGGGGCTGCTGATCGATCCCCCCACCGGCCCTGGCGGGCCACCTCCCCCGCGGGGGGGGGAGGGGCCCTTGACGCCTACACCGGGCAGAGCTTGTGGAAGTGGGGGTCGCTGGGGCAGCCGTGGCCGGGCACGCCGTCGCCCTCGGGCGGCACGGCCGGCGCCGCCGGCTCCGCCGGAGGGACGACCCTGGCCGGCGTCGGCGCGGGCGCCGCTGACGGCGCCGCGTGGAGCTGGTCGCCGGCTGGCGCGGCCGGCACGCCGACCGTCTGGGCCGGTGCCCGGACCGTCTGCCCGGCCGGGATCGTGCCGCCTGGCCCGCTCCCGCCTGCGGCCACGCCGCAGCCCGCGGCCAGCAGCAAAACCGCTCCCGCGAGGATGGCACGCTTCACGTGGCTATGTAAGCACCGGGCGCGCGGCCCTGTCCAACGGCATATGGAGTAGCGTGCCGGCCATCCTGCGAACTAACGTTTGACCATGGCCCCAGCGCTCGACCTCTTCTCGCCTGCGGCTCGCGGCTGGTTCGAGGCTGCCTTCGCTGCGCCGACCCCCGTCCAGGAGGCGGGCTGGCGCGCCGTCGCCAGCGGGCGACACACCCTGATGGCGGCCCCCACCGGCAGCGGGAAGACGCTCGCCGCCTTCCTCTGGTGCCTGGACCGGGTGGCGGCGGAGACGCCGCCCGCCGCGGCGGAGCGCTGCCGCGTCCTCTACGTCTCGCCGCTGAAGGCCCTGGCCGTGGACATCGAGCGCAACCTGAGGGCGCCGCTGGTGGGGCTCCGCCTGCAGGCGGAGCGCCTCGGCCTGCCGGTTCCGGAGGTGACCGTCGCCATCCGGAGCGGCGACACGCCGGCCGAGGACCGGCGGGGCATGGAGCGCCGGCCCCCCGATGTGCTGATCACCACGCCGGAGTCGCTGTACCTGCTGCTCACGAGCGCGGCCAGGCGGGTCCTGACCGAGGTCCGGTGGGTGATCGTGGACGAGATCCACTCGGTGGCCGCAACCAAGCGGGGCGCGCACCTGGCGATCAGCCTGGAGCGACTCCACGCGCTGGTCCGCCGCGAGCCGCAGCGGATCGGGCTCTCCGCCACCCAGCGTCCCCTGGAGGAGGTCGCCCGCTTCCTGGGCGGCGCCGGCCGGCAGGTCGAGATCGTGGACGCCGGCCGCCGCAAGACCATGGACATCCGGGTCGAGGTTCCCGTCGAGGACATGGCCAACCTGGACCGCGGCGCGCCGCAGGAGGCGCCGTCCGGCCCGGCGGCGGCGTGGGCGGGCGAGCTGCCCGAGCCCCGGCGCTCGATCTGGCCCGCGATCTACCCGCGGCTGCTCGAGCTGGTCCAGGAGCACCGCTCCACGATCGTGTTCGTCAACTCGCGGCGGCTGGCCGAGCGGCTGGCCGCGCGTCTCAACGAGATGGCAGGGGAGGAGCTCGTGCTGGCCCACCACGGCTCGATCGCGCGCGAGCAGCGGACCCTCGTCGAGGACCGGCTCAAGTCGGGCGCCCTGCGCGGGCTCGTCGCCACGTCGTCCATGGAGCTCGGCATCGACATGGGCGCGGTCGACCTGGTCGTCCAGGTGGAGTCGCCGCCGAGTGTGGCGAACGGGATCCAGCGCATCGGCCGGGCCGGCCATTCCGTGGGGGAGGTCTCGAGCGGCGTCGTCCTCCCCAAGTTCCGCGGCGACCTGCTGGAGGCGGCCGCCGTGGTGGAGGGGATGCTGGCGGGCGAGATCGAGACCACTGTGGTCCCCGCCAACCCGCTGGACGTCGTCGCCCAGCAGGTGGTGGCGATGGTGGCGATGGACGAGTGGAATGTCGACGACCTGGCGGCACTGGTCCGGCGGGCCCACCCGTTCCGCGACCTCGGTCGCCGGTCGCTGGAGGCGGTGCTCGACATGCTCAGCGGCCGCTATCCCTCCGACGAGTTCGCGGAGCTGCGCCCGCGCATCGTCTGGGACCGGCTGAGCGGCACCGTGCGCGGCCGCGCGGGCGCCCAGAGGCTGGCGGTGACCAACCCCGGTACGATCCCGGACCGGGGGCTCTACACCGTCAACATCTTCGAGGACGGCCGCCGCGTCGGCGAGCTGGACGAGGAGATGGTCTTCGAGAGCCGGCCCGGCGAGGTATTCGTGCTGGGCGTCTCGAGCTGGAGGATCGTCGACATCACGCCGACACAGGTCCTGGTGACACCGGCGCCCGGCGAGCCCGGCAAGATCGCGTTCTGGCACGGCGACTCGCTCTCCCGGCCCGCCGAGCTGGGCCGGGCACTTGGCCGCCTGACCCGCGAGCTGCGCGCGGCCGGGCCCGAGGCCGCGGAGGAGCGGCTGCAGCGGGCGGGTCTGGACGAGCGCGCCGCCCGCAACCTGCTCGCCTACCTGGAGGACCAGGCCGCCGCGACCGGCGCCGTGCCCGACGACCGCACGGTCGTCGTCGAGCGCTTCCGCGACGAGATCGGCGACTGGCGGGTCTGCATCCTGACGCCGCTGGGCGGGCGCGTGCACGCTCCGTGGTCGCTGGCCCTGCAGGCCCGGCTCTCGGAGCGGCTGGGCCTCGAGGTCCAGTCCATGTACACGGACGACGGCCTGGCGCTGCGGCTGCCCGACGCGGATCGGCCGCTGGATCCCGGCGAGCTGATGCTCGACCCGGAGGAGGTGGCCGGCCTGGTGGGCGCGCAGCTCCCGTCCTCGGCCCTGTTCGCCTCCCACTTCCGGGAGAACGCGGCGAGGGCGCTCCTGCTGCCCCGGCGGCGGCCTGGCCAGCGGACGCCGTTGTGGCAGCAGCGTCAGCGGTCAGCCGACCTGCTCAGGGTGGCGGGCGCCCACGCCGACTTCCCGATACTGGCCGAGACCTACCGCGAGTGCATGGCGGAGGTGTTCGACCTGGACGCGCTGCGCCTCGTGCTGGCCGGGGTGCGGTCGCGGGAGGTGCGCGTGGTGGCCGTGGACACCGAGCGAGCCTCCCCGTTCGCCGCCTCCCTCCTGTTCGACTATGTCGGCCAGTACCTGTACGAGGGCGACGCCCCGCTCGCCGAGCGCCGCGCCCAGGCGCTCACGCTCGACCGGGAGCTGCTGGCAGAGCTGCTGGGGTCAGAGGAGCTGCGAGAGCTCCTCCAGCCGGCCGCCATCGCCGACCTCGAGCTGGAGCTGCAGGGCCTGGTCCCGGGACGCTCGCCGCGCGACGCGGACGAGGCCCACGACCTGCTCGCGCGACTGGGCGACCTGGACGACCCGGAGCTGGCCGCCAGGGGGGTGACCGCGGACTGGCTCCACTCCCTCGCGACCGAGCGGCGCGTCTGTCAGGTCCGGCTGGCGGGGGCCGAGCGCTGGATCGCGGCGGAGGACGCCGGTCGCTATCGCGACGCCCTCGGGGTCACGCTGCCGCCCGGGCTGCCGGCGGCGTTCCTGGAGGAGTCGCCGGCAGCGCTCGACGGCCTCCTGCGCCGGTGGGCGCGGACCCACGTGCCGTTCGCGGCGATGGATGCGGCGGACCGCTGGGGGCTCCCCGTGGCCACGGTCGAGGAGGCGCTGCGCGGCCTCGCCGCCCGTGGAGATGTCGTGGCCGGCGCGTTTCGCCACGGCGTCGCCGAGCGCGAGTACTGCCACCCGGAGGTGCTGCGAACGCTGCGCCGGCGGTCCCTGGCCGCGCTGCGCCGCGAGGCCGAGCCGGTGCCGGCCGAGGCCCTGGCGCGCTTCCTGCCGGCCTGGCATGGGGTCGGCTCCGCGGCCCAGGGCCACGACCGCCTGCTGGAGTGCGTGAGCGCCCTCCAGGGCATGGCCCTGCCCGCCTCCGTCGTGGAGCGGGACGTGCTCGCAGCCCGGGTGGCGGCCTACCGCCCGGCGCTGCTCGACGAGCTCGTGGCTATGGGGGAGGTGGTCTGGATCGGCCGCGGCGCCCTGGGCACAGGAGACGGGCGGATCGCCATGTATCTCCGCGGCGACGCCCCTCGCCTGGCTCCGGAGGCCAGGGAGCCCGCGCCGGGGGAGCTGGCGGACCGGCTCCGGTCCCACCTGGCGGCGCGGGGGGCGTCGTTCTTCCGCGACCTGTACCTGGCCGCCGGCGGCGGCGACCAGGACGCGGTCCTCGACGCCCTCTGGGACCTGGTCTGGGCGGGAGAGGTCACGAACGACACGTTCGCCCCGCTGCGGGCGCTCAGCGCCTCGGGGCGCACGACGGGCCTCAGCCGCCGGCCGCCGCTGCTCCGGCTGAACCAGCCGCGCGCGACCGGCCGCTGGTCGCTGGTGGCCGACCTCCTGGAGCCGCGCGTCAGCCCGACCGAGCGGCTCCACGCCCAGGCCGCCGCCCTCCTCAGGCGGCATGGGGTCCTGACGCGCGAGGCGGTCGTGGGCGAGGGCTGGGCGGGCGGGTTCGCAGCGCTCTATCCGGTGCTGCGGGCGATGGAGGAGGCCGGCCGGATCCGGCGGGGCTACTTCGTCGACGGCCTGGGCGGCTCCCAGTTCGCCGAGCCAGGAGCGGTCGACCGCCTCCGGACGGCGCGGGACGCCGACCACCAGGTCGTGGCTCTGGCCGCGACCGACCCCGCCAGTCCGTATGGATCGGCGCTGCCCTGGCCGCCCGCGGACGCCGAGGCCGGCCGCCTGGCGCGGGTCGCCGGGGCCTTCGTGGTGCTGGAGTCCGGTGAGCTGCGCCTGTTCCTGGAGCGCGGCGGGCGGTCCCTGCTGACCAGGGGCGACGTCCGCGTGGAGCACGTGCGCGCGCTCGTCGCGGCCGCCCTCCGGGCCGGGCGAGTGGAGGTCCAGCGCGTGGACGGCCTGCCCGCGCGCCGGTCACCGCTGGCCGGGATCCTCACCGAGGCAGGTTTCGGCCAGTCTCCGCGCGGCCTGGTCGTCTGGCCCCGTACAGCCTGACCGCCATGCCACCCTTCCCTGGCAGCTGAGATGCCCGAAGGGGACACGATCTGGCGCACGGCGGCCGGCCTCCGCGCCGGCGTGGGGGGCCGGATGGTGACCGCCGCCCGGCCGGACCGGCTGGGCGCTCTGGCCGGGCGCACGCTGGAGTCCGTGGAGCCGGTGGGCAAGCACCTCCTGATGCGCTTCTCCGGCGGCCTGACGCTGCACTCGCACATGCGCATGAACGGGTCCTGGCACCTGTATCGAACCGGGGAGCGCTGGCGGCGGCCCGAGCGGCAGGCGCGGGCCGTGCTGGAGTTCGGCGACCGGGTGGCGGTCTGCTTCGCCGCGCCGACGCTGGAGCTCGTCCGGGACGGCCGCGAGGCGGTGCGCCACCTCGGGCCCGACCTCCTGGCCGAGGGCGTGCGGCTCGACGAGGTCGTGGCGAGGGCGCGCGCCATCGGCCCGGTGGCGGTCGGCGAGCTGCTGCTCGACCAGCGCGTCTGCTGCGGGATCGGCAACGTCTACCGCTGCGAGACCCTCTGGCAGCGGAGATGCGACCCGTGGAGATCGAGCGCCGCCCTGGCCGACGCCGAACTGGCGGAGCTGTTCGCCTTCGCCCGCGACGCGCTGCGTGAGAACCTCGGTGGGTCCGAGCGCCGGTTCGGCGGCCGACCGGCCGCCGTGCACGGGCGGCGGGGCCGGCCATGCCCGCGCTGCGGGGCGCCGGTGCGCGCCCGAGGTCAGGGCGAGCACGCTCGCCTGACGTACTGGTGCCCCTCCTGCCAGGTGTGAAACGGGCTGGACAGCCCCATCGAGCCAGGAGTAGCTTTTCGCGCAGCAGGCTATCGGAAAAACGCGTCAGGAGGGGTTCAGATGCACGCGGTCAGAAAGCCGTGGGTCGTGGGTGCGGCGCTGCTCCTCACGGTCGCCTGCGGGGGCACGCCGGCGCCCGGGTCGACGTCGAGCGGCGGTACGCAGCAGAACGCAGGCCGGGTCGAGTTCGTCTCCTCGCAGGGCCAGCCCGCTCAGGAGGTCCAGGACATGAACGGCAAGGTCCTGGCGGGGTTCAGCGGCACCGTGGACTTCTCCAGCCAGCCGACCGAGTCCCAGGACATCGACAAGGTGCTGGCCGAGCACCTGGCCGGCCAGGGCACGATCGACCTGCTGGGGCTGACCCACGGCGGCTTCGCCAGCCTTTCCCCGGCGGACACGCTGACGGACCTCACGCCGCTCCTCCAGAGGCTGGGGAAGGACCGTTCGTTCCCCCAGGCCCTGCTGAACTACGGCAAGCTGGGCACCTCGAAGCAGTACTACATCCCGTGGATGCAGGCCACGTACGTCATGGTCGTCAACAAGAAGGCGCTGCCCTACCTGCCCAAGGGCGCGAACGTGAACGCCCTCACGTACGATCAGCTGATCGCCTGGGGCCAGGCCATACAGAAGGCCACGGGGGAGAAGCTCATCGGCCTGCCGGCCGCCCCGGGCACGAAGGGAGGCCTGCTCCACCGCTTCCTGCAGGGCTACGCCTACCCGTCGTACACCGGCACCGAGATCACGAACTTCAAGTCGCCGGACGCAGTGCAGATGTGGCAGATGCTGAAGCGGCTGTGGGCAGTGACCAACCCGCAGTCGACGACCTACGCGTACATGCAGGACCCGCTGGAGAGCGGTGAGGTCTGGGTCGCCTGGGACCACCAGGCCCGGTTCCAGGACGCGCTGGACAAGATGGGCGACCAGTTCCAGGTGGTGCCGGCGCCGGCGGGGCCCAGGGGCCTGGGCTACATGTCGGTGATCACCGGCCTGGCCATCCCCAAGAACGCGCCCAACAGGGCCGGCGCCGAGCAGCTGCTCGACTGGCTGACACGGCCCAAGCAGCAGATCACGACCGGGGCGACGCTGGGCTTCTTCCCCACGGTCGAGGGCGTGAACCTGAGCGGGTCCGGCGTGCCCGGCTACCTGGCCTCGGAGTCCGCCGCGAGCGGCAGGTATCTCGCCGACAAGAAGGGGATCCCGGCGCTGCTGGAGGTCGGCCTGGGCAGCCAGGGCGACGCCTTCCACCTGGCCTACCAGGACCTGTTCACCCGGATCGTCCTCCGCGACCAGGACATCACGTCGTCGCTGGACTACGAGGCGGGGCAGATCCAGCAGGCGCTGAATACGGCGAAAGCGGTCTGCTGGCCTCCGGACCCGCCCAGCACCGGACCGTGTCAGATCAAGTAGGCGCTGCGGTCGCGGCCGACGTCGGGCGTCGATCCGGCCGGCGCGGCGCCCGGGCCCGGCTCCGCCCGCTGGAGCCGTATCTGCTCATGGCGCCGGCCGTCCTCTTCCTGCTCGTCTTCCTCGGCTGGCCCATCCTGGGCGCGCTGGGGGTGGCGTTCCAGACGGCCGCCGGGCAGTGGACGCTCGCCAACGTGCAGCGGCTGGTGCACGACACGGACTTCGGGCTGGCGGTGAGGAACACCCTGCTCCTGCTGGTCGTCATCATCCCGCTGGAGCTCGCCGTCGCGCTGGCCATGGCGGCGCTGGCGCAGACCCGCCTGCGCGGTCGAGGCCTCTTTCTGTACGCGTGGAGCTTCCCGCTCGCGATCTCGGACCTGGCCGCCGGCCTGGTCTGGCTCGCGATCTTCACGCAGCACGGCTACCTCAACTCCCTGCTGCAGGACCTGCGCGTCGTCCCCCATCCGATCGGCTTCCTGAACTACGACAACCTGCCGGGCCTGGTGGTCGCGGTGGTGGTGGCAGAGACCTGGCGCTCCATCTCACTGGTGATGGTCGTGGTTATGTCCGGCATCCAGTCGATCCCGGCCGAGCTCGGCGAGGCCGCGGCAGTCATGGGCGCGGGGGCCTGGCGGCGGTTCCGCCACGTCACCCTGCCGCTGCTCAAACCCACGATCCAGGTGGCCCTGATCCTGCGCACGACCGCGGCCTTCCAGGTGTTCGCGGTCGTGCTGGCGCTCACCGGGAGCGGCCTCCCGGTGCTGGCCACCAAGACGGAGAGCTGGGCGTACGACGCTCGCAACTACCAGATGGCCGCCGTCTACGCGGTGCTCCTGCTGGCCTTCTCGTCGCTGGGCACGCTGCTGTACCTGACCGGCCTGCGCACCCCGCGCCAGGTGTTCCAGCGATGAACGCGGCGCTCGGGGCTCCCGCGAGGAGCCGCGGAGCCTCGCCGGAGCGGATGCTCGTCTACGGCTGCGCCGTCCTGATCACCCTGTTCATGCTCGCCCCTGTCTACCTGATCACCCTGGCAGCGTTCTCTTCGCGGTCCGCGATCTTCGACTTCCCTCGCGCCCTGGTGCCGACCTCGCTCTCGCTCGACAGCATCACGTTCTTCGTCGGGTTCCACGGCGTCCTGCCGGCCCTGCTGCGGTCGCTCGAGGTGGGCCTGCTGACCGTTCTGCTGTCGCTGGTGCTGGGCTGCCCGGCCGGCTACGCGATCGCCCGCTACGACTTCCGCGGGCGGGACCTGCTCCAGCTCCTGCTGGTCAACGTGCGCGCCGTCCCGGTCGTGATCATCTCGATCCCCCTCCTGGTGACGTTCATCCAGTGGAACCTGTACGACACGGTCCTCTCGGTCGCCCTGGTGCACGCAGCCATCACGCTGCCGTTCACGGTGCTGCTCTCCGCCAGCGTCTTCCTCCGCGTCCCGGCGGAGCTGGAGGAGGCCGCGATGTCGCTGGGCACCGGCCGCCTGGGCGCGGTCGCCCGAGTCGTCCTGCCCAACAGCGTGCCCGGCCTGGCGGCGGCGGCGCTGTTCGCGTTCGTGACGTCGTGGAACGAGGTCTTCGTCGCCGTCATCCTCACCCAGAACAACACGACGCTGCCGGCCCAGGTCGTGTCGCAGCTCAGCGTGTCGCCGCTGCCGTTCCGCTTCGCCGGCGGCTTCGCCCTGATGGTGCCGGCGTTCGTGTTCATCTTCTTCATGCGTCCGTACCTGTTCAGCGCCTTCCGGGTGGGAGCCGGCTGATGGCGGCGATCCGGATCGACCACGTGACCAAGCGCTACGGGGCCACGACTGCGCTCGACGACGTGTCGCTCACGATCGAGGAGAACGAGTTCATGGTCCTGCTGGGCCCCAGCGGCTGCGGGAAGACCACGCTGCTCCGCGCCATCGCAGGCTTCGAGGTCCCCGACCTGGGCACGGTCGCAATCGGCGGCCGCGACATGACCGATGTCCCGCCTGGGAAGCGCGGCATCGCGATGGTGTTCCAGAGCTATGCGCTGTTCCCTCACCTGCGCGTCGGCGAAAACATCGCGTTCGGCCTGCGCATGCACCGGGTGGCCAGGGCGGAGATCGGGCGGCGCGTGGAGCAGGCGGCGAGGCTCATGCAGATCGAAGGGTTGGTGGGCCGCTACCCGAGCCAACTCAGCGGCGGCCAGCGCCAGCGGGTGGCGCTGGCGAGGGCCCTGGTCATGGAGCCGTCGGTCATCCTGATGGACGAGCCCCTGAGCAACCTCGACGCACTCCTGAGGCAGCAGATGCGGGCCGAGCTGAAGCGGCTGCTGCAGGAGGTGCGGACCACGACCGTATACGTGACGCACGACCAGGTGGAGGCGCTCAGCATGGGCGACCGCACGGCGGTCATGCGCGACGGCCGCATCCACCAGGTCGACACCCCGATGGCGGTCTACGACCGCCCTGGGGACGTCTTCATCGCCCAGTTCATCGGCACCCCGCCGATGAACGTGCTCACCGGCCGCCTCGGCCGGTCCGAGGTCGAGGTCGAGGGCCACCGGCTGCCGCTCGGCGACCAGGACGGCCTCCAGCCCGGCGACCTGGTGTCGGTCGGGGTCAGGGCGGAGAACATCGCGGTCTCGCACGAGTCCGCCGCGGGCAGCCTGCCGGCGGAGGTCGGGGTGGTGGAGCCGCTGGGGTCGCATCTGCTGCTGACCGTTGCTGTCGGCGCCCAGGCGCTGAAGGTGTCGACCCGGGCCGACTTCGCGGTCCGGCCGCGCGACCGGGTCTGGCTGCGCCCCGCCGACGGCGCCCTG
>DATFRD010000174.1:0-4952 GCA_035263645.1 Candidatus Dormiibacterota bacterium | reverse complement strand
GGTGCGCGTCAGGGGCGCGCCCGACCGGGCGGTCCCCCTCGCCGCGGTCGCGGTCCTGTCCAACCCGCTGCGCTACGCGTTCGGAGGCGGCGCCGAGATCGCCACCCAGTTCCAGCCCCGTCCGCGCCCGGGACCGCCGCTGCCCGACGGCGGCCGGCCGGGCCTGGAGGCGACGGCCTACCACAGCCCGGCCGCCTCGACCTGGGCGTCCGGATGCCACGCCGCCTACGTCCGCGTCGACCCCCGCACGTACCGCATGCAGATCCTCCGCTACGTCGTGGTCCACGACTGCGGCCGCGTCATCAACCCCCTGGTGCTGGAAGGGCAGATCCAGGGCGGGGTGGCCCAAGGCATCGGGGGCGCGTTCTACGAGCGCCTCGTGTACGACCAGGACGGGCAGCTTCGCAACGGGTCGTTCATGGAGTTCCTCATGCCCTACGCGACCGAGGTCCCCGACCTGGAGATCGGCCACGTCGAGACGCCGTCGCCGCTGAACGCGCTGGGCGTGAAGGGGGCGGGCGAGGCGGGCGTGATCCCGGTCGGAGCCGTCATCGCCTCGGCCGTCGAGGACGCGCTGGGCGTGCCGGTGCGCGAGCTGCCGCTCAGCCCCCAGCGCCTGTTCGATCTGCACCGCGGGCGCCAGGGCTAAGCCCCTCCCCCCTCGCGGGGGAGGTGGCCCGGAGGGCCGGAGGGGGCTCTGCGACGAGCGGTCGGAGCAGAGCCGGAGGGGGCCTCTGCGACCCGGCAATCACCTCACGCTGTGCCGGCCGGCCCCCCTCCGGCCCCTGGCGGGGCCCCCTCCCCCGCAGGGGGGGAGGGGCTTGCCGCCATAGGGATGCGGATGCCCCGGTCGGCGGCGACCTGCCTCGCCCGCTCGTAGCCGGCGTCAGCGTGCCGGACCACGCCCAGGCCGGGGTCGCACGTCAGTACCCGCTCCAGCCGCTCCGCCGCCTCCGCGGTGCCGTCCGCGACGACGACCATCCCCGCGTGCAGCGAGTACCCGATGCCCACGCCGCCGCCGTGGTGGATCGACACCCAGTGGGCGCCGGCCGCCGTGTTCACCAGGGCGTTCAGCATCGGCCAGTCTGCGATGGCGTCGGAGCCGTCGGCCATCGCCTCGGTCTCCCGGTTGGGCGACGCCACGCTGCCGGAGTCCAGGTGGTCGCGGCCGATGACGACCGGCGCCCCGAGCCGCCCCTCGGCGACCAGCCGGTTGAAGGCCAGGCCGACCGCCGCCCGCTGGCCGTAGCCGAGCCAGCAGATCCGGGCCGGCAGGCCCTGGAACGTGACGCGCTCCTCGGCCATTCGCAGCCATCGCCGCAGGCGCTCGTCGCCTGGGAACAGCTCCATCACAGCGCGATCTGTGGTCCGGATGTCCTCGGGGTCGCCGGACAGCGCCACCCAGCGGAACGGCCCCTTGCCCTCGCAGAACATGGGCCTGATGAACGCCGGCACGAAGCCGGGATAGTCGAACGCCCTGGCGCAGCCGCCCTCGGCCGCCCCCTGCCGGAGGTTGTTGCCGTAGTCGAACACCACAGAGCCCGCGTCCTGGAACGCCACCATGGCGGCCACGTGCTCGGCCATCGACCGGCGCGCCTGGCGCACGTACTCCTCGGGCGAGCTCGCCCGCAGCCCCGCCGCCTCGGCCAGGTCCAGGTCCACGGGGACGTATCCGCCGAGCGGGTCGTGGGCGGACGTCTGGTCGGTCACCACGTCCGGGTGGAACCCGCGCCGCACGAGCTCCGGCAGGATCTCGGCGGCGTTGCCGGCCAGGCCAACGGAGACTGCCCGGCCGGCGGCTCGCGCCTCCTCCACCCAGGCCACCGCCTCGTCCAGGTCCGCGGTGGCGCGGTCCAGGTAGCGGGTCTCCAGCCGGCGCCCGATGCGCTGGCCGTCGACCTCGACCACCAGGGCGGCACCGCCGTTCATGGTGGTGGCCAGCGGCTGGGCGCCGCCCATGCCGCCGAGCCCGGCGGTCAGCACGACCCGGCCGGCCAGCGTGCCCCCGAAGTGCCGGTCCGCGACCTCGGCCAGCGTCTCGTACGTGCCCTGGAGGATGCCCTGGGTCCCGATATAGATCCAGGACCCGGCCGTCATCTGCCCGTACATGGTCAGGCCGGCCCGCTCCAGCGCCCGGAAGGTCTCCCAGTCCGCCCACCGGGGCACCAGCATGCTGTTGGAGATGAGCACCCTCGGCGCGAGGGCGTGCGTGCGGAACACCGCCACTGGCTTGCCCGACTGGACCAGCAGCGTCTCGTCACCGGCCAGGCCCCGGAGGGCCGCCACGATGGCGTCGAAGGCCTCCCAGCTGCGGGCCGCGCGGCCGGTGCCGCCGTACACGATCAGCTCGTCGGGCCGCTCGGCGACCTCGGGGTCGAGGTTGTTCATGAGCATCCGGAGGGCGGCCTCCTGCGGCCAGCCGCGGCACGTCAGCTCCGGGCCCCTGGGCGCCCGGACCTCGCGCGGCCCGCTCACCGCAGCGCCCCGGCCACGCGCTCCGCGGCGGCGACCACCGCGCCCATCCGGACCAGCTCCTCGGCCGCTGCCAGCTCCGGCGCCAGGAAGCGGTCCGGCCCGACGCCGGCCACGCGCTCGCGCAGTGCGTCGCGCACCGCCTCGGTGGCTGCAGCTGGCCGCAGCGGAGCGCGCAGGTCCAGCGCGCGTGCCGCGCAGACCAGCTCCACCGCGAGGATCCGGCCCAGGTTGGCCAGCACGCGGCGCAGTTTCAGCGCTGCGGTCCAGCCCATCGAGACGTGGTCCTCCTGCATGCCCGAGGTGGGGACGGAGTCGGTGCTGGCCGGGTGGGCGAGGAGGCGGTTCTCGATCACCAGCGCGGCCGCGGTGTACTGGGCCAGCATCAGGCCGGAGTGCACGCCGGGCTCCTCGGCCAGGAATGCGGGCAGCCCGGCCGAGCGCTCGGGGTCGAGCAGGCGGTCCATCCGCCGCTCGGCGATCGAGCCGACCTCGGCAGCCGCGATGGCGAGGAAGTCGCAGGCGAAGGCCAGCGGCTCGCCGTGGAAGTTGCCGTTGGACTCCACCCGGCCGTCTGCCAGCACCACCGGGTTGTCGATCGCAGCGGCGAGCTCGCGCTCCGCCACCTGGACCGCGAAGTCCAGCGTGTCCCGCGCGGCGCCCGCCACCTGAGGGCTGCAGCGCATGGAGTATGAGTCCTGGACCGCGTGGGTCGACTCGCGGTGCGACGCTACGATCTCGGAGTCCGCCAGCAGGCGGACCAGGTTGGCGGCGCTGCTGGCCTGGCCCGGTTGCGGCCGCAGCTCCTGGAGGTCGGCTGCGAAGACCCGGTCGGTTCCCAGCAGCGCCTCGACGCTCATGGCCGCGGTGACGTCCGCCGTCGCCAGCAGCAGCCGGGCGTCCGTGCAGCCCAGCACCAGCATGGCCAGCATCCCGTCAGTGCCGTTGACGAGGGACAGGCCCTCCTTCGCTTGCAGGCGCAGAGGCTCCAGGCCCGCGGCTGCCAGGGCGGCGCCGGCAGGCGCCCGGCCGGCTGCGGCGTCGAGCACCTCCCCCTCTCCCATGAGGCAGAGGGCCACATGTGCGAGCGGAGCCAGGTCGCCGCTGGCCCCGAGCGAACCGTGGACCGGCACGACCGGGGTCAGGCCGGCGTTGAGGAGCCCGGCCAGCGCCTCCCCGACGGCCGGCCGCACTCCGCAGCGGCCGGTCGCGAGCGTGCGCAGGCGGAGCAGCATCATGCCGCGCACCACCTCCGGGTCGGCCGGCTCGCCCATGCCGGCGGCGTGGGAGCGGATCAGGGCATGCTGCAGCTCGGAGCGCCGTCGCGGCGGGATGAGGGTTCCGGCCAGGGCACCGAAGCCGGTCGAGATGCCGTAGACGGGACGGTCGCCGAGGGCCAGCTCGTCCACCCGGTCCCGGCTCTGCCGCATGGCCTCCAGGGCCGCGGCGCCCAGGGCCACCGGCTCGCCGCCGCGGGCCACCGCGACCACGTCGCCGAACTCGAGCGGACGGCCGGTGACCTCGATCATGGAGGGCAATCGGGGGCCTCGGCCGGCGTGGAGCCGATCACAGCGCTCCCTCTGATTGCGAAGTCGTGTCCACGGTGGGTCCCTCGTCCTTCATCGTCTCGTAACCGGGCCCGCGGTCGACGAGCGGACGCTCGCGGGGCGGCCGGCGCAGCTCCACCACGCGCCCGTCGCGGATGATCACACCGTAGTCGCGCTCGGCCGCGGCCTCCGAGACGAGGCCGCGCTGGACGTCCAGCAGCACCAGCTCGGGCTCGCGCTCGAACGGGTCGCCCCAGCCGCCGCCCCCGGTCGTGCGCAGCCGCAGCAGCGTCCCGGCCGGGAGCGGCACGTCGTCGTTCATGCCGGGCAGTGGGCGCCCGCCAACCGAGGCCTCGTAGGGCAGCCCGGCCATGCCGCCGGCCAGGCCGTAGCAGCCGAGCCGGGCCCGGTCGGCCGTGGAGACGAACGCGGCGTCCCGCAGGAGGCGGATGTGCTTGTCGTAGCCGAGCCCGCCCCGGCGCCGGCCGGGCCCTCCCGAGTCGGTCGCCAGCGCGAGCTTCTCGATCAGCACCGGGAAGCGCGTCTCGGCGAACTCGGCAGGCAGGTTCCGGGAGTCGGGCACGATGTGCACCGCGTCCGACCCGTCCGCGTAGAAGCGGCCGCCCGACCCGCCCCCCAGCACCTCCCGCAGCAGGTACCAGCGGCCGTCGTCGCCCGTGCCGTGGACGCCCCAGTAGCGGATCGTCTCCTGGTCGGCCGGCATCCGGCCCCCCACCGCCTGGGCCAGGCACCCGGCGAACACGCCGAGCAGGCGCAGGATGAGGAAGCTCCTGGCGTTGGTCGGGGCCGGGAACTCCGGCGTCACCAGCGTCCCCGACGGCGGGAAGCGCAGCTCCAGCACCTCGCACACGCCCTCGTTGACGTCCAGCTCGGCCGCCCGCTCCGGGCTCTCGGCCAGGTTGCGGAGGATGC
>DATFRD010000173.1:0-5396 GCA_035263645.1 Candidatus Dormiibacterota bacterium | reverse complement strand
CCGGGGCGCGAGCTCCCGGCTCCCCTGGGTCTGGGCGCGACCGGAAACCCGAGGGTGGCTCTACGCCGTATGGGCTCCGTGCGGCCGGACGTCGCCGGTGCCCGGCGCCTCGCTCCCGCTCGGCTGCCGCTGCTCGTCGCGCGGGCGACGCCGCGGTCGGCCAGAGCGCTGCCTGGGTGGCGTCCCCCGGCGGGGCAGCTCGAGCGCCGAGCGGTCGATCTCCGGCCGCTCGAGCACGCTCAGCAGGTCGCCGAGGGTCCGCCACGCGAACTGCTCCCGGGCTCGCCGGACGAGCTCGCGGAAGACCGCGGCGGTCGCCTGGGCGTCGCTCAGGGCGGCGTGGGCGGGGACGGCGTCCACGCCCAGATCGGCCACGACGGCCGCCAGCCCCGGCGTCTGGCCCGCCGGGAGGCCCAGCACCAGCCGGGCCAGGGCGGACGTGTCGATGACGGGGTGCTCGAGCGGCTCCTTGAGGCCCCGGCCGATGAGGTACGTGTCGAACGCGTCGTGGCTGTGCTCGACCAGCGCCGCCCCCTGCGCAAAGCGGAGGAATGCCCGCCGGGCGTCGGCGAAGCCCGGGGCGCCGGCCAGCATCCCGCGGTCGATCTGGTGGCGCCTGCGGGCGTAGGCGTTGATCGGCGCCCGGCAGTCGACCAGGGTGTCGAACAGGGAGAGCGGCCCGGAGAGCCGGAACCGCTCGGCCCCGATCTCGAGCACGAGGAACGGCGAGTTGCCCGTGGTCTCGACGTCCAGCGCCACGAACTCGACCTCGTCCAGGCGCAGGCCGGACTCGGCCGCCAGGGACAGGGGCTCATCCGGCGGATGCTCGGACTCCCAGCGCACCGGCTCGTCGGTCCCTCGGGGCTTGAGCCAGACCGTCAGTAGGCGTTCTTGTGGGTCCAGACTCTCGCCAGGGTAATCAGGAGGATCTTGATGTCGAACGCGAGGCTCCAATTCTCTATGTAATAGAGGTCGTAGATTAGGCGTTCTTCCACCGCGGTCTGGCCGCGCAGGTCGTTGGCCTGGGCCCAGCCGGTCATGCCGGGGCGGACGAGCTGACGGTCACAGTACCGCGGGAGCCGACGCGAGAACTCCGTCACGAAGGTCGGTCGCTCCGGCCGCGGGCCCACGAGGCTCATGTCTCCGCGGACAATGTTCCACAGCTGCGGCAGCTCGTCCAGCGACAGCCTCCGCAGCACCATCCCGACACCGGTCCGGCGGTCGTCGTGGCGGCCCGCCCAGACCGGCCCGGTCCGGGCCTCGGCGTCGACCCGCATGCTGCGGAACTTGTGGGTTCGGAAGGCCCTCCCCTGCATGCCAACGCGCTCCTGGTGGATCAGCACCGGCCCCGGCGAGGTCAGCTTGACGAGCAGCGCGATCAGGGCCAGGAACGGCGAGATGAGGACCAGCCCGGCTCCCGCCACGGCGACGTCGAACGCCCGCTTGGCCACCGTCTTGGGGCCGCGGACGTCCAGCCCGTGGCGGAGCTGCAGCAGCGGGATGCCGTCCACCTGGTCGCCGGTGACGCCGGTCGTCATCAGCTCCAGCACGCCGGGCAGGATCCGCACGTCCACACCCCGCCGCCGGCAGCAGTCGATGAGCTGCACGAGGTGGTCGGTGGTGAGGTCGGACTGCGCGAAGAAGACGGTGTCGACCCGGCTGGCGTGCAGGACGCGGGTGATGTCGCCGATCCCGCCCACCACCGACACGCCGGCGACATCCGTCCCCGGCTCCAGCTCGTCGGCCAGGACCCCGACCACCTGGTAGCCGTACTCGGGGAACATCCGCAGCCGCTGGACGAGCAGGTCGGCGGCCGCCCCCCAGCCCGCCAGCAGCGCCCGCTCGACGCCGATCCCGCGGGCTCGAAGCCCCGCCTCGTAGCGGCGGATGGCGTGCCTGGCGAGCGAGACCATGGCCACGGCCACGGCCGCCCAGTAGAGGGCCGGCAGGCGCGCATAGGGGAAATCGCGGTAGAGGCCGATCATGGCCAGCACCACCAGGAGGGTCACGGCGGTGGCGCCGATCAGGGCGAAGAGCTCGTCGATGAACTGGATGCCGCGGCGCAGGCGGTACATGCCCGTCAGCCAGAAGACCGCGACGGACGTCAGCCCGACCACCGGCGCGGCCCGCAGGTAGTGGCCCAGGTCCGGCGGCCTGCCGCCGGGGATGTACCAGGCCGGGTACACGTGAAAGCGGAGCAGGTACGCGACGGCCACGGCCAGGCTCGCCATCGTGAAGTCGGCCAGGAGCCGCCGCACGAGCTGGGCGCGATCCGGCACGGCCTGGGCGGTGCGGCTCATATGCGGACCGCCTTCCGCAGGATGCCCATCTCCTCGGGGTCCGCCGCTCCCAGCAGGAGCAGCATGAGCGCGTACACGATCGCGCCGGCCAGGATCGCCGCGATGAGCGCCGGCCCGTGCACGTCGTGGAGCGGGTAGAGCGCCGCCCCCATGACCAGTCCGGCGAGGATGATCCGCCAGCTGAGGGCTAGGACCGGGACCCGGACCAGGTGCCGGGCCGTCAGGTACCAGCAGAAGGCGAAGAGGGCGACCTCGGTCAGGATCGTGGCCCAGCTCGCCCCCTGGTAGCCGAAGAGCGGGATCAGGGCCACGTTGAGCACGATGTTCACGACCATCGAGCCCAGCGCCGCCCACGTGAACGTCAGCTGCCGGTCGATGGCGTTCAGGGCGCCGATGAAGGCGTTGCTGACGAACATGAAGACGATGCCCAGGGCGAGGATCCGCAGGGCCGGCGTCGAGCCCGGGTAGGCATAGAGGAAGCGGAGCGGGCCGGCCAGCACGAACGTCCCCACGCCGATCGGCCAGCCCAGGGCCAGCAGCGCCTTGTAGAAGCGGCCGACGGCCCAGCTGAGGCGTCCCTCCGCGTCCCGGTGGTAGGTCGCCAGCACCGGGAAGACCACGTTCAGCATGCTGATGGGCACGAAGAGGAGAGCCTCGAAGGGCTTGTAGGCCGCGACGTACAGGCCGGTCTCGTAGTGACCCTTGAGCACCGCCAGGATCGGGACATCGATCTTGAAATAGATGGTCGTGATGACGAAGGTGGCCGCGAAGGGCAGGCCCTGCACAAGCCACCTGAAGAGGAAAACGGGATCCACGGCCCAACGGATACGAGCGACCCGGCGGACGGTCAGCACGATGGCGAAGTAGGCGCAGGAGAAGCCGTAGCTGGCGGCGTAGGCCCAGAGGAAGAAGGTGACCCCCTGGCCGCTCACCACCCCCCAGACCACCAGGCCGAGCAGGACGAGGGTCTCGAGCACGATGGCCACCGCCTCGAAGCGGAGCCGCTGTACGGCGTACAGGGCGCCTCGGAGCAGGTTCGAGTAGGACGCGAGCACCATGGCCGCGTAGGCCGGCAGCAGGTACTGGAGCTGGTGTCGCCAGAAGAGGATGCCGCCGAAGACCGTCAGCGCCAGCAGGGCGAGGCCGATCCGGCCCGTCACCAGCCGGCTCAGGTAGTGGCTGAGCATGGCCGGCCGGCGGGCCGCCTCGCGCTGGAACAGCGTGTTGAACCCGGCGTCGAGGAAGACCGTGGCCAGCTGCGACTGGTTGACCACGTCCTGGAAGGTCCCCAGCCCGGCCGGCTGCAGGTGCCGGATCATGACCAGCACGGAGGCGAGCGCGAGCAGCCGGGACACGACCCTGGCGGCCAGGATGAGCGCCGTGTTGTGCAGCGTCCGGGAGCCCACCGCGGCGGTCTGCCCGGCCGGCTCGGCCCCTTCGGCGGGTACCTCGTGCAAGCCCGCCAATGCTACGCGGTGGGGGCGTCCCTACGGCCGGGGTCGGTTTTCTGGCTGTGGTAGATTTCGGACCGGTAGCCACTGCCTCGTAGGGAGAAGTCGAACATCGCAAGCGAAGCCTCACCCCACTCCCAGGCCGATGGGCTGGGCCGTCCCGTCACCAGGCGCAACTTCATCGTCTGGTATCTGGCGGGCCTGCTGACGGCCACCGTCGTCGCGGTGGTCGCCCCGCTGCTCGTCTACATCTACCCGCCCCAGGGCCAGAACAAGCGGCAGACCCTCTCCGTCAACCTGGGCAAGTCGCTTTCGGGCCTGGCCAACGGCGAGGGCGTCCGGTTCCAGGCCCCGACCGAGACCGGCTTCGTGATGGACATCCCCAGCGTCGGCGGCGGCGACAACCATCCGGGCTCGGTGGCCTTCGCCGGGTGGGTCCTGAAGGACCTCAGCGGCGCGGTACAGGTCTTCGCTGTCAACTGCTCGCACCTGGGCTGCTCCATCAACCTCGACACGGCACCCCCGCGCTTCAGCTGCCCCTGCCACGGCTCCCAGTTCGACCTGAACGGGAACGTGATCCACGGTCCGGCGGTCTTCCCACTCTCCCGGCTGGAGTGGAAGCAGGGCAGCGCCGCCGACGTGATCCTGGTCAATGCGGTCAGCCTGCCGGGGGTCGGCTGATGGCCATCGTCCCCCATCCCCGGCAGATCCAGGTGGCGGTGGTCGACTGGCTCGACCGTCGCTTCCCCTTCACCAAGACCGTGGACGAGGCGCTCTACCAGCGGGTGCCCAACTTCGCCAACGCCTTCTACTACTGCTTCGGCGGGATGGTGTTCATCCTGATCGGGCTGGACCTGCTGACCGGCATCTTCCTCGCCTTCTACTACGTGCCGGACGGCACGGGCAACCCGGCTCAGGCCTACCTGAGCGTCAAGAACACGATCATGACCCAGGCCTACCTGGGCTGGCTCGTTCGCGGCGTCCACTTCTGGTCGGCGAACCTGCTGGTCATCATGATCGTCCTCCACATGGCGAGGGTCTTCTGGACCGGCTCCTACCGGGCGCCGAGAGAGCTGAACTGGATGGTCGGCGTAATCATGCTGCTGATCGTCCTGACCTTCGCGCTGACCGGCTACCTGCTCCCGTGGGACACGAAGGCGTACTGGGCGACGTCGGTGACCATCAAGATCGGCGGCTCGGCGCCGCTCCTCGGGCCGCTCATCGAGACCGTCCTCCAGGGCGGGCCGACGCTGGGCCCGGCCACGCTCCAGCGGTTCTTCACGGTCCACGTGTTCATCCTGCCTGCGCTCATCGTCCTGCTGATGTACGTGCACTTCCGCATGATCCGGGCGCAGGGTATCTCGGAGCCTCTGTAAAGATGAGCCAGCGAGACAGCATGGACGCCGGCATCCAGACCACGCAGTGGGACGGCTACCTGCGGGAGGGGCCAGGGGCCGCCATCACCGCGGTGCCGGTGGTCGGGGTCGGTCACGAGGAGCCGGTCCTCGAGCCCGAGTACAAGCGCATGCCGATCGGGCCCGATCACATCCTCTACCCGGTGATGATCGGGCTCGCGCTGTTCCCCATGCTGTTGGGGCGGACCGGCCGCCACGTGGCCGAGGACCTGCCGGAGGACGAGACGCAT
>DATFRD010000172.1:0-36920 GCA_035263645.1 Candidatus Dormiibacterota bacterium | reverse complement strand
CCCCAGCGTCTCGAGCAGCACGTCGAGCTGTCGCCGGTGGTCGACGAAGCGGTAGCGACCGGGGCCCGAGTCCGGCAGCGGGTCGGAGTCGCCCATGCCGAGCAGGTCCGGCGCGATGCAGCGGCCCAGCGGGCTCAGGTGCGGGATCACGTTCCGCCAGAGGTACGAGGACGTGGGGTTGCCGTGGAGGAGAACGATCGGGTCGCCCTGGCCCTCCTCGACGTAGGCCATCCGGAGGCCCGACACCTCCGCCCACCGCTTGCGGTCACGCCATGTCGTCTCGTTCACTGCCGACAGGCTATGCCACCCGGGCCCGGAGGACAGGGATGACGCGCGTTCTGGCCCCACCATTTTCTCATGGCCTGGGGGGCTTGCGGCAATCCGGCAGGCGGGGTGCACACTTCACCCTCCCATGGGCGTCTGGCACACCCTGTGGACCGACCCGGACCGGCTGCGGACGCTGTCACTGGACTCCGTGCTGCTCCGGCGCGCCTGGGCGTTCGCTCGGCCCTACCGGCTGCGGCTCACCGGCTACCTGGTGCTCACGGCCGCCGGCGGCGCGTTGCAGGTCCTGCCAGCCCTGGTGATCCGGCGGATCGTGGACCAAGCGCTGCCCGGGCGGGACGCCGGCCTGCTCGCACTGCTGGCGGGCACGCTCGGCCTGCTGTACGTCGCCACCAGCACCGAGCACGTGGCGGCCGGCTGGCTCGGAACCCGCATCGGCTCCGGCGTCGTCCTCAGCCTGCGCCGTGCCCTCTACGACCACCTGCAGCGCATGCCGCTCGCCTTCTTCACCCGCGTCCAGTCGGGCCGGCTCCAGTCGCGCCTCAACTACGACGTGAACACGGTCGAGGGGCTGCTCACGGAGACGCTGAGCGCGGCCTTCTCGGACCTGGTCAGCCTGGCGTCGACGCTGACGGCCATGTTCGTGCTCAGCTGGTCAGTCACCGCCGTCGTGCTGGCGCTGATCCCGCTGGTCGTCGTGCCGGCGGAGCTGGTGGGCCGCCGGTCACGCCGCCTCAGCAAGCTGCGGATGGAGCAGTGGGGCGCTCTGAACGTGTCCATCACCGAGCGCCTCAACGTCGCCGGGGCCCTCCTGGTCAAACTCTTCGGCCGCCTGGACGTTGAGCTGGAGCGCTTCAGCGAGCGGGCCGCGCGCCTGCGGACGACCATGGTGCGGCAGAACGTGCTGCTGAGCTCCTTCGGGGCCGTCCTCTCGCTGACCGGCTCGCTGGCCGTGGTGGCGATCTACTGGCTGGGCGGTGGCGCGGTCCTCAGGGGCGCGCTGAGCCTCGGCACGCTGATCGCGCTCGCGACGCTCGCGCAGCGGGTGTACGGGCCCGTCGTGGACCTGGCCAGCACCCGCATCAACATGATCAGCGGGCTCGTCGGCTTCGAGCGGGTCTTCGAGGTCCTGGACAAGCCCGTGGGGATCGCCGACCGCCCGGGCGCTCGCGACCTCGTCCGCGTGCGGGGGGAGGTGGAGTTCCGCGACGTGTGGTTCCGCTATCCGCCGCCGGCCGACGTCTCGATCGCGTCGCTGGAGGGCGAGGGCGAGGTGCCGCCGCTGTCGCGGGAGCCGGGCGACTGGGTGCTGCGGGAGGTGTCCTTCACGACCGAGCCTGGCGCAATGACCGCGCTGGTCGGGCCCACGGGCGCCGGCAAGACGACGCTCTGCCACCTGGTCCCCCGGCTGTACGAGGCCAGCCGGGGCCGCGTCCTGGTGGACGGCCAGGACATCCGGGATCTGCGGCTCGAGAGCCTGGGGGCCGCCGTCGCCATGGTCCCCCAGGACCCGCACCTCTTCCACGACACCGTCGCCGCGAACCTCCGGTACGCAAGGCCGGCCGCGACCGACGGCGAGCTGAGGTCGGCGTGCGAGGCGGCGCGGATCCACGACCTCCTGGAGCGGCTGCCGGAGGGGTACGAGACCGTCGTGGGCGAGCGCGGCTACCGGTTCTCGGGCGGCGAGAAGCAGCGCCTCGTGATCGCCAGGGCGCTGCTCAAGGACCCAGCCATCCTGATCCTGGACGAGGCTACCTCCCACCTGGACTCGGAGACGGAGGCGCTGGTGCAGGAGGCGCTCGCCGTGCTGCTCCGCGGGCGGACGTCGTTCGTGATCGCCCACCGCCTCTCCACCATCCGGCAGGCCGACCAGATCCTCGTGCTCGACGGCGGTCGCCTCCTGGACCGCGGCACCCACGAGGAGCTGCTGGCTCGCGGCGGCCTCTACGCGCACCTGCACGCCACCCAGTTCGTCGCGTAGGGCGCACCGGTGCCGGCCGGCGCCGTCAGTCCTTGAACGCGGACAGGATCTCGCGGGGCCGGTTGGTGAAGATCGAGTCGGGTCCGCAGACCCGGCACCACGCGACCGCTGCCGCGTCGTCGACCGTCCAGGTCCCCACCGCCCCGCCGGCGGCGTGGACCTGCTCTACCAGCTCCCGGTCCATGGCCCCGTAGTGGGGCGAGTAGATCTCCGCCCCGGCGCTCCGCATGAGCGCCACCGGGTCGATGGGCCGGGCGCCCTCGATGACGCCGACGCTGAGCGCCGGCTCCAGCTCCTTGAGGCGCTTCACGGCGGCGTGGTGGAAGCTGATCACTGCCGTCTGGTCCACCATGTCCAGCTCCCGCAGCGTCGCGACCAGCTTCTCCTCCAGGCCGGGGTAGGGCACGGGGATCTGCTTGATCTCGACGCAGAGACCGACCCGCGCGCGGGCCAGCTCGCACACCTCGGTCAGCACCGGCAGCCGCTCCCCCGCGCCCGCGTCCAGCTCGCGCAGCGCGGCCAGCGGGCGCTGCGCGACCAGGCCAGACGCGTTGGTCGTCCGGTCGAGGGTGTGGTCGTGGATGACCACCAGCTCGCCGTCGGCCGACATGTGGACGTCGCACTCGATCATGTCCACGCCGAGCTCGATGGCCGATCGGAAGGAGGCCAGCGTGTTCTCGGGATGCTCCGCCGGATTGCCACGGTGGCCGCCGATCAGGGGCCTCTCGCGGCCCCTGGCGCGCCGGTAGAGGCCAGCGACCGACATTCGAGAGCCCATGGGAGGTCCAGTCTATAGTGGGGTGGGTGAAGCTCCCCAAGCCGGCCACGACCGCCGACCTCCGAGCCAGCGGGCACGTGCGCGAGACCGTCAAACACGAGCTGCGACGCAACCTGCTGCAGAAGCTCCGCACCGGCCAGGAGCTCTTTCCGGGCATCGTCGGCTACCACGAAACGGTCATCCCCCAGATCTGCAACGCAATCATCTCGGGCCACGACCTGATCCTGCTGGGCGAGCGGGGCCAGGCCAAGAGCCGCATCATGCGCACGCTGGTCGACCTGCTCGACGACGAGATCCCCGTCGTGGCGGGCTGCGAGATCAACGATCACCCCTACGCGCCGATCTGCCGGCACTGCCGGGACATCGCCTCGCGCTGCGGCGAGGAGACGCCCATCGAGTGGCTGCCGCGCGACCGGCGCTATGGCGAGAAGCTCGCCACGCCGGACATCTCGATCGCGGACCTGATCGGCGAGGTGGACCCGATCAAGGTGGCCGAGGGCCGCTACCTCGCCGACGAGCTCACCATCCACTACGGCCTGATCCCGCGCACCAACCGGGGCATCTTCGGGATCAACGAGCTGCCGGACCTGGCCGAGCGCATCCAGGTCGGCCTGCTCAACATCATGGAGGAGAAGGACGTCCAGATCCGCGGCTACCGGATCCGGCTGCCCCTCGACCTGCTCGTCGTGGCCAGCGCCAACCCCGAGGACTACACGTCGCGAGGGCGCATCATCACGCCGCTCAAGGACCGCTTCGGGTCCCAGGTTCGCACGCACTACCCGCTGGCCGCGAGCGAGGAGATCGCGATCATGGAGGCCGAGGGGGCCAGGATGCCCGACGAGGTCGACGTGGTCATCCCGCCGTTCATGAAGGAGATCGTGGCGGAGATGACGCACCTGGCCAGGCGCAGCCCCCACATCTCACAGTCGTCGGGGGTCTCGGTGCGCATGTCCATCGGCAACTACGAGAACCTGGCCGCCAACGCGGTCCGGCGCGCGGTGCGGGTGAACGAGTCCGTGGCCGTGCCCCGGATCGCCGACCTGCGCTTCCTGGCCGCCTCGACGAACGGCCGCGTGGAGATCGAGGCGCTGGACGAGGGCAAGGAGGAGCAGGTCCTGGACCGCATCCAGCGGGCGGCCGTCAGCTCCGTCTTCAGTCGCTACTTCGCCGCCGGCCAGTTCGAGAATCTGGTCGCGCGCTTCGACGACGGCGAGATCGTCGAGGTCGGCGAGGGCATGCCGTCGTCCGCATACGTCCGGGCTCTGGGCGACACCCCGGAGCTGGCCGCCGCCCTGAAGCGCCTCCAGCTGCCCGACCGGCCGGAGGTTCGGGCGTCCGTGGCCGAGTTCCTCCTGGAGGGGCTGCACCTCAACAAGCGCCTGAACAAGGACGAGCTGGAGGGCAGGGCGCTCTACCGCCGCTGAGCCCCCAGGGAGGAAGGACTCAAGGGCAGCGTAAGCAAGGGCTTAGCCCGAGCGTATGAGTCCGTGATCCCGACGCCGACCACATTAACTGCAGCCCCGAAGGGATGCACCGAAGGTGCACCGGAAATCCCAAGAAGAGGGGGGGTTCCGGAAGGGGGGGGCCCGCCCCCCCTTGCATCTGTTAGGGGGGGTTCCGGAAGGGGGGGGCCCGCCCCCTCTTGCAAACTTAGCGTTGCGCCGAGTAGATCAGCGTGAACCCGATGATCAGCGCGGCCACCAGCACCAGAGCCAGCAGCTCGACACGGATCGCGAGCCGCACCATGCGGCGCGCCTTCCGCGTCCGCTCGCCGCACCTGTCGCAGTAGGCGGCGTCCTTCGCGAGCTGCGCCTGGCAGCGGTCGCACTTGGTCTGTTCCAGGGCTGTGGCCACCGGACCCGAGTATAGGCAGGTGCGGGCGCCGCGTCCCCCCGCGGTGCTGGATAACCTTGAGTTGTGACAGCGCCTGGCCAGCTCAATCGGGAGGAGGTCGTCGTGCTTCTGAGCGTCGTCCCGGAGCGGGTCGGCGACCTGGTCTCGGGGCTCGACGAGCCCCGCCTCGGCTACCGTCACGGCCCGGCCTTCCCGACCCTGAAGGAGGTCGTCGGCCATCTCTCCAGCGCGGGCTCGAGCGTAGACGCGCTGCTCCGCCGCGCCTACCTCGACGGCCAGCGTGAGCTGCCGGTCAGGGCTTCGATCGACCCCACGCACGAGCCAGACCTGTCGCTCGCCGTGGACGAGCTGGTGCAGGGGTTCGGCCGCGTGCGCCGGCGCACGGTGGACCTCCTGCGCGGCCTGCCCACGCCCGACTGGCGCCGTGTGGTCCTCGACCCCCAGCAGGGCGAGCTGACCCTGCTCCAGGTGTGCGAGCAGGTGACGCAGCACGAGTTCGCCCACCTCTCCCAGCTCCGCAACCTGATCGCGCTGCTGCCCGAAGCCTGAAAAATTGCAAGGGGGGGCAGGCCCCCCCTTCCGGAACCCCCTCCTTCTGGGACATGGGGCACCTTCGGTGCATCGCTCCGCGACTGTCTGTGACCTCGGCGGCGTAGGGAAGACGGACTCATACGCTCGGGCGAAGCCCTTGCTTACGCTGCCGCCGATCCGCTTATCGTGGTCGGCGGCGGGACGACTCGTAGGACCAGAGCCCGTCGATCTCCTGGAACCCGGCAGAGCTCAGCAGCCGCAGCACCGGCCGGCGGTCGCGCTCCCGCGGGTCGTCGTGGTCCACGAACGTGCCCACGGTGCGCGCGCCGCTGGACGCGAGGAACCTCATCGCCTGGCCGAGCAGCTGGCGCCCGATCCCTCGCCGACGGTGCGCCGGGTCCACCTCGATCCACCAGAGCGCCGCGCAGCCGTCGCTCCCGAGCGCGATCTCGGCCGCCGCCACGGGCTGATCGGTGCCGCCGACGGTGAGCCGCCAGGCCGGGATCTCCCGGTGGCTCGCGCACGGGTTGACCGAGGCCACGTCCGGCCCGGCTGCCAGGAGCGCCGCCCGGCCCAGCGGGGCGACCAGGTAGCGCCACGAGTCGCGGCCGGTGAGCCCCTGGGTCTGCACCACCTCGTGGGTGACCGGCCGGTGGCCGACCGGCAGCGCCTCGAGGCCGAGCGTCAGCGCGGTGGCGATCCAGAAGGCGTACAGGTGCGTGCAGCCGCTGAGCTCGCCGAGGACGCGGTCGGTCAGGGCCTCGATCACCGCCCGCTCCTCGCGCGCGTGCATCCAGAGGATCCAGCCGCTGCCGTCCCGCGACGCGATCGCGTACGACACGGCCCCGGCCACCTGGCCGGCGCGCCTGGCCACGAGCGACTCCACGCCGGAGAGCTCCTGCCACCACTGGCCATCGACGGGGGACTCGCCCCGCAGCGCCATGTCAAGCGCCGTCCGGTCGCAGCGCGGCTGGCCAGGGAGCAGGTCCGCGTTCACAAGTTCGAGCACGGTAGGCAGGTCGCGGAACTGAAGTCGCCCGATCTCGATCTCGCCCGCTGCCACCGGCGCGGGCAGGCGCGCCGGCCCCGGGGCCGGCTGGGCCAGAAGCCGCGCCAGCCCGCCGCGCCGGGCCGGTTCCGCGCCGACGGTCGGATAGCGGGGCGCCGGCGGGAGCTGTGCTGGCGGGAGCTGTGCTGGCGGGAGCGGTGCCGGCGGGAGCGGTGCCGGAGGCGACGGTGCCGGCGGCGTGTACGGCGCGACCGGCTCCGCCCGGTACGCGACGGTAGGCGGGCGCGGAGCAGACTCCGATGGGCGCTCCTGCGGGGCGGCGTAGCGGAGCGCCGGCGGCTGCGGCGCGGTGGAGCGGTACTGCGGCTGCGGCGGACCCGGCGGGGGCGCCGCCTGAGGGACGGTGTACGGGGCCGGCGCCTGCGCCCGGTAGGGCACGCGCGGCTCCGGCGCAGCGGGCGGAGGCGCTACCTCCGGGCCGGCGTAGGGGGGCGGCGCCTGTGACCGGTAGGGCACACTCGGCTCCGCCGGGACCGACGAGGCGGCCGCTCGGCGCGGCGCCGGCGGCTCCGGTGCCGGCGGCGGGGAAACGCTCGCCGCTGGCGCGTAGCGCGGCCCGGCGGGCAGAGGCGTGCTCGAACGGTACTGCGGCTCCGGCCTTGGGGCCGGCCGACCGGCCGGCGGCTGGGGAGGCCCGGCCGGCGGCCAGTACACCGTGTCTGCATCGGGCCGGTGGTTCAAGCGCGGCTCGGCGCCGGGCGGCTCGTGGCCATAGCGAGCCGGGCTCGGCGGCACCGGCGCCGTCGAGCGGTACTGGACCCCGGGCGGCCCCCCGCCGGCGTCGTCTCGCCAGGCCTCCGCCGCATATCGGGGGACGGACTGGCGCGGAGGCTCCGGCCGGCGAGCCGGCTGAACCGGCCGCTGGGGCTGGGCGGGCGGCGCGGCCAGGCTGAACGGGCCGGCCGGCGCCACCGGCTCGGCCGCCGCGGGCAGGCTCGGCCGGAGACGCGGCGCCGCGGGGACGCCGGTCGGGCCGGCTGGAGCGGGCTCGACGCCCGCCGGCTCCTCCTGCCCCGGCGGGGCGGCAGGGGGGTTCTGGCGATGCGGATCGAACTTTGCAGCGCGCATAGGTCGAACCTTGGACGATACGCGACCGGGCCGCGTCTGTCCCGACGGATTTGCAAAGGCCCTGAAAAGCCGGGCCCCGACCCGACCCCGCCCGACCTCTCTCAGGCCGCCGGGCCCCGGCGCGCGCCCAGGATCTCCGACCGCAGCTCAGCGAGCCGGCCGGCGGCGATCGCCTCGCGGATCCTGGCCAGGAGCCGGACCGTGACGGACAGGTTGTGCTCGGCGATCAGCGCGATCGCGAGCATCTCGCGTGCCCGCACCAGGTGGTGCAGGTAGGCGCGGCCGAACCGGGTGCACGCGGAGCACGGGCAGCCGGACTCGACGGGCTCGTCCTCGAGGCGGCGGTCCGACGCGCCGAGGTCGAGCCGGAACCGCGGCAGGTCCAGGTGGAGGGCCTGCCCGTGCCGGGCGATGCGTGTCGGCATCGCGCAGTCGAACGTGTCGATGCCCCTGAGCGCGCCCTCGACGAGGTCGTCCGGCTCCCCCACCCCCAGCAGGTGCCGCGGGCGCTCGTCGGGAAGGAGCGGGCTGACGAGCTCGACCACCCGGTACCAGTCCTGCTTTGTCTCGCCCAGGCAGTCGCCGATGCCGAAGCCCGAGAAGCCCAGGGCCGTGATCTCCGCCGCGCAGTACCGGCGGAGGTCCGGATAGACGCCGCCGTGCACGATCCCGAAGAGCGCCTGCCCGCCGGCCATCCCGAGGTCCGCGTACGCGTCCAGGCAGCGCCGCGCCCAGCGCACGTTGCGCTCTGCGGCAGCGCGGGTGTACGCCTCCGGCACGTGGAACGGCGTGCACTCGTCCAGGCAGAACAGCACGTCCGCGCCGAGCGAGCGCTGCAGCGCCATGTTGCTCTCGGGGGTGAATCGGTGGTGGCCGCCGTCCAGGTAGGAGCGGAAGTCGGCGCCGCCCTCGTCGACCCGGACGGCCTCCAGGGGATCGTCGTCGCCCTGCCCTGTCGCGTCAGGTCCGGCCCGCAGCCGCCGGCGGCCCTTCAGCTCGTCGGCGACCTGCCCGTGGCGAAGGCTGAAGATCTGGAAGCCGCCCGAGTCGGTGGCCAGCACGCGGTCCCAGCCCATGAAGCGGTGCAGACCGCCCGCGGCCGCCACCACGTCCGGTCCGGGCTGCACGGCCAGGTGGTAGCCGTTGCAGATGAGCGCCTGGACGCCGGCCGCGCGGGCGACGCCCGGGTCCAGGCCCTTCAGCGCGGCGCGGGTGGCGACCCCGAAGAAACCCGGCGTCTCCATGCTCCCGTGGGAGGTCCGGATGACCCCGCGCCGGGCCGCCCCTTCGCGGGCCACGATCTCGAACTCGAACATCCGGGCCCGAGGGTACGCCCGGCGCCGCCCCACCCCGGCGGGAGTTGGTTAGCATCTCCCCATGTCCGAGTCGTCCGAGCCTGGCGGCGGCAGGAGCAGGAACCGCCGGCGAAAGGTGGCCAGGGCTCCCCGGAACGCCCAGCACTGGATGATCGTCAGCTCCCTCGAGAACTTCCGGAAGACGCAGGATCGCACGTTCACGATCCAGGGGATCAAGACGCGCCACCGCCGCCGCGCCGAGGTCATGAAGCCGGGTGACCGCCTGCTCTACTACGTCACCGGCCGGATGGTCTTCACGGCGGTCTGCACGCTGACCTCGGCCATGTTCGAGGACCACACGCACGTGTGGCGGAGCACCCGGCGCGACGAGGACTACCCGTGGCGCGTGCGCATCCGCCCCGACGTCGCGCTCGAGGAATCCGAGTGGGTGCCCGCGAAGGAGCTCGCCTACCGGCTGGAGTACGTCCGCAAATGGCCGCCCGAGCACTGGACCCTGGCCTTCCAGGGCCACATCCACCAGCTGCCCCAGAGGGACTTCAAGCTCATCGAGGACGAGATCCGGCGGCTGGAGCGCGCCCGCCCTGTCGCCAGCTGACCCGCTTGGCGTCCGCGCCGCGTGCGCCGGCGTCGTGGCCGAGGCGCGCGACGTCCGGCAGGGCCCCCTCGACCGGCTGCTGCGGGAGATCGCCGGCCGGCCCGTGCCGGCCTGGGACGGGCGGCGGCACTACGCCGGGCCGGCCGCTGAGACCGTCCGGTACCTGCTCGTCCTGGACACGGTCAACTTCTCATTCTGGGGGGGCGCCGCCGGCGGCTACTGGCAGCTGGCCGAGCGGCTCCGGGACGCCTTCTCCGCCGGGGCCGGGCTGAGCGACCGCGCGACCCTGGCCGGGATGACCGCCGGGCGGCTGCGCGACCTGGTCGGCGACCTGCCCATGCTGGAGCAGCGCGCCGCGGCTCTGCGGGAGCTCGGCGAGCACGGCTTCGACGGGCTGGTTGCGGCCACGGCCGCCGGGACCGCTCGCACGCTGTCGGAGCGGCTGCGGTCCTACGCGGACATCGCCGATTACGGGGGCAGGCGCGTGCCGCTGCTCAAGCGGGCCCAGATCGCGGCCGCCGACCTGCACGGGGCGGGGGTCGCGAGCTTTCCCGACCTGGAGGCGCTGACGTGCTTCCCCGACTACAAGCTGCCGCAGGTGCTGCGCCACTTCGGTGCGCTGGAGTACTCGGCCGGCCTGGCCAGGCGGATCGACGGCTGGGAGGAGCTGCGGCCGGGCGAGCCGGCCGAGGTCGAGATCAGGGCCTCGACGGTCGTGGCCGTGGAGCGTCTGCGCGCAGCGCTGGCCGAGCGCGGCCGGGAGCTGACGGCCGTCCAGGTGGACTGGATCCTGTGGGACCGCTCGCAGGGCCTGTACCCGGTGCGTCCCTACCACCGCACGCGCACCATTTTCTACTAGAGCCGCTCTAAGGCCCGCAGCACCTCGAGGACTCGCGGCAGCTCCTGTCACAATCGGCGGTGGCACGGTGCGTCACGTGATGTGGTTGGCAAGTCCGCGAAACTGATGACCCACGAGCCGGGGCCAGACAGGCCCCCACCGCCTGCGCCAGCGGAGCCCTTCGATCGCCTCTTCATGGCGGAGTACGGCAAGGTGGTCGCCGTCGCCAACCGCGTCCTGGCCGACCGCGCGGAGGCAGAGGACGTGGCCCAGGAGGTCTTCCTCGATTTCCATCGAAAGCACCGGCCGGACGCGGGGTATGCGCCTGGCTGGCTGCACAGGGCCGCCATCCATACCGCGCTGAACCGAATCCGCAGCCGCAAGCGCCGGGAGCGGCGCGAGCTGGCGGAGGCCAGGCGCGGGAACCGGTCGCCGGTCGACCCGCAGGAGGTGGTCGAGGCCCGGGAGGACCGCCGCCTCGTCCGCGACGCGCTGGCCAGGCTGCCGAGCAAGCCCGCCTCGGTCCTGGCCCTTCGGTACAGCGGACTGAGCTACGTCGAGGTCGGCGCCGCGCTGGGCGTCGGCGCGGGCCAGGTCGGCACCCTGCTCAGGCGTGCCGAGCAAGCGCTGAGGAAGGAGATCACCCGTGCGACACCTGACTGACGGAGCGCTGCGCCGCCTCTACGACGAGCCGCATGCGCTGGACGATGAGACCCGGTCTCACTACCGGGAGTGCGCCGAGTGCCGGGAGCGGTTCGCGGCCGTGGCGGACGACGCCCGGCACGCGATGGCGCTGCTGGCTGTCCCGCCGGCGACCGTGGATCCCGCAGCCGCACTGGAGCGCGTCAAGGGGGGGGCCCGGCCCGCCCCGCGCAGCCTGACGATCGTGCGCGGCTGGCGGCGCCCCGCGTTCGGCGGGCTCGCCGCCGCGGTGGTGGCAGTCGGCCTGGCGGCGACCATGGCCTTCACGCCGCTGGCGAGCAACCTGGTCAGGATCTTCCAGCCGACCCAGGTCTCCCCGGTGACCATCACCAGCGGAGACCTGACCGGGCTCGACGCGTTCTCGACCTGGGGCGACGTGAAGTGGACGAAGCAGCCGGAGCTGCAGCAGACCGAGACGGCCGGTGACGCGGCCCGGGTCTCGGGCCTGCCCGCCATCCAGGTGGCCGCGGACAGGCTGCCGTCCGCCCTGGCGGGGGCGCCGGTGACGTATGCCGCGGTCAGCGGGTCCACCGGCACCGTGACCTTTGCCGGCAGCGCGCCGCGGAAGCTCCAGGGCAGCACGCTGACCGTCGTGATCGGCCCGGCCGAGACCGCGGTCTACGGCGACCTGGGCAAGCTGGCCCAGCAGGCGCAGGCCGACAGGTCCGGCGCCGGTTCTGACCAGGCGGGGCAGCAGGCGGTGCGGAACGCGATCGCGTCGGCCGGTCCCATCCTGGCCGTCGCCGAGATGAAGTCGCCGCAGGTGAGCTCGACGGGGGCCTCCGTGGCCGACATCAAGAGCTCGCTGCTCGCCCAGCCGGGCCTGAGCCCGACCGTCCGGGCCGCGATCAGCGAGATCGACAGTCCGACCGGCAACCTGCCGCTGCCGATCCCGGCCGGACTGGCCAACGCCCACACCGTGCGGGTCCAGGGCGTGAACGGCACCGCAGTCGGCGACAACACGGGCCTCGGCAGTGCGGTCATCTGGATCAAGAACGGGAGGGTGTACGGCGTCGCCGGGACGCTGACCGAGGACCAGCTGCTGACGGTGGCGAACGGCCTTACGTAACTCTCGGCAGGGGGCGGGCGATGCACACTGGAATACGTTGGTAGATCTCCAGGAGAGGCAGGCGGCGGCCGTGACGGCCGCCGCCTCCCCCGCCATCCACTGCGTCGAGCTGTCGAAGCACTTCGGCCGGACCGTCGCCCTGGCCGGCCTGACCATGACCGTGCCCCGCGGCGAGGTGTTCGGCTTCCTCGGGCCCAACGGCGCCGGCAAGACGACGGCGGTGAAGCTGCTGCTCGGCCTCCTGGCGCCGACTGGCGGCGAGGGCTGGGTGCTCGGCCAGCCCATCGGCGACATCCCGACCAGGCGCCGGGTCGGCTACCAGCCCGAGCTGTTTCGCTATCAGCCGTGGCTGACCGGCCGCGAGGTCCTGCGACTCCACTGCGAGCTGGCCCGGCTGCCGCGGTCCGCGTGGCCCGAGGAGATCGACAGGGTGCTGACGCTGGTCGGTCTGCGCGACCGGGACGGCGACCGGGTGCGGACCTACTCCAAGGGCATGCAGCAGCGGCTCGGGATCGCCGTCTCGCTGCTGGGATCGCCTGAGCTGATCTTCCTCGACGAGCCGACGAGCGCGCTCGACCCGGTCGGCCGGTACGACGTGCGGCAGCTGATCCACCACCTGCGGCAGCGCGGCACCGCGGTCTTCCTCAACTCGCACCTGCTGACCGAGGTGGAGATGGTCTGCGACCGGGTGGCCATGGTGGATCGCGGCCGAGTGATCGCGACCGGGACGCTGGACGAGCTGCTGGCCGGCCAGTCCTGCCGGATCCGCGTCACCGGGCTGGACGCCAGGCAGCGGCAGTCCGTTCGCGCGTACGGCGAGATGGATGACGACGGCGAGTGGCTGCTGGTCCGCGGCCTGGAGCCGGAGCGGGTGCCGGACCTGGTCGCTGAGCTGGTGCGGCTGGGGGGCCGGGTGCACGCCGTCGAGCCGCGACACCAGACGCTGGAGGATCGCTTCCTGCAGCTCCTGAGCAGCGGCCGCTGATGCCCGACCTGGCGCCCGTCCTGACGTTCGCCAGGCTGACCATGTGGGAGGCGTCGCGGCGCAAGCTGCTGCTGGCCGTGCTCGTCCTGACCGTGCTGGTGGTGGGCGCGACCGGCTGGGGCTTCTCCGAGATCGCGCACACGAACGGGCCGGGCGGGCAGCCGCTGGGCGAGGTCCAGGTGCGGCTGATCGCCTCGCAGACGCTGATCCTGGTGACGTTCCTGTTCGCGGCCGTGCTGGCCCTGATGTCGGTGCTGGTGGCCGCGCCCAGCATCTCGGGCGACGTGGAGTCCAACATCGTGCTGGCGCTGCTGGCCCGCCCCGTCCGCCGCAGCGAGCTCGTGCTCGGCAAGTGGCTGGGCCTGGCCGCGCTGGTGGTCATGTACACGGCCGGCTCGGCCATCCTCGAGCTGGCCGTGGTCGACATCGCCACCGGCTACGTGCCGCCCCGCCCGGTCGAGCTCATGGTGTACGTGGCGGCGATCGGCCTGGTGCTGACCACGCTGGCCCTCATGCTGTCGACCAGGCTGGCCGGCATGACGGCGGCCATCATCCCGCTCATCTGCTACTTCGTCGGCTGGGTGGGCGGCATCCTGGGCGGGATCGGCCAGGCGATCGGGAACAACGGGCTTATCGCCGCCGGCGTCGTCAGCAGGCTGCTGCTGCCCACAGACGGACTGTGGCGGGCGGCCGTCTACGCGATGGAGCCGGCCTCCGTGGTGGCCGGGCTTCGGGCGGCGGGCCCGCTGAACGCGGCGAACCCGTTCGCGGTGTCGGACGGCCCCGCCGTCCCCTTCCTGCTGTGGACGGCGCTGTGGTTCCTGGTGATGGTCGGCCTGACGCTGTGGAGCTTTCGGCGTCGGGAGATCTGAGGCCGGCCTGGGCGCGCCGACCTCCAGGTGGTTCAGCCCGCCGGCGCGGCGCCTGTCTGCTCCCTCGCCCAGTCCCGCCCGTCGAACGCCCTGAACCCCGGCAGGAGCAGCGCGCATGCGAGGCAGCCCGCGACGCACAGGACGCCTCCCGACACGATTGACGCGCGCACGCTCGCCAGCGCGGCCACGACACCCGACTCTGCGTTGCCCAGCAGCGGCCCGCTCGAGTAGCTGAGCAGCTCGATCGAGGCGAGGCGCCCGCGCAGCGTGTCCGGGATCGTCCGGTTCCAGATGGCCCCCCGGAAGATGCCGCTGACCGCGTCCGCGGCGCCGGCGCCGCCCAGGCCGAGCAGCGCCAGCGGCAGCGAGGCGGCCAGGCCGAACCCCACGATCGCCAGTCCCCACGCCGTGGCGGCCAGGATCACGCCCCAGCCGTGGCGGTGCACCCGGCCGGTCCAGCCGCTGGTGGCCGTCGCCACCAGCGCGCCGACGGCCGGCATCGAGTAGAGCAGGCCCAGGACCCGCGGCCCGCCCAGCCCGGCGGCCACCGCAGGGAAGAGCGCCTCCGGCATCCCGAAGAACATGGCGGTCATGTCCACCAGGTAGGTGCCCAGCAGGTCGGGGCGGCTGCGCGCGTAGCGCACGCCCTCGACCACCCGCCGCAGGCTCGGCCGCTCCGCGCCAGCGGGCGGCGGCACGGCGCGCATCATCGCCAGCGCCGCGAGGGACACCGCCAGGCCGGTCACGTCCACGCCGTAGGTGGCCGGCAGGCCGGCGGCGGCGATCAGCACGCCGGCCAGCGCCGGGCCGCCCACCATGGCGACCGTGCCCCGCAGCGAGTTCAGGGCGCCGGCCGCCGTGATCTCTTCCGAGGGCACCAGGCGCGGCACCATCGCGTCCAGCGAGGGTCGCATGATCGCGAAGAGGCCCCCCTGTACCGCGGCCACGACGTAGATCGCCCACAGGCGGGGCGCCGGCAGGAGCGCATTGACCAGGAGCAGCGCGGACGTGACCGCGGCACCCGCCTCGGCGAGCAGCACCATGCGCCGGCGGTCGTTTGCGTCCGCGAGCGCACCCCCGAGGAACGCGAACGTCAGCACGGGCCCCAGCTCGACCAGGCCGATCACGCCGACCGCCAGCGACGAGCGCGTGAGCTGGTACACCTGGAACGGGACCGCCACGAACGTCACCATGCTGCCCAGCATCGAGAACAGCTGCCCGAGCAGCAGCAGGCGGAAGTCGCGCCGGCGCAGCGGCCGGACATCCACGGTCGCGAGGCGCAGCAGCGACGAGAGGCTGGGGACGGGCACGACAGGTGAGGATAGCCGGGGATTCGGCGGCGGGCGTCAGGAGAGCGGCTGAGGAAGAATGGTGAGGAATGCGTCATTGACGCGGAAGCGCACGACCACCTCGTGGGGCGCCTCGTCCATCCGCGCGCGGACGCAGTATCCCCCCGGCTCCGGGAAGTTGATCAGCACGGGGATCGCGATCACGGCCCGCAGCGGGTCGCCCGGCGACATCTGGGGCGGCCGGCCGGCCGTGACCTGGGCTCGCACCTCGAACAGCGGCGGCCTCTCGTCCTGGTGCTCGACGGTCACGCGAATGCCGAGCGGCCGGTTGGCGTCGTTCCAGTCGATCAGGAAGGACGCGGCGATCGCGAACCCATTGGGAGGCGCAGGGACGTCGCTGCCCGGCGGCGGCAGCATCCGGAAGGTCTGGGACCAGCCGCCGCCCAGAACGTAGAGCTTGCCGTCCTGGGTGGTCTGGGCCGCGTCGCAGAGCAGGACGAACTCGATGCTGGTCTCGCGGGGAGCCGGACCGTTCGCCACGACACGATTCAGGGGTACAGCCCGCGGTCCCTGGTCGCCGCCGCCACCCGCTGTACGGCCTGCACGTAGGCGCTCATGCGCATCGGCAGATCCCGGGCCTCGGCCAGCGTGAGCACCTCGGCGAACGCTCTCTGCATGATCGCCTGCAGCTTCTGATTGACCTCGTGCTCGGACCAGAAGAACGACTGCAGGTCCTGCACCCACTCGAAGTAGCTGACCGTCACGCCGCCGGCGTTGGCCAGGATGTCGGGGACCAGGAAGACCCCGTTGCGCTGCAGGATCTCGTCGGCCTCCGGCGTCGTCGGTCCGTTGGCGGCCTCCACGACCAGCCGCGCCTTCACCTGGCCGGCGTTGCGCGACGTGAGCTGGTTGCCGATCGCCGCGGGCACCACCACGTCGCAGTCGACGAACAGCGGGCCGTCCGGGGCCAGCGTCTCCGCGTCGTCGAAGCCGTCGAGCCGGCCGTGCTCGCGCCGGTGCTCGATCAGTCTCCGGACTGGCAGGCCCGCCGGGCTGTACAGGCCGCCGTACTCGTCGGAGACCGCCACCACCGTGCAGCCGGCCTCCTGCAGCAGCCGGGCGGACGTGCTCCCGACGTTGCCGAATCCCTGCACCGCGACCCGCGCCGCGTGGGGCCTGATGCCGAGATGGTCCAGGGCCGCCAGCGTGCAGATCATGACGCCGCGGCCGGTCGCGTCGACCCGGCCCAGGGAGCCGCCGACCTCGATCGGCTTGCCCGTCACCGAGGCGGTGACGGAGTAGCCGGCGTGCATGGACAGCGTGTCCATGATCCAGGCCATCACCTGGGCGTCCGTGTTCACATCCGGGGCCGGAATGTCGCGGTCGGGCCCGATCAGGATGGAGATCTCGGCCGCGAACCGCCGGGTCAGGTGCTCCAGCTCGCGCGGGCTCAGCCGCCGGGGATCGACGATCACGCCGCCCTTGGCGCCGCCGTAGGGGATGTTGACGACGGCGCACTTCCACGTCATCCACATCGCCAGCGCCTTCACCTCGTCCAGCGAGACGTCGGGGTGGTAGCGGATGCCGCCCTTGGCCGGGCCCCGGTTGATGTTGTGCTGCACCCGGTAGCCCGTGAAGACCTCGATGCTGCCGTCCGCCATCTCGACCGGAAAGTGGCACGTGAACTCGCGCTGGACCTCGCGCAGGACCTCCCGCAGGTGGGGCTCCAGCCCGATGATCTCGGCGGCGGCGTCGAACTGGCGCTGGGCCGTCCGCCACTCGTTCGCCTCCTCGCTGACCTCGACGGCAGTCGTCATCTCGACGTCCATTTCACACCACCGGCCTATCCTCACGGGCAACCCAGAGCACCGGCTCCGCTCATGCGAGGACTGCGGAGCGCGGGTACTCGGCCTCGGGGTCGCAGATCACGTTGACGCAGGCGGGCACGCCGGACGCGAACGCGCGCCTGAGCGCGGGCGCCACGTCCTCCGGGCGGTCGACCAGCTCGCCGTGGCCGCCCAGCGCCTCCACGACATGGTCGTACCGGATGCCGGGCGCCAGGTCCGCCAGCATGGACCTGCCCAGCAGGCGCTGCATCGGATGCTTCTCCAGAGCCCAGATGCCGTTGTTGCCGACCACGCAGACGATCGGCACGCGGTGCCTGACCAGCGTCTCGAACTCCATCGCCGAGAACCCGAAGGCGCCGTCCCCGGACAGCAGCAGCACCTGGCGGTCCGGGTGCGCCAGCTTGGCCGCCAGCGCGTGCCCGGGTCCGCTGCCGAGGCAGCCGTACGGCCCGCTGTCGATCCAGAGGCCTGGCCGCCGGCGGTGCACCAGCCGGCCGGCGAACGACACGAAGTCGCCGCCGTCGCCGACCAGGATCGCGTCGGGGTCGCAGAACCGCTCCACCTCGGCGACCAGCCTGGCCGGGTGCACCGGCGCGCCGTCCGTCGCGGCCAGCCCGGCGTCCCTGGCCTGGGCGGCCTGGCCGGCCGCCGCCACCCGCTCGATCCAGTCGAGCCGCGGGCGGATGTCGCGCACGGCCTCCGCGAGCGCCCCGAGGGCGGCGCGCAGGTCGCCGTACAGCGCCGCCGCCGCCGGCCGGTGCTTGCGGAAGTCGTCGACGTCCACGTAGACGAGGCGGGCGTCCTCGGCGACCGCCGGAGGCTGGCCGTAGCCGAGCCGGAAGTCGAGCGGGACGCCGGCCACCAGCACCAGGTCGGCCTGGCCCAGCGCCGTGGCGCGGGCGCGCGAGGCGAACAGCCGGTGGTCGGGAGGCAGCATCCCGCGCGCCATGCCGTTGAGCACGACCGGCACACCCGCCGCCTCGGCGAGCCGCACGAGCTCGTCCTCCGCGTGCGCCCACCAGACACTGCCCCCGGCCACGATGGCCGGCCGCTCCGCGCCGCGGAGGAGGCCGGCGATCCGGTCCACGTCGGCCGGGTCCGGTTCCCGGCCGGGGTGGGGGCCGGGGTCCGCGCCGGGAGCGTCCGGCGCCGGCGCCGACGAGAACAGCACGTCGATCGGCACGTCCAGGAACGTGGGGCCGGTGCGCCCGCTCAGGGCCAGACGGGCGGCGTCCGCGGTGGCGCCGTACGCGCGGCCGGCGTCCTCGATCGTGGCCGCCGACTTGGTCAGGGTGGCCACCAGGGGCAGGTGGTCCAGCTCCTGCAGGGAGCCCATGCCCCAGCGGGCCGCGGGCGCGCGGCCGCCCAGGACGAGCACCGGGCTGTCGTTCTGCCGCGCCGCCGCGAGCGCGGACATCGCGTTCGTCACGCCGGGGCCCGCGGTCACCGCCGCGACGCCTACGCCCCGGGTCACCCGGGCCCAGCCCTCGGCGGCGAACCCGGCGGTCTGCTCGTGCCGGACGTCCAGGAGCCGGAGCCCTTCCTGCTCGGCCCCCAGGTAGACGCCCCAGAGGTGCCCGCCGTTCAGCGTGAAGACCGGGGGCGCGCCGGCCTCGCGCAGCGCGCGGGCGACCAGCTGGCCGGTGGCGAGCGGCTCGGGCGCCGGTGCAACGCGGCTCAACGGCCGCCCTCGCCGAGCTCGGCCAGCCGGCGGTCGATGCGGCGCTCGGATGCCCGCCGCTCCAGCTCCTCGCCCGGGCCCAGGTCCACGAAGCGGGCGTGGGCGACGAGGCGCGGGTGCACCTCCCGGACGCGGCGGAACATCTCCTGGGCCACGTGGCGATAGTCCGGGTGGCCCTGCGGGCTGGTGCGCAGCTCGCAAAGGTGGTACAGCTCGCGCAGGCTGAGGCGGAAGTACCATCGCAGCCGGAACGCGAGCGGCACGGCGTACTGGGCGAGCGGCCACCCGAGGTCGCGCACGAGGACCTGGTGCGCCTCCGCCGCGCGCTCGACGGCCGAGCCAAAGCTGGGCTCGAGGCCCCAGGCGGCGAGGTCGGGAGGCACGTCGTAGCCGAGGTCGGTGCCAAGCGCCTGGCGCTCCTGCGTCAGCATGCGGTGGCGCTGCAGGTCGCGATAGGCGCCGAAGTTGGCGGTGATCTCGAACGTGTACTGCGCGTGCTCGAACGCGCGCGGCGCCCGGTGGCGGCGGTTGGCCCGGCCGCCGGCCACGGCCTCCAGCACCGCGTCCACGTCCACCTCGTGCCCGGCCAGCTCGGCCAGCGGCAGGTCCGAGTGCGGGAACAGCGCGGCGGCGACCACGCGGCGCTCGGCGTCCCGGTCGTGCTCGACCAGCCGCACCTCCGCTCCCACGCGCGACGGCGACGGCCGGTCGGGGACGGCAGCCCGCACCCGGCGGCGCGCCAGCTCCGCGACCCGACGGCGCGTCCGGGCCAGGTGGGCGGCGGCCGGGGCCCCGTAGCGCTCGTCCAGCGCCCGGCCCACGAACGCGGGAATGACCTGGGCGAGCTCGGCATGCATCTCGCCCGCCAGGCCCCGGCACTCCGGCAGGTCAGCGGCCGCCAGCTTGGTCAGCAGGTACTCGAACGCGCGACCGTTGCCGTACAGGCCCAGGTTGGTCAGCGTGGCTGCCGGCAGCAGGCCCCGCAGCAGGTCCAGCGCCCGAGCCCGCGTCGCCGACCGCCAGGCCCGCTCGGTCTCCCCGGCCTCGATCGGGTGCGCTTCCCGCACCCGGTCGAGCACGGCCGGGAGGAGCGACCCGTAGGCGTCGAACAGGCCGTCCAGCGCGGGCTCGTAGGCCGGGTGGGCGAGCTCGGGGCCGCGGTGGTACGGCATCCGGCCGTCTGGCCCCGGCCGGTCGAAGCGGACGTACCGCGTCGACTTCTCCAGCGGCGAGAGACCGATCCGCGCGTCTTCCAGGGCCTTGGCGGCGAGGTTGGACACCCGCTCAACCGCCAGGTGGGCCCCGGCCAGCTCGGCGACGGAGTCGTCCCCGTAGCCGACCAGGACCCTCGCGTAGAACTCCTCGGCCCTGGCCGCGTCGACCGGGCTCGCCGCAGCCTCCGCCGCGTCGGCGGCCGCGAGGTCGAGCCCGGCGGTCAGGAACTCGTCGAGGAGGACCCGGCGCAGCGACTTCTCCGTGCGCGAGTAGCGACTGAAGAGGGCGCCCCTGACGACCTCGGGCAGGTTGCGCAGCGCGAACACGCGGCGGTCCACGTTCGTGCAGTAGCGGGCGAGCAGGGCCCGCTCGACCGCGCTCAGCTGGGCGGCGTCCGCCGGCATGGCCCAGATCGTACCACCGGCCACATCTTGTGCCTCGGAGGCACTGGCGTCCCAGGATCTTGTGCACACCTGGGGGAAAGCTGTGCAAGCGGTGGCGGGGGAGGCTCACTGACTCGAACCTGCCTCATACGCCCCTGGGCGGTTCGAGCTCCTTCCGCCAGGCGGCCAGGGCCTGCTCCAGCGCCTCCCGGGCCTGCTTCTCGGTGGCACGGTGCCCTTCGGCAGTCTCGAAGTCCTGGGCGGCCAGTGCCTGCTCTGCCAGGGCCGCGATCCGCCGCGCGTCGAGCAGGCGGGCCAGGGCCTCGGTGCCGGCGGAAGTGCTCACCATGGCCTGCAGCAGGTGGTCGAGCCCGATCAGGGCCAACCCGCCGCCCGCTGCCAGCGCCTGGGCGCGGCGCAGCAGGTCCTGGAGATCGGGCAGCATCAGCAGCTGCTCCGGGCCAGGGCCAGCGGCGCTGCGTGTCTGCGGCGGCTCTGGCGCGCCGGCCTCGAGGATCCGGCCGACCTCTGTCCGGGCCTTCTCCAGGGTGACGCCCTTGTCGGCCAGGACCCTGGCCGCCACGCCGTGCCCCTCGACGAGCAGCCCGAGCAGCAGGTGCTCGGTGCCGACGTAGCGGTGGCCCATGCGCTGGGCCTCCTCGAACGCGATCTCGATCACCTTCTTGACGCGGGCGGTCGGCACGATCTGCGAGACGCCGATCGTCCTTGCCTCGCCCAGCAGGACCCGGACGGCCTCACGCGCGCCCTGGAGCTCGACGCCGAGCGTGGAGAGCACGATCCCCGCCAGTCCGCGCTCCTCGCGGAGCAGAGCGAGCAGCACGTGCTCGGTGCCGATGTAGCCGTGGCCGGCCGCCTGCGCCTCCTCCTGGGCGAAGGTCAGCACCTTCTTGGCGCGCTCGGTGAAGCGCTGGAACGGGTACATGCTGGGACCTCCTCTGGGGGCGAGTCGAGAGGGCGGGGCCGTGCGCCGGACGCGGGCCAGCGCGGCGGTGTAGGGCTCGCCGGTCCGAAGCATGCGGCCGCGGACCACCTTCTTGAAGCTGCGGTCCCGCGTCACGCCGGCACCTCCTCGACCGTTTGGCGCTCGTCCCCCAGCGACGGCCGCGCGGCCAACGAGATGACGTCCGAGCGGCCCGAGATGCTCGATCCCTTCGCCTCCACGTGGTCCCGGCTGGGGCGGGGCGGCTAGGAGGCTGGGCGCGGACCCGCGCCTGAGGTCGAGTCTGGGCCCCCGGGCGCCTGGTGTCAACGCGGCAGCGGCTGGTGCTCCAGCCGCTCCGCACCCCTAGCCGCGCTGGTGCAGCGCCTCCCAGCCGAGCAGGGCGCCGAACCCGGTGAGGCCCAGCCCCGCCAGGCCGTCGGCCAGGCGCAGCCCGCGCGTCCCGATCCGCCGCCGCAGCAGGCCCATGCCCGCGCTCAGCACGGCGAACCAGCTCATGGACCCAGCGCCGACGCCGGCCAGGACGAGGACCGCCTGCTCGGGGGTGCGGGCCACGCCGGCCACCGACGCGGCGGCGAAGATCGCCGCCCAGGACGCGATGGTCATCGGGTTGGAGGCGGTCGCGGCGAGGGACGTTCGCAGCGCCCGCCCCGGCGAGGCCACCTCCGCCTCAACCTCCGCGCCCAGCCGGACGCGGAAGGCCGACCACAGCGTCCGCGCACCGAGCAGGAGCAGGACCGAGGCGCCCAGCAGCCCCAGGCCCAGGCGCAGCCCGGGGACCTGGAGCAGCCGGGCCGCGCCGGCCACGCCGAGGCAGGCGTAGGCGGTGTCCACCACCGCCGCGCCCAGCCCGACCGCGAGCCCGCTGAATACCCCGTAGCGCAGGGACGTGCGGGCGCAGAGCAGCCAGATGGGCCCCACCTGGGCCCCGACCAGGAAGCCCAGGCCGAAGCCGGCGGCGGCTGCGGTCACGGCGGCGGCGACGGCAGGGACGACACGTCGCAGCGCAACATAGAGGAGCACATGGACGCGGTGCTCGACGTCGACTGGGCGGCGCACTGGCGGGCCCTGGTCGAGGCGCGACAGACCCAGATCGGGCGCTCGCACGAGGCGGACTGGTGGGACCGGCGCGCCCACCGCTTCGCCCGGTCGATGCGGGGCCAGGTCGACTGGTTCCGCGACTTCCTGGAGCCGTGGCTCCGGCCCGACCGGACGCTGATCGACGTGGGCGCTGGGGCGGGCCGCCACGCCGGCCCGCTGGCGGCGCGGCTGGACTGGGTCACCGCGGTCGAGCCCTCGGCGGGGATGCGGGAGCACATCCCGCTCGCGCCCAACCTGACGGTGATCGGCAGCACGTGGGAGGACGCCGAGCCGGCGCCGGCCGACCTGGTCATCTGTGTGCACGTGCTGTACCCGGTCGCCGACGTGGTCCCGTTCATCGAGAAGCTGGAGCGCGGGGCCCGGGAGCGGGTGTTCGTGGTGCTGCGCGACTCGGCGCACGGCCACCCGGCAGAGGTGCTGGCCGGCCCCGGGCGCCCCCGCGAGCCCCGCCTGCGCGACTGCTTCCTGCTGCTGCGGCAGCTGGGAATCTCGCCCGAGGTGACGATGGCCACGTACCCGACGTTCCACCGCTACGATGGCCTGGAGCAGGCCCTGGAGGAGTGCCGCCCGGCCGCCGGCGGGGGCTGGGACGAGGAGCGGGCGCGGGCCTGGCTGCGGGCCAACCTGCGCCCCGACGAGGACGGCTCGCTCGTCTACGAGGCCGGCGACGTCGTCGCCGGGGCGCTGCACTGGCAGCCGCGGACCTCGACCTGAGCGTCAGGCCGGTGCGGCCGGCCGACCGGCGGCGCGTGACCGAGATGGTCGCCGAGGGCGGGGGCGGCGCCGACTACCTGCCGGAGCAGTTCGACTCCTGGGTCGCCGACCCGGGCGCCAGCTTCGAGGCGGCCGAGGTGGACGGCACGGTGGTGGCCGTACACCGGCTGCGCCCGATCGCGACGGGGGTCATGTTCTACGAGGGCCTGCGGGTGGCGGCCACCCACCGCCGGCGGGGCATCGCCCGCGCGCTGGTCCGGCGCGCCGCGGACGAGGCCCGCGACCTGGGCTTCGCGGAGATCCGGCTCTTCGCGCAGGAGCCGGAGTCGAGAGCCCTGTTCTCGTCGGAGGGCTTTCGGCTGCTGGCCGAATGCGCGACCTGGACCGGCCGCCGGATGGAGGGCGGCGACCCGCCCCGGCTGGCCTCGCCGGTCGAGGCGGCGGACCTGGCCGAACGGGTTCGCCAGGACCCGGCGCTGGCCGCCTACGGCGGCATCTGCGCGGATGTGATCGACGGCGCGCTGGACGTGGACGTCCGGCTCGTCGAGCGGCTGGCCGAGCAGGGGCGGGTCCGGGTCGGTGCCGGCGGCCGCGCGCTCGCGCTCATCCGGGCCGGCTTTCGCCGGCGCCTGCCCGTGACGTTCCTGAGCGGCTCGGGCGCCGCGCTGCAGGACCTGCTCATGGCGCTGCGCTTCGAGGCCGACTCGCTCGGGGTCGACGCCGTGGCCGTGCTTGCGCCCGACGGCCACCCGGCCGGCGGCGACCTGGCCGAGGTCGGCTACCATCTCGCCGACGATGAGCACCACACGTGCGTCTTCGCGCTGGAGCTGCGGGTGAGCGGGGTGCGCCGGTGACCCGGCGCTACGTGGTCATCGGCAACGGTATCGCCGGGCAGACCTGCGCCGAGGAGCTCCGGGCCCGCGACCCGGACTGCTCGATCGTCATGATCGCTGCGGAGCGCCACCCCCTCTACAACCGCGTCGCCCTTCCCCGCTTCCTGCGCGGCCAGGTCCGCGAGGAGAAGGTGATGATGCGGACGGTCGAGGACTACGAGCGCCGGGGCCTGGACGTCCACTTCGAGACGTGGGTCACCGAGATCGACGCCGGCCAGAGGCTGGTCCGGACCAACCGGGGCCACGAGTTCCTGTACGACGCGCTCCTGGTCGCGACGGGCGGCCGGCCCAAGCCCCCGCCGTGGCCGGGCTCCGAGGACGTGTCCGAGGTGTACGGCTTCCAGACCCTCGACGACACGAAGGCGATCATCGAGCGCGCCGACCGCGCCGAGCGCGTGCTCGTGATGGGCGGCAGCTTCATCGCGTACGAGCTGGCCGAGGGCATCGTCCACCGGGGCCGGTCCCGGGTGACCTGGATCATGCGCGGCCCCTGGTTCCTGCGCTACGTGCTGGATGCCGAGGGCGGCCAGCTCTGCCGTCAGCTCGGCGAGGACATGGGCGTCGAGTTCCTGTGCGAGGACGAGGTCACGCGCTTCTCGCGCTGCAACGGCCACTTCCTGGCCCGGACCGCGTGCGACCGTCGCGTCGAGTTCGACATGCTCACCTACGGCGTCGGGCTCGACTACTACGTGGAGCCCTGCCGGGACACCGGCATCGAGCTCCGGCGCGGCATCGTCACCGACTCCAAGCTGCGCACCGCGGTCCCCGACGTGTACGCAGCCGGCGACGTGGCCGTGTTCTACGACCAGATGGTCCGCAAGCACAACCAGATGGGCACCTGGGACAACGCCGAGGCGCACGGCAAGACGGCCGCGCACAACATGGGCGGGGAGGACGAGGACTTCTTCGACGTGCCCACCTACACGACGACCATGTTCGGCTCCACGCTGGCGGTCATGGGCATCACCCCGGACGTGCAGCCCGACCTCGAGTCAGTGCGCACGTACTCGTTCGAGGAGAAGTTCTACCGGAAGCTGTTCTTCCTGGACGATCGCCTGGTCGGCGCGATCATGATCGGCCCGCCGAAGGGCCGGAAGAAGCTGATCGAGATCATGCGCTCCATGCAGGTGATCGAGGGCCCCCGCGAGGCCCTGCTGGACCCCGCCAACCTGCGCTGAGCCGCCGCCGCCTTCCCCTTCGTGTTCCGCATGCGCTATCATTACGCCTGTAGAAGATGGCTTTCGCCCATAGTGAAACAGCAGAACATGTCCGCGCCACCCTCGGCGCGATCCTCCGGCGGCGCCGCGAGGCCGGCGAGTGGTCGCTCGCCGACGTGGCCGGGCCGGCCGGCATCTCCGTCGCCCACCTCTCCGAGGTGGAGCGCGGGCACAAGGACATCTCCACGGACCGGCTGCTCGCCGTCGCCCGAGCGCTCTCGGTCACCCTGGGCGAGCTCTACATGGAGCTGGCCCACGAGCTGGGCGCCGGCGAGCCCCTGAACGCGGTCGCCTGGGAGGCGGACCCGCGGGTCCAGCTCCGGCGCATGAGCGAGGCGCTCGACTACGACGCGCTGCGCACCGTCGCCCGCTTCAGCACATTCCTGGCCATGAGCGAGGCCGCGCCGCGGCGCCGCCCCATCGGTTTCTTGAGGTAGCCAACGTGATGATCCCGACCGTGATCGAGAACACCGGCCGTGGTGAGCGCGCGTACGACATCTACTCGCGCCTGCTCCAGGCGCGCATCGTGTTCGTCGGCAGCGCGATCGACGACACCCTCGCCAACACGGTGGTAGCCCAGCTCCTCTTCCTGCAGAGCCAGGACCCGGAGAGGGACATCTCGCTCTACATCAACAGCCCCGGCGGCGAGGTGAACGCAGGCTGGTCCATCTACGACACCATGCATCTGGTCCAGCCCGACGTGAGCACGTTCTGCACCGGCCTGGCGGCCAGCTTCGCCTCGGTGCTGCTGGCCGGTGGCGCCCCCGGCAAGCGCTTCGCGCTGCCCCACGCCCAGGTCCTGATCCACCAGCCGTGGTCCGCCGGCATCCGGGGCCAGGCCACCGACATCGACATCCACGCCAGGGAGATCCTCCGCCAGCGGGAAGAGATCATCGACTTCTACGTCCGCCACTGCGGCCGGCCGCGCGAGCAGGTCGAGCGGGACATCGACCGCGACAACTTCATGACGCCGGTGCAGGCGAAGGAGTGGGGCCTGATCGACAGCGTGCTGGAGCACATCCCCGGGTAGACCCTGGCGGCGGGCACCGCGGCTCGCCTCGGGACGGCGCGGTGCGAGTCGCGTGTCGTCCGTGGAATCCGGCTAAGCTCTGCGAGCGCCCATGGCCCGCCGCTATTCTCGAGGCCCGTTCGATCCCTTCGATCAGCCGCCCTTCAGCGGCTTCGCCGAGATGCGCATTCCGCGGCCTCCACGACGCTTCTGGATCGGCCTCGCTTTCGTCGGAGCCGCGATCCTGGTCGTGATCGTGACCGCCCCTGCGGTGACGCTCGTCACGGACATCGAGTGGTTCGACTCGCTCGGCATCCGCAGCGTGTACCTGACGCAGCTGGGCCTGCAGCTGCTGCTCTTCTTCGGCAGCCTGGTGATCTCGTTCGCATTCGGCACCGTGAACGTCGCCCAGGCGCTGAGGGTGCGGGAGGCCCGCGCGCTGCGCGCGGTGGGGATCCGGCGTCGGGTCCTCTGGAGCGGCGCCGGGGCGATCGGGCTGGGCGCGATGGCGATCATCTCGCTGATCCTGTCCGGCGGGGTCGGCTCGCGGTGGCAGGAGCTGGCGCTGTTCATGCACTACAACCCCACCGGCCTGCACGAGCCGGTCTACGGGCTTGACGTCAGCTTCTACCTGCTGACGCTGCCGCTCCTGCACGACATCGTCACCTGGCTGTTCGCGCTGCTGTTCCTCGTGATCCTCCTGGTGCTCGCGTTCTACGCCTGGCGCGGCGACACGTTCGACCTGCGGCTGCCGCCGCGGGCCATCGCCCACGTCTCGGTCCTGCTCGGGCTGTTCGCCCTCGTGCTGGCCGCCGCCGCGTGGCTGGACCGCTACGACCTGCTCTTCTCCCACAACGGCGTCGTCTGGGGCGCCGGGTACACCGACGTCCACGCGCGCTCGGGCCTCGCGCTGTTCCGGACGGTGCTGGGCGTCCTGCTGGCGGCGCTGCTGTTCGCGAACGCCGTGCTGCGGCGTCCCCCCGTCATCCTCGGCGCTGTCGGCGTGTGGCTGGCGGTCGCGCTCGTGGCCACGGTCTACCCGGCGCTCGTGGAGCGGATCGTCGTGCAGCCGGCCCAGCTCTCCCAGGAGACCCCGTACATCTCTCGCGAGATCCAGGGCACCCGCACCGCGTTCGCGCTCAACCACGTGCAGACCGCGCCCTACACCGGCGACGCCCGGCTGACACCGCAGGAGGTCGACGCCGACCAGGCGACCATCGAGAACCTGCGCCTCTGGGACAACGAGCAGCTGCAGGACACGTACCAGCAGCTGCAGTCCATCCGCACCTACTACACGTTCAACGACATTCAGCTCGACCGCTACCCGATCGGCGGCCAGACGGTCCAGCTCGAGATCGCCGCGCGGGACCTGGAACCGGGCCGGCTGCCGTCGCAGGCCCAGAGCTGGGTGAACCAGCGCCTGGTCTACACGCACGGCTACGGCGTGGCCGCCAGCCCGGTCAGCGCGGTCGTGGGCGAGGGGCTGCCCGACTACGTGGCGAGGGACATCCCGCCGGCGGGCCCCATCCGGATCACCCAGCCGGACATCTACTTCGGGGACATGTCGGACTACGTGCTGGTGCCATCGGCTCAGCCCGAGTTCGACTACCCGAGCGGCAACGACAACGTGCACACCAGCTACTCGGGCACGCACGGCGTCCCGCTGACGGGCGGCAACCGGGCGCTGTGGGCTCTGCGGACGGGCGACTTCAACCTGCTGGTGTCGAGCCAGATCCAGGACCGGACGCAGATCCTCTACCGCCGGAACATCCAGGAGCGCATCCAGGAGATCGCCCCCTACCTCCAGGTGTCCGACAAGCCGTACATCGTGGTCATGGGCGGCAAGCTGTACTGGGTCCAGGACGCCTACACGGGCGCCACCACCTACCCCTACTCGCAGCAGTACGAGTCGGCCGGCGGGCAGAACTACCTGCGCAACTCGGTGAAGGTGGTGGTCGACGCGTACACCGGGACGATGAACCTCTACGTGGCCGACCCGACGGACCCGATCATCCGCGCCTACTCGGCCACCTTTCCCGGTCTCTACAAGCCGCTGAGCAGCATGCCGGCCGGGCTCCAGGCTCACCTCCGGGTGCCGGCCGGCCTGTTCTCGGTGCAGGCGGACGTCTACAGCACCTACCACGTGACCGACCCGTCGGTCTTCTACAACCGGGAGGACGTCTGGGACAAGGCGCTCAGCCCCTACTACGTCGAGATGCGGCTGCCCGGCGAATCCACGCCCGAGTACCTGCAGATCATCCCCTTCACCCCGTTCCACAAGCAGAACCTGGTCAGCTGGCTGGCGGTGCGCAACGACGCCCCGCACTACGGCCAGATGGTGTCGTACATCCTGTCCAAGGACAAGGTCATCCTGGGCCCCCAGCAGATAACCAGCCGGATCCTGCAGACCCCGGAGATCTCGCGCGACCTCACCCTTCTGAACCAGCAGGGTTCAGCCGTCATCCAGGGCAACCTCCTGGTCGAGCCGGTCGGGGACAGCTTCCTCTACTTCGAGCCCTGGTACCTGAAGTCGAACACGACCGCCCAGAGCCTGCCCGAGCTGAAGAAGGTGATCGTCGCCGACGCCTCCACCTCCGGGATCGTCGCCTACCAGGGCACCCTGAGCGAAGCCCTTGCCCAGCTGGTGGGCCAGCCGGTCTCGACCGGCACCGGCGGCGTCCCGAACCCGCCGTCCACGGCGCCCGCGCCGCCCGCGCCCGGGGCGTCGGCGCAGGTCGTGGCCCTGACCAACCAGGCGATCCAGCACTACAGCGCCGCCCAGGCGGCGCTGCGGAACGGCGACCTGGCCACGTACCAGAGCGAGATGAACCAGGTGGGCCGGCTGCTCAACGAGATCGCGGCGGCGGCGAGTGGGGCGCCGGCCCCGTCGCCATCCCCCTCCCCATCGTCCCGCGCGTCTCCGTAGGGATGCGGACGGGCCTCACGACCGGCGCGCGGTAGAATCGCCGGCAGTTGGCGCTCACCGCGATCGGTCCCATCGACGTCCCGGTCACGCTTCGCCGGCCGGTCAGGCAGCGTTCCCGGCTGCTGCGGCGCTCGGGGCCTCCCCACACGCGGGTGCCGTTCGTCCACCCCGCCGAGCTGGAGTTCGCACGGTTCCTCGACCACTACCGCATCCGCTGGACGTACGAGCCGGTGGCCTTCCCGATCAGCTGGGAGGATGGCCGGGTAACGGAGATGTTCACGCCGGACTTCCACCTGCCGGAGCACGACCTCTACGTCGAGATCACGACCATGAAGCAGAGCCTCGTCACGCCCAAGAACCGCAAGGTGCGGCGGCTGCGCGAGCTCTATCCGGACGTCAAGATCACGCTGCTCTACCGGAAGGACTACGAGCAGCTGCTCGCGCAGGCCGGGTACCCCCGCACCGAGCTGCAGCACCTCCGGCGCGATCAGATCCAGCAGATCCTGGTCTCGCCCATCGAGCTGGAGACGCGCGTGCGCGCGCTCGGCCGCCGGATCTCGCGCGACTACCGCGGCGAGTCGATCGTGCTGGTGGGGATGCTGAAGGGCATCACGTTCTTCCTGGCCGACCTGGCCCGCCAGATCACCGTCCCGATGGCCATCGACTACCTGAGCGTGGCCCGCTACTCGCGGGACCCTGCGCGGGGAACCCGCCGCGTGGCGATCGATCGCGACGTCGACTACCCGATCGGGAACCGCCACGTGCTGCTCGTCCAGGACGTCATCAACACCGGGGCAACGCTCGACTACGTGCTCGGGGTGCTGCGCTCGCGCGGTCCCGCCTCGGTCGAGGTCGTCACCCTGCTGGACCGGCCCGCCCGTCGCATCGCCGACGTGCGGCCCCGGTACACGGGCTTCCAGATCCCCAACGACTACGTCGTCGGCTACGGCCTGGCCTACCGCGAGCTGTACCGCAACCTGCCCTTCATCTGCGCGCTCAAGCCGGAGGTCTACGTCGCCGACCTGGCCGCGCCGGCCCTGGAGCTGTCGGTCCGCTGAGCCGGGCCCCCGGCCCAGGAGGAAGAGGGGTAGGCTCCCTTTCGGGAGCCTCACGGCGGGACCTTTGCCCCAGCCGACCTTCCTGTTTAGGCTGAAGTGTCCTATGCGTTTTTCGGCTTTCACCCCCCGCCGTGGCCAGGGCTTCCACCTACTCGACGTTCGGTATCCTCAGATTTACCGTACTCAGCCGGATGGGGCGCGGTCCAAGGTACGAGTTGTGACTTCGGGGGGTCAACAGCGAAAAGGTTTTCGCCGCCAGGCGACGTTTTCCGGGTTTGGGAGGCTAGGTCGATGCGAGAAGCGGTGATCGTCGAGGGCGTCCGCACCCCGTTCGGCAGGCGCAACGGCAAGCTCAAGGACTTCCACCCGGTCGTGCTCGGCTCGATGGTGCTGAAGGAGATCGTCCGCCGCGCCGGCGTCGAGCCCGGCCAGGTGGACGACGTCGTCTTCGGCTGCGTGGGGCAGGCCGGCGAGCAGAGCCTCAACATCGCCCGGAACTCGTGGCTGGCCGCCGGCTTTCCCGTCGAGACGCCGGGCACGACGGTCGACCGGCAGTGCGGCTCCAGCCAGCAGGCCATCCACTTTGCGGCCAACCTGATCCAGAGCGGCGTCGCCGACGTCACCATCGCGGGCGGGGTGGAGTGCATGTCGCGCGTGCCCATGGGCTCGAACGCCCAGGGCCCGGGCCATCCCTTCCCGCCCGAGCTTCTCGAGCTCTACGACCTCGTCCCCCAGGGCATCTCGGCGGAGCTGGTGGCCAGGAAGTACGGCATCGGCCGGCGCGAGATGGACGAGTTCGGCGTGCGCAGCCACCTGCGGGCGGCCGAGGCCACCCGCGCCGGCCACCTGGCCTCCCAGATCATGCCCATCGAGGTGCCGGTCGACGGCCACACCGAGACGATGGCGGCGGACGAGGGCATCCGCCCGAGCGCCAGCTACGAGGCGGCCGCCGCGCTGCAGCCGGCGTTCAACCCCGACCATTCCATCACGGCCGCCAACTCCAGCCAGATCACGGACGGCGCCGCGGCGATCATGCTCATGAGCGCGGACAAGGCGCGGGAGCTGGGGATCGAGCCGCGGGCCAGGGTCCTCGCCCAGAAGGTCGTCGGCTGCGACCCGGTGCTGATGCTGGAGGGTCCCATCCCCGGCACGGCGGCGGTGCTGAAGCAGGCAGGCCTGGAGCTGAAGGACATCGACCTGTTCGAGATCAACGAGGCATTCGCTTCGGTGGTGCTGGCCTGGGCCAAGGCGACGGGCGCCGACCTGGAGAAGACCAATGTGAACGGGGGCGCGATTGCGATCGGCCACCCGCTGGGCGCGTCGGGCGCCCGCCTGATGAACCACCTGCTGTACGAGCTCGAGCGGCGCGACCTGCGCTACGGCCTCGAGTCGATGTGCTGCGGCGGCGGCATCGGCACCGCCACGATCATCGACCGGCGGGTCGGATAGTGCCGAAGCTCCGCTGGACTGCCGGCGGCCTGCCGGTCAGCCCGACCGAGCACGCCCTCCGCGTCCAGGTGGCCCGCGAGCTCGGGGTGCCGGTCGCCCGGTTGGCTACCGTCGGCCGCGACCTGATCGGCGCGATCGACCGACGCCTCCAGGAGCTCAAGGAGGCGGCCGCTGTCGACGAGCTGACGGGACTCCTGCGCCGGGCGGCCGGCCTGGCTGCGCTGGAGCGGGAGGTCCGGCGCGCCCGGCGCTTCGACGACCGCAAGCTCGTGGTGGCGCTTGCCGACCTGGACCAGCTGAAGGAGGTCAATGACTCGCGCGGCCACGCTGCCGGCGACGCCGTGCTGAGAGAGCTGGGGGCGGCGCTGCGCCGCCGGCTCCGCGCCTACGACCTGGTTATCAGGTGGGGCGGCGACGAGTTCGTGTGCAGCCTGCCCGGCGCCGGCGCCGAGGCCGCCGGGCGCGCCATGGACGACATCCGCACCGAGTTCCACGCCCGCACCGGCTGCACGTTCACCTCTGGCCTGGCCGAGGTCGAGCCGACGGACGACGCCGAGGCGCTGGTGGCCCGCGCCGACGCGGACTACTACGAGCGGATCCGCCGCGAGAGATGGGGGCTGTCGAGGCAGAACCGCCAGGGGAGCCCCGCCCACTCGCCCGCGTACTCCACGCCGATTCGGGGCGTCCGGCAGACCGTGCCGGGGTCGGGCCGGAAGCCGTCGTCGAACACGTAGAGGTCGGGCGGCTCCAGCGCGGCTCCGTTCAGCGAACGGTCGATGTCGAGCGCGCGGCAGACCAGGGCGGGCCCCGAGCAGCGGCCCACGCCGGGGCCGGGCTCCAGCGCCCGGACCAGCACCGCCTGCGGACACCCCGGGGGCCGCGTGACGAAGTTCAGGCAGTAGTGCATCCCGTAGATGAAGTAGACGTAGGCGTGGCCCGGCGGGCCGAACATCACCCGGGTGCGAGGGGTCAGGCCGCGCCAGGAATGGGCCGCCCGGTCCTCGGGCCCGCAGTAGGCCTCCACCTCGATGAGGCGGCCCCAGCGGGCCTGGCCGGCGACCTCCCTGACCAGGAGCTTGCCGAGCAGGTCCTGGGCCACCTCGAGGGTGTCCCGGCCGAAGAAGGCAGGCTCCAGCGGACGCCCGGCCGGCGGCCGGCGCTCCGCGAGCACCTGTGCATCATCAGGACGTACCTCGGTACCCAATCTCGTCGTAAACCTACAGGGGTGACCTACACCGATCACCAATAAGGAGCCTCATGACATGGCCACTGCCACCGTGACCTCGCTCGGTAGGATCGAGGAGATCCTGGGAGACCAGGCCCGGAGCCTGCTCGACCACCGCTGCCGGACGGTCTCCGCCGACCTCCTGCACCTGCCCGGACCCGACTTCGTGGACCGGGTGTACGCAGCCAGCGATCGCAGTCCCCGCGTGCTGCGCAGCCTGAGGACGCTCTTCGACCACGGCCGTCTCGCCGGCACGGGCTACATGTCCATCCTGCCCGTCGACCAGGGCGTGGAGCACTCGGGTGGGGCCTCGTTCGCGCCCAATCCCGAGTACTTCGACCCCGAGAACATCGTCAGGCTGGCGATCGAGGGCGGCTGCAATGCGGTCGCGTCCACGTTCGGTGTTTTGGGCGCGGTGGCCCGGCGCCACGCCCACCGCATCCCGTTCATCGTCAAGCTCAACCACAACGAGTTCCTGACCTACCCCAACAAGTACGACCAGATCATGTTCGGGACCGTGCGCGAGGCCTGGAACCTCGGCGCCGTGGCGGTGGGGGCGACGATCTACTTCGGATCCGAGGAGTCGAGCCGGCAGATCATCGAGGTCGCCCGCGCCTTCCACGAGGCGCACGAACTGGGCATGGCCACGGTGCTCTGGTGCTACCTGCGCAACAGCGCGTTCACCAAGGACGGCGTCGACTACAGCCTGGCCGCCGACCTGACCGGGCAGGCCAACCACCTGGGCGTCACCATCGAGGCGGACATCATCAAGCAGAAGGCGCCCGAGACGAACGGCGGCTTCACGGCGCTGAAGTTCGGCCGCACGTCCCGGCTCGTGTACGAGAAGCTGACCACCGATCACCCGATCGACATGACGCGCTACCAGGTGGTCAACTGCTACATGGGCCGCGCCGGGCTGATCAACTCGGGCGGCGCCTCGTCGGGCGAGACCGACCTCCGGGAGGCCGTCCGGACGGCAGTGGTCAACAAGCGCGCCGGCGGCACGGGCCTCATCTCCGGACGCAAGGCGTTCCAGCGCCCGATGGCCGACGGCGTGGTCCTGCTCAACGCCATCCAGGACGTGTACCTCAACTCAGGGGTGACCGTCGCCTGAGGGCCGGCCTCGGGTCCGGACGGACGAGAGGAGATGCCGGAGGCCTGGGCTCCCGCCCAGGCCTCCGCGCATCGGGGGGGTAGGTTTCGGCTCTAATGCCCGGCGGCGGCGGGGCTCCGCCCCCGCTCGCTGCGTTCGGAGCTGCCCCCGCCGGCCGGGACCGCCACATTCTAAGCGAACAGGTGTTCGAGGCGCAAGACCCTGGCCGGGATCGGGCTCTACCATTCCCCTGCGATGAGGCTCGCCTTCCTCGGCACCGGTTCCGCGTTCTCGCTGCAGCGGTACAACGGCTCGGTCGCGGTCGACGGGCGGCTCCTGCTGGACGCAGGTGCGCCGCTGCTGCCTCACCTGCACCGGGTAGGCATCGACCCGGGGGCGATCGAGGCCGTGTTCCTGACGCACTTCCATGGCGACCACGTGCTCGGTCTGCCGCCGTTCGTCCTCCACCGGGCCTTCTTCCCCACCCGTCCCCTCGCCGTGATCGGGCCCCCGGGCGTCGCAGAACAGGTGGAGACGCTGATGCGGCTGGCATGGGGCGACGGCTGGCGGGAGGATCAGCCGATCGAGCTCACCTACCATGAGGCCGTCGCGGAGGGGGTCGTCGCCGGCGTCCGCTACGAGAGCGTTCGCGTCGACCACGGGGACCTGGACTGCCGCGGATACCGTCTCCACCTGGAGGGCAGGGTGCTCGCCTACGCCGGCGACTCGATCGCGAGCCCGCCGCTCGACGAGCTGGTCCGGGGCGCCGACGTCGCCATAACGGAGGCCACCGGGCCCGACCCTGGGGTCGTCCACACCAGCTGGGCTGAGGCCGAGGCGCTGGCCGCCCGACACCCGGGCACCCGGTTCCTCTTCAACCATCTCTTCGAAGGCAGCGTGGCCCGGGCGGTCCAGGACCTGCAGGTCCTGGACGTCTGAGCTGGATCCGTGAACGGCCGCCGCCTCGGCGCCACCGTCGTCGGGCTGGGGGCCGGCGCCGCGGGGTTCGCGGCGCTGCTGCTGGCCGACTACGTGCTCTACCTCCGGCTGCGGGGCGCGGCCCCTCCGGCCGGGGCCGCCGCGATCGCGGCGCTGCTGGCCATGGCCGGCCTCTACGCGGGCTGGATCCTGGGCATGCTCGTCTTCTCCGCGATCCGCGGCTCCGGCGGCGGGGACGGGGCGTCGTGAGCGCGAGAGCGCCCCGCGACACGGGCTCCGGCCGTCCGCTGCTCGACAAGCTCGGGGTCAGGCCGGGGATGCGGGTCGCCCTCGCCGGCCTCGGCCCGGAGGACGGCGGCTTCAGGGCGGAGCTGGCCCTGCGGGGCGCCCATGTGGTCGAGCTCCAGGACGAGCTGTGCGGGCTCGACCTGGTCTTCTACCGCGTCGACCGGCCGGAGGACCTGCGCGGGATCCGCGGGCTGCGCCCGCTCATCCACGACGCCGGTGCGATCTGGGTGCTCCGTGTCAAGGGCCCTGGACGCACGGTCGAGGAGACGGACGTCATCGAGACCGCTCGGGCACTCGATCTCGTGGACAACAAGATCGCCAGTTTCTCGGATACTCTCGCTGCGATGCGGCTGGTCGTGCCGTTGGACCAGCGACGCGTAAGAGGAGGGCCGACATGAGAAAGGCGGGATTTCTGGTCGCGCTGGTGCTCCTGGTGAGCGCCTGCGGCTCGGGCGGCGGAGGAGCCACGAGCCCCACGGGCGGCGCGCCGAAGACGGGGGGCACGCTCAAGATCTCGCAGGAGACCGAGATCAACACGCTCGACCCCGGCGCCTCCGGCCTGCTGGTCGAACGCGAGATCTACTACAACATGTACGAGTCGCTCCTCGGCATCGACGCCAAGCTGAACTTCGTGCCCGAGCTGGCGGCGTCCTGGAAGTACACGGACCCGACCACCCTGGTCTTCACGCTGCGCCAGGGGGTCAAGTTCCAGGACGGGACCGACTTCAACGCCGACGCCGTCAAGTTCAACATCGACCGCTATATGACGGCCAGCGACTCCGCCCGCAAGAGCGACCTGGCGTCGGTCCAGTCGGTAGAGGCCCAGGGACCGAACACCGCCGTGTTCCACCTGAAGCACCCCGACGCCACGCTGCTCGCCCAGCTGGTCGACCGGGCGGGCATGATGCTCTCGCCCACTGCCGTGCAGCAGGTCGGCGCCAAGCTGGGGGTCAACCCGGTGGGGGCCGGAACCGGGCCGTTCGAGTTCGTGGAGTGGCAGCGGGACGACCACCTGACCCTCAAGCGCAACCCGAACTACTGGAGGAAAGACGCCCAGGGGCGCCGGCTGCCCTACCTGGACCAGGTCGTCTACCGGCCGATGACGGACTTGAACGCGATCCTGGCCTCCCTGCAGACCGGTGACGTGGACGTCGCCCGCACGGTGGCCGGCAAGGACGTCGCCACGGTCAAGGCGGACTCGTCCCTCGTCTACAAGAGCACGACGGGCCTGGGCTACGCCAACATCGAGCTGAACGTCTCGGCGCCGCCCTTCAACGACCCGGCCAAGGCGAAGGCGGTGGCGCTGGCGGTCGACCGCGCCGAGATCCTGCAGAACATAGCGTTCGGGATCGGTACCATCTCGTACGGCCCGATTACGGCGGCGAGCTGGGCGTACGACCCCACCGAGAAGATCTACGACAAGGCCGACCCGGTGAAGGCGAAGGCCACGGCGACCGGGTTCAGCTTCACGCTCAAGACCGGCAACACTCAGGACAACCTCCAGGAGGGGCAGCTCATCCAGGCCGAGCTGGCCAAGGCCGGCATCACGGTGAACCTGCTGCCGGAGGAGTTCGCCAAGCTGACGCTGGAGACCCGCGTCCAGCACCAGTTCCAGGGCGCCCTCTCCGGGTGGTCGGGCCGCATCGACCCCGACGGCAACATGTATGCGTTCTTCCACACGGGCGGCAG
>DATFRD010000171.1:0-6214 GCA_035263645.1 Candidatus Dormiibacterota bacterium | reverse complement strand
CACGGGCATCGTAGCGCGTCCCCCGACCTGGAGCCGGGCACCGCGGTAGGTCACCGGTACGGACCGGCGCTCTCGTCGCGAGTGGTACCTCGCCGATCTCGACAGTCCACGGAGCGCCGTTCCATCACTTCGACTCAAGGGTAACGGGCGCAGCGCTGTAGACGGAACTCGGGCGGCCCGCCAGAATCACGTCGGCCGCGCGCGGCACGAGCTGAGGTCGACGTCGTCGCCGAACATCGGCCGCGCGTCCGAGACGAACATTGAGTGGCGTCGCTCCTTTCGACGAGGGGCGCACGCGCTAACTCAACCAACGCCATCCGCGGTCCCGTTGGGACGGTGACAGTGCTCGGCGACGGGCACGTCCAGGGCCGGGTTCCCGTCGAAGAAGCCCACCGGCTTCAGGTAGAACCCGATGTGGTGCGCGGGCATTACGGGCCAGTCCTCGGGCCTCACGACGTGGTGAGCGCCGAAGACGTACCAGACCACCAGGTCCGTGTTCTCCAGCGACCGGTTGGCGGCCTGATAGACGGGGAGGCCGTCACCGCCGGGGTGCTGGTTCGGGTAGTCGCCGGCGGGAAAGTTCTGGCTCCGGTCGTAGGCCGTGACCCACAGGTGCCGCGTCGTGAAGGCGGCGCGCTTGATCGCGTACGCGTCCGGCTGATAGAAGGGCAGCACGTTGTCGCCCGGGTGCAGCTTGTACGCGACCGGGTCGCCGACGCCGTTGAGCTTCGTATCGTTGGCGATCGTCCAGTAGCGGCCGCGCAGCGGCTCGATCACGCGCTGCGCCACGGACTCGCGGGTGAGCAGCGTCGACCTGACCACCCACGCGTTGCCGTGCGGGTTCTCGGGCCCCGGCGGCACCGCCACGGAGTCGCACTCGTAGACCGAGTTGCTCGTGCCGTCGACCATCATGTCCAGGCGGACGCAGAAGAAGTGCTGGTGGTGCGGCCCGTAGAGTCCCGGTGCCAGCATCGTCCCGTGCTTCGGCTTCTCGCCGGGGGGCAGCGCTCCGACGGACGCGACGCCGCTCAATTTGATCTCGTACTGGATCGTGCCGTCCTGCTGGAAGTACCAGAAGTAGCCGTACTCGTAGTTGCCGACGGTGGCGATGGTCGAGACGACCAGCCGGCGCGAGCGCCGGACCTGCACCTTCTCCGTCCGGAAGTCGGTGTGCTTCCAGAGGATCCCGTAGTCCTCCTCGTGCATGCAGATCGCGTTCTTGATCTCCTGCGCGGCGCCGTCGTTGTCGTTGACGTGGGCGTCGAAGTAGAAGATGTCGCCCAGGCAGTCGCAGCCCAGCTCGAGGCTGTTGGAGAGCATGCCGACGCCGTACTCGCCCATGTCGAACACGTTCTTGCGGTACTGGGTCGGCCGCGGGTCGCCGTAGGGGATGAACATCTCGACCAGCGACGCCCGGTACACGATGGGCCGGACCCGCCCGCCGTCCTCGTAGCCGATGGTGTGCAGCACGAGGCCCTCGCGGGGGGTGAAGCCGACCCGGAAGCGCCACTTCTGCCAGCGGACCTCGTGGCCGTCGACCTGGAACGAGCGGCCTTCGGGCTGCGTGATCTCGACCGGCCGCAGGTCGGAGCGGGGGCCGGCCGGGAAGTAGGGGGAGTTGCTGGGATCCGCGATTCCCTCCACGGTGTAGTTGCCGCTCCGGGGGGGCAGCGGCACCACGCCGTGGTCCTCGACCTCGATCACCTCCATGCGGTCCAGGTCGAAGCGCACGACCAGCCCCTCGACCGGATACGCGTAGCCGTTGTCCTCCGGCCCGGCGCGCCGCACCCACGTGAGCGGCCGGATGAACCTGCCCCTGTCGGGCGCGTCGTCGGGGCCGTTGTAGCCCAGCGACCACGGATCGATCATCACGTTCTCGAGGTCCGAGACCCCGCGTCGGCGCATGGCCTCCTGCCAGCGGGGGTCCTTCTTGACGGCCTCCTCGGCAGTCATGAACTCCTCGAACATGATGGGCGGCTGGATGCCGGTCAGCTCCCGCCAGGACCGCACCTCGCCGGCCGAGATCGAGACGACCGCCTCGTACGTCCTGCGCTCCTGGCGCTCCCGCAGGAGCACGACCGCCTCCCGGTCGATGGGATCGCCGTCCCGGAACGCCAGCACAGCCGCCTTCGGCGGCTCGCGCAGGCTCACGTACACGAAGCGGGCGGAATCGGCGAGCCCCCTGACGCGTCGGAGGGTGGCGGCGGCGGCCTCGATCTCGGCCGGGCTCAGCGGATCGAGCGGATGGCGGGCGGTGGTTACCGACGGCTCTACCGTCTGCATGGCATTTCCTCGATTCACATCCCTGGAGCCGCCCGTGGGAGATCTGGGGTCTCCACGGTGACCCCGATGCTAACCGGGGCCCCGAGGGTGGTCAAGCGAGGCTGTCACCCGGCGTCCGTCGAGCCGGGGGGAGACCCCTCTGCCATGCTGCTCTTGACCGAGGTACTTACTCTGCGATAACTGTATCCACGGAGTAACTGTCGAGGAGATGGTCGCCACGCCGCGCCCCGCCCCCGCCGCTGCCCGCGCCCCGGCCCCCGCCCCCGCCGGGCCGGCCCTCCTGACGCGGTTCGCCGCCCAGGCGGCCGGCTACCTCCGGGCCACGGCCCCGCCGCCGACCTCCACGACCGGCCTGATGGCCGCGTACCACATGGGCTGGGCCGACCGCAGCGGCCGGCCGCAGGAGGCCGCGCCGGGCAAGCTGGTCCGGCCCAGCCTGTGCCTGTGGGCCTGCCAGGCGGCCGGGTCGGACCCCGCCGTGGCGCTGCCGCTGGCTGCCGCGGTCGAGTGGGTCCACAACTTCACCCTGATCCACGACGACATCCAGGACGGGGACCGGGAGCGGCGGCACCGGGAGACCGTGTGGTCGATCTGGGGGACGGCCCAGGGCATCAACGCGGGCGATGCGCTGCACGCGGTCGCGTTCGAGCGCCTGCTCGCGCCGGGGCCGCGCGCCGCGCGCCGCCTGCGCGCCGGGCGCGTCCTGGCCCGCGCCGTGCGCCAGGTGGTCGAGGGCCAGTGCCTCGACCTGGCGTTCGAGGGCCGCCTGGACGTGGGCCCGCCCGCCTACCTGCGCATGGCCCGCGCGAAGACGGGGGCGCTGCTCGGCGCCAGCATCGAGGCGGGCGCGCTCGTGGGCGGCTCTGCCGCCGCCCTGGCCAGGAGGCTGCACCGGGCCGGCGAGCTGCTCGGCCTCGCCTTCCAGGTCCGCGACGACTGGCTGGGCATCTGGGGCGAGCCGGCGCTGACGGGCAAGTCGCGCGACTGCGACCTCGGCCGCCGCAAGGTCACGTACCCGGTCGTGGCCGGCTACGCGGCCGTGACGCCGCCGGAGCGGCGGCGGCTTCGAGACCTGTTCCGGAGCGCCGCGGGTCCCGAGGCTCCGGAGGCGGCGCACGAGGCCGTGGCCGAGATCCGGGCCCTGCTGGCGGACCGGGGCGCCGACCGCCTGGCCGAGGTGGCGGCGGCCCGGTTCGCAGGGCAGTCCATCGACCTGGTTGCCGGCAGCGGCCTGCCGGCCGAGTCCACCGACCAGTACGAGGAGTTCGCACGCTATGTCGCGAACCGGTCAGCCTGAACGCTCCAGCGGGGTCCTTTCATCGGGCGCCTGCAGGCGCCGCGAGCTGAGATGAGCGGCCCCGACGGGCCCAGCGGGCCCAACGGCAGCGTCGGGACCGTCGGGCGCAAGGCGGACCACATCCGGATCAACCTCGAGGCCGACGTGGCGGCCAAGGGGGTCACCAGCGGCTTCGAGGAGTACCGCTTCCTGCACCAGGCGCTGCCCGAGATCGACCTGGACGCCGTGGATACGTCCGTGCAGCTGTTCGGGCGCCGCCTCCGGGCGCCGCTGCTCGTCTCCTCGATGACCGGGGGCACGCCGGAGGCCGGTCGGATCAACCTGGCCCTGGCCGACGTCGCCCAGTCGGCGGGGCTGGCCATGGGCCTGGGCTCCGGCCGGGTGCTGCTCGAGCACCCGGAGGTGGTCGACACCTTCGACGTGCGGCCGGTGGCGCCGGACATCCTGCTCATGGCGAACCTGGGTGCCGTCCAGCTGAACAAGGGCGTGACCGTGGACCAGTGCCAGCGGCTCGCGGACCGCCTCCAGGCCGACGCGCTGGTACTGCACCTCAACCCGCTGCAGGAGGCGCTCCAGCCGGAGGGCGACTCCTGCTTCGCAGGGCTGCTGGGCCGGATCGAGCACCTGTGCGGGCGGATGGGGGTGCCGGTGGTGGTGAAGGAGGTGGGCTGGGGCATCGCCGCGGACTCGGTCCGCCGGCTGCTGGAGGCCGGGGTGGCGGCGGTCGACGTGGCCGGCGCCGGAGGCACGTCCTGGAGCGAGGTCGAGCGCCACCGGATCTCCGACCCCGTCGCCTCGCGGGTGGCGTCGGCGTTCGCCGACTGGGGCATCTCGACGGCCGACGCGCTGCGCGGGGCCAGGCAGGCGGCGCCGGACGCCCTCATCTTCGCCAGCGGGGGCGTGCGCAGCGGCATCGACGTCGCCAAGGCGGTGGCGATGGGCGCCGACCTGGTCGGGCTGGCCGGGCCGTTCCTGCGAGCGGCCGCCGCCGGGCGGCGCGCCCTCGTGGATCTGGCCGAGGAGCTGGTGCAGGTGCTCCGCGTGGCCATGTTCGGCATCGGCGCCGGCACCGTGGCCCAGCTCCAGGGCACCCCGCGGCTGGTGCGGCGGGGCCAGGACGTCCAGCCGCAGCCCGGCGTCGCCCGCCTGCACTACCGGACGGGCGGCGCGGGCGAGTTCATCGACATCACGGACGACGTCGCGGCGATCCTCCGTCTCAGGCCGGTGCGCTCGGGCCTGGTCCACGTCTACTCGGCGCACACCACCGCGGCCATCCGGGTCAACGAGAACGAGCCGCTGCTGATGGCCGACTTCCGGCGCTTCCTGTCCGGCGTCGCCCCGGCCGGCGAGGGCGCGTACGAGCACGACGACATGACGCGCCGTCTCGGCGTGCCGGCCGACGAGCCGCGCAACGGGCACGCGCACTGCCAGCATCTCCTGCTCGGCGCCAGCGAGACGCTGCCGGTGGTGGACGGCCGGCTCGACCTGGGTCGCTGGCAGCGGCTGTTCCTGGTCGAGCTCTGCTCCGCCCGGGAGCGCGAGGTCGTCGTCCAGGTGCTGGGCGCATGATCGGCCCCGCCGAGCTGGCGGCCGCGGACGCGTACTGCCGGTTCTGGGCGGGCCGCCACTACGAGAACTTCTCGGTCGCCTCTCGCCTGCTGCCGGCCGCCCTCCGGCTGGACCTCGCCCGGGTGTACGCCTACTGCCGGTTCACCGACGACCTGGGCGACGAGAGCGGGCCCCGCGCCACCGAGAGGCTCTGGTGCTGGCGTGGAGAGGTGGGCGAGCTGTTCGCGGGCGGCGTCCCGGTCCACCCGGTCCTGGTGGCGCTGCGCGAAACGGTGGCCAGGCACAGCCTGCCCAGCCGGCCGTTCCTGGATCTGATCGAGGCCAACCTCCAGGACCAGGAGGTGGCCGCTTACGACACCTGGGCTGACCTGAACGCGTACTGCCAGCGCTCTGCGGCGCCGGTCGGCCGCCTGGTGCTGCGCCTGTTCGGGGTGGCTGGATCCGATGCCGAGCGGCTGTCGGACGACGTCTGCATCGGGCTCCAGCTCGCCAACTTCGCCCAGGACGTCAGCATCGACGCGAAGCGGAATCGGCGCTACCTGCTGGGACCCGAGGTCGAGCGCCTGGGCACGGCGGGCGCGGTCCAGGTGCACTGCGAGCGCGCGCGGCTGCTCCTGGCCTCCGGCGAGGACCTGGAGCGGATGGTGCCGGGCCGGCTCCGCCTGCAGCTCGCGCTGTACCGGCTGGGCGGCCTGGCCATCCTCGACGCCATCCAGCGGGTGGCGTTCGAGACCGGAACGACCCGGCCGCGCGTCTCCGGCGCCACCAGGGCAGCGCTCGTCCTCCGGGCCGCCGTCCTGGTCAGGGGAGGTGGACATGTCCGAAGCCCGCGACCGGCTTGACGCCCCGGCCTCCGGCGCGGGGCTCGACCTGCGCGAGGCGGAGCGCTACTGCCGGCGGATGGCCCGGCGGGAGGCCAGGAACTTCTACTGGGGCTTCGTCTCGCTGCCGGCGGAAGAGCGCACCGCCATCTACGCCCTGTACGACTTCGCGCGCCAGGTCGACGACGTCGCGGACTCAGCAGGCCCCGGCCGCGGCGATGGCGCCGGAGCCGGCCTGAAGGCG
>DATFRD010000170.1:0-7508 GCA_035263645.1 Candidatus Dormiibacterota bacterium | reverse complement strand
CGCAGGCGTTCAAGGAGGAGATCAACCGGAGCCCCGTCTACCGGCAGGCCGCCAAAGACTGGAAGTGGACCGTGGGCCTGGTGGTGGAGGCGGAGCCGGACCGGAACTTCCCCGAGTCGAAAGGGGTGGTGATGGACCTGTTCGAGGGGCAGGCCCGCGACGTGCGGGTCGGCACCGCCGCCGACGCCCAGGCCTGCGACTTCGTCATCACCGGCACGTACTCACGCTGGAAGCAGGTGGCCCAAAAAGAGCTCGACGCCACCCGCGGCATGCTCCAGGGCAAGCTCAGGCTGAAGGGCGACCTGCCAACCGTGGTCCGCTACCAGAAGGCCTCGCAGGAGCTCACGGAGTGCACCACGCGGGTGCCGGTGACGTGGCCGGACGAGAGCTAGAGGCAGCCGGGGCCGGCCCCGCCGTCGTGGAGTACGCGGACGGCGATGATGCATCGGCCTTCGCGCAGATGCTGGGCGGCCTCATCAAGGCCAACGTCGCGTCCCGGCCGCCGAGGCGTCGCGACTTCGACGCTCTGAAAGCCAGGGTCGGCATCGTCGTCACCGACATCGGGGAAGCCGTCACGCTCGACTTCCAGGGCGGGCGGCTGGTGGTGAGCAACGGGCTGCAGGACGGCCGCGACGTGACGATCAGGGCCGACGCCGATACCGTCATGCAGCTCAGCAACGTGCGCATCGGGTTCGCCGGGATGCCCAACTACCTCGAGTCGACCGGCCGGCAGGTCGCCGGCAAGCTGCTGACCGGGCGCCTCAGGATCGATGGGCTGCTGGGCAACCTCACGACGCTGAACCAGGTGACGCGACTGTTCTCGGTGGCCGAGTGACCCGCCTGGCGGTGATCGGGGCCGGCTCGATGGGCGCCCAGATCGCGCAGCAGGCCGCCCTGCACGGCGTCGACGTGCGCCTCCAGGACGTCAGCCAGGAGCAGCTGGATCGCGCCCTGGCCTCCAACCGGGCGCTGCTCCAGCGACGGGTCGACCGCGGCCGCCTGCCGGCCGCCGAGCTGGAGCCGGCACTGGCCAGGGTCCGGCCAGCCGGCGACCTGCCGGCGGCGGTCTCGGAGGCAGACATCGTCATCGAGGCGATCGTGGAGCGGCTGGACGCCAAGAGAGACGTGTTCGCCGAGCTGGGGCGGGTCGCCCCCGCCGGGGCGGTGCTGGCCAGCAATTCCTCGACCATGGGCATCTCCAGGCTGGCGGACGCGACCGGGCGGCCGGACCGCTGCTGCAACATGCACTTCTTCTACCCGCCGCTGGTGATGGACCTGGTCGAGGTGGTGCGGGGGCCGGAGACCGCGGACGAGACGGTGGACCGGGCGATGGCGTTCGCCCGCGAGATGGGCCGCACGCCGGTGCTGCTGCGCCGGGAGATCGACGGGTTCATCGTGAACCGCATCCTGCACATGGCCTCCCAGGAGGCCTATCGCCTCCTGGACGCCGGCGTGGCGACGTTCGAGGACATCGACACGGCCGTCGAGAAGGGGCTGAACTGGCCCATGGGCCCGTTCCGCCTGGGCGACTTCAGCGGCCTCGACGTCACCTACAACGCCCGCCTGCACATGTATCAGACGACTGGCGACGAGCGCTACCGTCCGTCCCGGCAGCTGGAAGCGAAGGTGCGGGCGGGCCACCTCGGGCGAAAGACCGGCCGCGGCTGGTACGAATATCCACCAGAGAAGGGCTGATGCTCCAGCGTGTCTCGCACCTCGGCCTGGCGGTGAAGGACCTGGATGCCGCGATCCGGCTGTACGAGGGGGTCTTCGGCCTCCGCGTCGTGCACCGCTGGGTGGCGGAGGCGGACCGCATGGAGGCGGCCTCCTTTCGGGTGGGCGACCTGGAGATCGAGCTCATGCAGCCGCTGGAGGACGACTCTCCGGTGGGCAGGTTCATCGCGAGGCGCGGCGAGGGCCTGCACCACGTCGCCTACCGGGTCGACGATGTGGCCGAGGCGCTGCGCCTGGCCGAGCAGGCGGGGGTGGACACCATCGACCGCGAGCCGCGGCCCGGCGGCGACAGCCGGACGCGCATCGGCTTCCTGCATCCGAGGAGCACCTTTGGTGTCCTGACCGAGCTGGAGGAGGATGTCGGCGAGCAACGGTGACCAGCCGGTCCTGAACGACAGCGGCCTGGAGCTGAAGCCCGTCTACCGGGCCGAGGACGTCGGCGCCGAGGAGCCGGCGCCGGGCGAGTATCCGTTCACCCGCGGCATCCGGGCCGACATGTACCGCGGCCGCCACTGGACGATGCGCCAGTACGCCGGCTTCGGCACCGCGGCGGAGTCGAACCAGCGCTTCCGCTTCCTCCTCGAGCAGGGCCAGACAGGCCTCTCGGTCGCGTTCGACCTGCCCACCCAGATCGGCTACGACTCCGACCACCCGATGGCCCGCGGAGAGGTGGGCAAGGTTGGCGTGGCGATCGACTCGCTGCGAGACATGGAGACGCTGCTCGACGGCCTGCCCGTCGACCGGATCTCCACATCCATGACGATCAACGCGACGGCGGCGCTGCTGCTCCTCCTCTACCAGCTCGTGGCCGAGCGGCAGGGATGTCCGCCGGAGCGCATCGCCGGCACCGTGCAGAACGACATCCTCAAGGAGTACGCGGCCCGCGGGACCTACATCTACCCGCCGAGGCCCTCGATGCGGCTGACCACGGACCTGTTCGCGTACTGCCGGCGCCACCTGCCCAGCTGGAACACGATCTCGATCAGCGGCTATCACATCCGGGAGGCGGGGGCCACGGCCGCCGAAGAAGTCGCCTTCACCCTTGCGGACGGCATCGCGTACGTCGAGGCGGCGCTGGCGGCGGGGCTCCGGATCGACGAGTTCGCGCCCCGGCTCTCGTTCTTCTTCGCCTGCCACATGGACTTCTTCGAGGAGGTGGCGAAGTTCCGCGCCGCACGCCGGATGTGGGCCCGCACCATGCGCGACCGCTTCGGCGCCACCGACCCGCGCTCATGGACGCTGCGCTTCCACACGCAGACCGGGGGCGTCACGCTCACGGCGCAGCAGCCGCTGAACAACGTGGTCCGGACCGCGGTGGAGGCCATGAGCGCGGTGCTGGGCGGGACGCAGTCGCTGCACACCAACGCCTACGACGAGGCGCTGGGCCTGCCCTCCCAGCAGGCCGCCGAGCTCGCCCTGCGCACGCAGCAAGTGATCGCCCACGAGACCGGCGTGCCCGCGGTGGCCGACCCGCTGGGCGGCTCCTACTACGTGGAGGACCTCACCGACCGTGTGGAAGGAGAGGCGCTGCGGATCATGGCCGACGTCGACGAGCGGGGGGGCGCGGTCGCGGCCATCGAGTGCGGCTGGATGCAGCGGCGGATCGGAGAGTCCGCGTACCGGTTCCAGCGGCGGGTCGAGTCGGGCGATCGGGTGGTGGTCGGCGTGAACCGGTTCCAGGCGGGCGCGGAGGCCGTCGAGATCGTCAGGATCGGGCCCAAGCACGAGGAGGCTCAGATCGCCGCCCTCCGCGAGCTGCGCGCCGGCCGGGACAACCATGTGGTCGCCGGCTGCCTCGACCGGCTGGAGGAAGCGGCCAGGGGCAAGGACAACCTGCTCTACCCGCTGAAGGAGGCGCTGGCCGCGTACGGGACGATCGGCGAGTGCTGCGACCGGCTGCGCCGGGTGTTCGGCGAGTACCAGCCACCGGACACGACCTAGCGGTGCAAAGGACCAGGAGCTCGTTGTCTCAGTCGGCTGCGACCAGGTCGAGGACCTGCTGGGCGTAGTCGTCGCTCCCGCCGTAGACGGCGAGGGCGCCGCGGATGTTCCGCCGGCCACGAAGGGCGGCACCGCTCTCCAGCCGGGCCAGGTAGGACCCGGCCACGACCATGCTGTCGCGGGGGCTGAACGGGTCCTGCGGGTGGCCGGGCGCGAGAGGCGCTTCCTGGCGCCAGGTGGCGGGCAGGAACTGCATGAAGCCCATGGCGTGCTGGCCTCCGGCCACTGCCAGCGGGTTGACCCAGTCTCCGATGCGGCGGCCGTCGGGAAGCCCGAGCAACACCGCCGTCGACCCGCCGGGCAGCATCGAGGCGGCGTCGACGTGGCGGCGCAGGTCGGCCGGCACCAGCGTGTCCGGCTGGCCGGCCCGGCAGCGCCCGTAGTGGCACTCCACCCAGGAGACCGCCAGCAGGACGTCCGCTTCGACGCCCGTCAGCCGGCTCGCCTCCTGCGCCACGGCCACCAGGCCGGCGGGCGCCGGCGGTACGGACCCGGCCGGCTCCGCCGCCTGCGTGGCCGCGACCTTCGGGGCCAGGAGCACGACGAGCACCAGCAGGCCCAGCAGCAGCACCCCCTCGGGAGACACCCTCCTCACCTCGACGGGGAACCGTAGCACGCGGCGCGGGGCCCGGCGGTCGTCGCCTACCTTAGTGCACACGGATGACGAAACCCGCCAAGCGCCGCCCCGACCCGATCAACGTTCTCCGCCAGCGCCGGTACGAGGCTGCCCACGGAGACGCGGAGGGCTTCCGGCGCCAGCACGAGAAGGGCAAGCTGACCGCCCGCGAGCGCATCCAGCGCCTGGTCGACCGCAACTCGTTCGCGGAGCTGGACCTGTTCGCCCGCCACCGCAGCCACGAGTTCGGCCTGGCCGGGCGCCGGCCCTACGGCGACGGCGTCGTGACCGGCATGGCGCAGATCGAGGGACGGGACGTCATGCTCTTCAGCCACGACGCGGCAGCCTTCGGCGGCTCGCTCGGCGAGGTGTTCGCCGAAAAGGTCTGCAAGGTGATGGATCTCGCCTACCGCAACCGCGTTCCCATCATCGGCATCAACGACTCGGGCGGCGCCAGGATCCAGGAGGGGGTCGTGTCGCTGGCCGGCTACGCCGAGATCTTCTGGCGGAACGTCGAGTCGAGCGGCGTGATCCCCCAGCTCAGCCTGATCCTGGGACCGTGCACGGGCGGCGCGGTCTACTCCCCGGCCATGACGGACTTCACGTTCATGGTCCACGGCGTCGGCTACATGTTCATCACCGGCCCGGAGGTCATTCGGGTGACCACCGGCGAGGAGGTCACGTTCGACAGTCTGGGCGGCGCCGAGGTGCACAACGTGAGGTCGGGGGTCGCGCACTTCCTGGCCCAGACCGAGGACGAGTGCTTCGAGCAGACGCGGCACCTGCTCTCGTTCCTGCCCCAGAACGCCGGCGAGCAGCCCCCCGCCGTGGCGGCGACCGACCCGGCGGACCGCCGGGCCCCGGAGCTGGCCAGCCTGATCCCCGAAAACCCGAAGGAGCCGTACGACATGAAGGACGTCATCCGCCGGGTGGTCGACGGCGGGGACTTCCTCGAGGTGCAGCCGTTCCACGCCATGAACCTGGTCGTCGGCTTCGCGCGGCTGGGCGGCCACGCCGTCGGGGTGGTGGCCAACCAGCCCAAGGTGATGGCCGGCGCCCTGGATATCGACGCCTCGGTGAAGGGAGCCCGGTTCGTCCGCTTCTGCGACGCGTTCAACGTCCCGCTGGTGGTCTTCGAGGACGTGCCGGGGTTCCTGCCCGGCACCCACCAGGAGTACGGCGGCATCATCCGCCACGGCGCCAAGCTGCTGTACGCGTTCTGCGAGGCGACCGTCCCCAAGCTGACGGTGATCACCCGCAAGGCCTACGGAGGCGCCTACTGCGTGATGTGCTCCAAGCACATCCGGGCCGACTACAACGTCGCCTGGCCGAGCGCCGAGGTGGCGGTGATGGGGCCGGAGGCGGCGGTCAACGTCATCTTCCGGCGCCAGATCGAGGCCGCCGAGGACCCGACCGCGAGGCGGGCCGAGCTGGTCGCGGACTACGCCCAGCGGTTCGCGAACCCGTACGTGGCGGCAGAGCGGGGCTACCTGGACGAGGTCATCGAGCCAGGCGCGACGCGACCCTCGCTGGTCCGAGGGCTGAGGCTGGCCCTGCGCAAGGAGCGCCGGCGAGCTCCTCGCTGGCACGGCAACATCCCGCTCTAGGGGGTGCGGAGGTAGACTGCCGGCCGTGATCGTGCCCACGCTGCTGGGCGCGGCGGCGCTGTTCGGCTGGCTCGCGATCGCGCTCCGGCCGGGCCGCTTCTGGGACCTGAGGCCTGTTCTCGAGGAGCGGGGCCTGCTGCCGGAACCCGCCGCGTGGCCGTCGGTCTCCGTGCTGGTGCCCGCCCGCAACGAGCGTGCCTCCCTTCCCCTCACCCTCCCTGCCCTGCTCGCCCAGGACTATCCAGGCCCCTGGCGGGTCGTCCTCGTGGACGATCGCTCCGAGGACGACACGGCCCCGCTCGCACGCGGCCTGAGCGCCGGCCGGGCGATGGTCGTCGAGGGACGCCCGCTGCCGGACGGCTGGGCCGGCAAGATCTGGGCGCTCGAGCAGGCGGCGGCCGTGGCCGGACGGCCCGACTACCTGTGGCTGACCGACGCCGACATCGCGCACCACAGCAGCGTCCTCCGCCGCCTGGTAGCCGAGAGCGAGGCCGCGGGCCTGGCGCTGAACAGCGTGATGGCCCGCCTCCACACCGCCTCCCCGGCCGAGCGCCTGCTGGTGCCCCCGTTCCTCTTCTTCTTCAACCTGCTCTACCCGATGCGGCTGGTCAACGGGGCGGGAGCCACTGCCGCAGCGGCCGGCGGGTGCGTGCTGATCCGGCGGGATTGCCTGCGGCGAGCGGGCGGCTTCGCCGCCATCCGAGGGGAGGTGATCGACGACCTGAGCCTGGCCCGGGCCGTGAAGCGCCTGGGCGAGCCGATCCGGCTGTCGGTGAGCCGCGCGGAGGTCGTCAGCGTGCGCCGGTACGACTCCCTGGGTGCGTTCTGGCGCACGGTCCGGCGGACCGCGTTCGCCGAGCTGCGCCACTCCTGGACGCGCCTGGTGGCCACGGTCCTCGGCCTGGTCCTGGCCTTCGCGGTGCCGCCGGCGGTGCTGGTGCTGGGCGCCGCCGCCCACCAGGCCGCGCCCGCGGTCGTGGGCGCGGCCGCGTGGGCGGTGATGGCGGCCATCTTCGTGCCGACGGTCCGGTTCTTCGGACTGTCGCCGGCCTGGGCGCTGACGCTTCCGCTCGCCGGTCTCCTCTACGGCGCGATGACGATCGACTCGGCGCTGCGCCACGCGACCGGCTCGCGCCGGGTCTGGTAGTAGCCAGGCCGGCGCTCGGCCTCGGCTGGCCCGGACGCGGGGCGGGCGAGCGGCCGGGGCCTGCCCGAGATCGCAAACTGAGTACCCTTCCCCTCCGGCTATGAAGCTGCTCGAATACCAGGCCAAGGAAGTCCTGGCCTCGCTGGGCATCCCGATCCCGCCCGGCCGGGTCGCTCGCACGCCCGAGGAGGCCGCGCGGGCGTGCGCCGACCTCGGGCCCGTGGCCGTTAAGGCCCAGGTGCCCGTGGGCGGGCGCGGCAAAGCCGGCGGGATCAAGCTGGCCCGGACGCCGGGCGAGGCCGAGGCGGCTGCCGGGCAGATCATCGGCATGGACATCAAGGGCTTCACCGTGCCGCTGGTCTACTGCGAGGGCGCGCTGGACATCGCCAGAGAGATCTACCTC
>DATFRD010000169.1:0-4066 GCA_035263645.1 Candidatus Dormiibacterota bacterium | reverse complement strand
CATTGCAGTCCGGGTCCTGCTCTCCGATCAACGGCGAAGACCTCGAACACCGGTCGACCCAGGACGGCTTCCTCTGGGTTGTCGATATCGATCCTGTCGATGTTCCGAACGAACCACCCACCAAGCCTCGAACGTCGCGCGTGAGGAGCAAGCACATCGCGAATGAATTCGACCGCTTCAGACTGTCCCAGCTCGACCGCGGCGACCTCTTCCCTGCTCCTTCCGAACCTGATGGTTGCTGTGCCGGCAGCACGCAAGTTGCGCGCCCAATTGCTCTCGCCGAAGGGGCTGATCAGGCCCCGTCTGCCCGCGTTCTCGCAGATCGTCACCGGCGTGGTACGTGGCAGGCCAGTCTTCCGGCCACGAACCGTGATCAGGACGTCTGGGCCCATCGGGACTCCGATGGCCAGAAGCGGCCGGGCGATGCGATTGAAGAGCGGGACCCACCCTGGAAGGCGCCCCCTCGTGACCGGGCCATCCGCGAAGCGGGAGCTACCACCCTGTTCGCTCGCCGATGTCCTCATGTCGTCCTCCGTGGTGATGCGATGGCGTCTCCGTCGCTTCATCCGTCCAGCAGAAGCTGCAGCGTCGGCGCGATCGACAGCGCCAGCGCCTCGGCGTGAGGTCGCCGTCTGGCCAGGCCAGGAATTCCATGGATGAGGAATTCACCGTGATAGGAATTATGCCACACAGCCGCGCCGCAGCAGCCGCTGACCACCCTCCGTCGCGCCCACCAGCAGGAGCGTCTTGCCCACCGTCTCCCTCGCCTCGATGGCCGCGTGCGCGCTGGCTGCCTGCTCGAGCGGGAAGGTCTGGCCGATTACCGGCCGCAGCCTGCCGGCGGCCAGCTCGTCCAGCGCGGCTCGGGCCAGCTTTACCATCTCGGCCGGCGCAATCGGGACGCCGCGGACGAGGGTCACGCCCCGCTCCGCCGCCTCCGTGGCTGAGACCGCGGTGAACGTGCCGCTGGCCAGCCCGAAGCAGAGGAAGCGGCCCCCACGCCGGACCAGCTCGAATGCCGCCCGGCCGATCGCGCCTCCCACCCCGTCGAACGCCACGTCCACCCCACCCGCTCCCGCGCGGACCCGGTCTGCCCAGTCGGGCTGGCCGTAGTCCACGGTGACGGCCGCGCCGAGCTCGCGCGCGATCCGCAGCTTGCCGGGGCCGCCGGCCGCCGCGACCACGCAGGCTCCAGCGCCGCCGGCGAGCTGCACCAGCAGGCTGCCGACCCCGCCCGCCGCCGCCTCCACCAGCACGGTCTCGCCCGCCCTGACCTCGGCTGCCCCCAGCAGGGCCAGCGCGGTCCGTCCGTCAGCCAGCAGCGCCACTGCCTCGGCCAGGCCGACGCCGTCCGGAACCGCGATCAGGGCGTCAGCGTTGACCGCCGCCAGCTCCGCATAGCCACCCGAGCCACCCGTCGAGCCGATGACCCGGACACCAGCCAGCGCCGGGTCACCTCCGGGACCGAGCGACGTCACGAACCCGCCCACCCCCTTGCCGAGGATGGCCGGAAGGCTGGGCGCCATCGCCGGGTTCGGTGCACGACCGGCCCGGATCTGTGTCTCGACGAAGGTGATGTTGGCGATCTCCACGTCGACGAGCACCTGGCCCGGCCCTGGCACCGGGTCGGGCACCTCCGCCGCGACCAGCGCCTCCGGGGGTCCGAACCGGGTCAGCACTACTGCTCGCATGAACTCCACCTCTCGCTCGATTTATCGGAGTAGATCGCTCCGATCCAAGTATATCGGAGCGATTTGCTCCGTATCGAGTAGACTGGGCGGGTGGTGTCGGAGCAGGTGCCGCGGCCGCGACGTGGCCGCCAGGCGGAGGCGGAGCGCAACGACCGGTTGGTCCTGGACGCGGCCCGCGAGGTTTTCGCCGCCCGGGGCTTCGACGCTCCCGTTGCGGCCGTGGCCGAGCGTGCAGGCGTCGGCATGGGCAGCCTCTACCGCCGCTACGGAAGCAAGTCCGACCTGCTGCGGCGGCTGTGCGTGCTCGCGATGGAACAGGCGATCGAGGCGGCGGATGTCGCGCTGGCCGCCGCTGACCCCTGGGAGGGCCTCGCCGGCTACGTCCGAGCGTCGGTCGGCTTCCGGTCCGGCGCGCTGGCGCCGCTGGCCGGCACCATCGAGACCACGCCGGAGATGTGGCAGACCAGCCGCAGAGCCCGGCGGCTGCTGCAGGAGGTTGTGGCGAGGGCCTCGCGCGAGGGCGCCCTGCGGCCGGACGTCACGGCTCTGGACGTCACCTGGCTGATCGAGCTGTTCAGCCGGCAGAGCCCCGGCCGGCCCGGCCCGGAAGATGAGAACGTGCGGCGGCGCCTGCTGGCGATCGCGCTGGACGGCCTGCGGGCTCGGGACGCGGAGCCGCTGCCGGAGCCACCACCGAGCGCGCAGGCGTACGAGGAGCGCTGGCGCCACCCGTCAAAGGCAGCTGCCGTGAGGCCGCGCGGACCGAGGGTCATCGCATCGCTCCCTCCGCCAGCACCTGGAGGTAGTGCGGGTTGTACATGACGCCCAGGATGTTTCCAAAGGGGTCGACGACGGACGCGGTGATGAACCCCATGCCGCGCTCCGTGTACGGTTGATATTCCTTCGCCCCCCTGGACAGCAGCCTCTCGAGAGCTGCTCTCACGTCATCGACGTGCCAGTACATGACGGCCCCGGCCGGGCCGGTCGCTGCACCGCCGGGCGCGTAGCGGCTGTCGATGAGGCCCAGTTCGTCCTGGTGGTCGCCGAGACGAAACTCGCAGTAGCCCGGGCGCTCGAAGTACGGCTCGATTCCCAGCAGCTCTGCGTACCACTGCTTTGCTGCCTCCAGATCGTCTGCCCAGAAACTGATGGTGGCGAATCCTCGCAACATCTCGGTCTTCTCCTCCCTGCTGGGGTGCGCGTTCCTGGCGCGCTGCTAACAGCATGCTGCGCATAAGTGGTCATCTGGCCAGGGCGGGCCTGCCGGTCTGCGCGCAGCCCGGCCGCGGTACAGCGGGGCCGCTGGACGTGTGGGGAAAGGGCGCCCCGCCGCTCCGGCGAGCGGCCCCGGTCACGCTCCCGGCGCGCCGGCGCCGGTGAGCACCACGGCTGCCCGGCCGCCCGGCAGCCGCTCGCGATGGCGAGCCAGCGCGGCGACGCCCGCGGCCCCGGCCGGCTCCACGAGCAAGCCCAGCGACTCGGCGATGAGACGCTGCGCGTAGCGCAGATCGTCGTCGTCGACCAGCACGACGTCGTCCACGAGCGCGAGGACACGTGCGACCGACTCGGGAATGGGGTCGGCGACGGCGATCGCAGTGGCGATCGTGTCGGTGCCCGCGGTGGAGATCGGGCGGCGGGCGGCGAAGCTCCGGGCCATCGCCGGGGCGCCGCTCGCGCAGGCGCCGATGATCCGCGTCGTGGGCGTGGTGGCCTTCAGCCAGCGGGCGATGCCCGAGATCAGAGCGCCATCCCCGATCTGCACGACGGCGATGGCGAACGGGCCCGCGGCCTGGAGCTCGAGCCCGATCGTCCCGGCGCCCTCGGCCATCTCGGGACGCAGCCCGTCGACAACAAGAACCCGGTCCTCGTCTGCCGCCGCGTGCTCGCGTGCGGCCGACCCCGGCTGCTCGAAGGTCTCGACCCGGGCGCCGAGGGCGCGCATCCGTTCGACCTTCGCCAGCGGCACTTCAGGTGACACGAATGCGTGGACGGCCGCATGCCGCGGCCGGGCCGCATAGGCGAGCCCCTGCCCGAAGTTGCCGGCGGTCGAGCAGACCCATGTGGACGCAGGGTCGAGCTGCTGGGCCAGGAGCCAGGTTCCGCGTCCCTTGAAGCTGCCGATCGGGTTGAGGGTCTCGGCCTTGACGACCACCTCGCGCCCGAGCGCGGCAGACAGGCGCTCATCGACGTACTGAGGCGTCCTGAGGAACACCGGGTCGATCTCGTCGACGGCCGCCGCGATGCGCGTCAGCGACAGGCCGGCCAGCTCATCGGCGGAGCTCAGCATGCCGCCCCGGCTCGTTTCGGTCGGGGCGTCGCACCCGCGCCGACGCCCCACCACCTCGACGTCCACACCATCGCCACGGCCACCAGGA
>DATFRD010000168.1:0-6285 GCA_035263645.1 Candidatus Dormiibacterota bacterium | reverse complement strand
AGCCCGTTGCCGGGCTCCGGGGTGGCCTGGTCGCCGAAGCTCGTGAAGCGGATCCTGGACCGCCCCCGTGGGGCAGTGGTGAAGCTGCCGGTGAGGGGAGCGCCACCCTCGTGCGTGACCTCGTACACGTAGTCGGTGGCCGGCCGCAGGCCGTGCAGCAGCGCGTGGTGCGTGAAGACCTCGACCCCGCCCTTGCCGTCGACATAGGTGCGGGTCTCGGCGTGAACCGTGGTCCCGAGCCCGTCATGGCGCGTGCCGAACCGGAGGATCGGGCTGCGGGCGACGCCGGGCGTGACCCACGAGGCGACGACCTCCCGGCTCGCGTCGGCGCCGAACTGCAGGTGCAGCTGCTCCGGATCGCCCGTACGGGCCGCGCTGGCCTGGAGCCAGATGTCGGGCATCGCAAGCGCTCCGGCGCCGCCCATGAGCGGCACGGCGGCGAGGCCCACGCCGGCGGCGCCGAGCTCACGGATGAAGTCGCGGCGCGTCAGCCTGCCCTGCGGATCGACGTCCCTGTCCGGCATCTCGCTCCTCCTGTGCCCGTCACCATTCCCCCGGGCCCAGAGCCAAGCTAGCCCAGGGCTGGACATGGGCAGGGGTGCCGTGGGTTAAGCGTGCGCAGTCAGGTGGGGTTTCGTCCGCGCCGGATCCTCGGGCCCGGTCGACACCCCTGCCGGTGCCAGAGGGGGGACCGGGACCGTCCGCGTAGGCTGATCCTGAGATGGAGGTCCGACCGTGATCGAGACCGTTGGCAGGCTGGTACTCGGGATCGCGATCGGCGTCGCCTTCGCGGGGCCCATCTCGCGGGTCTCCCGGCGGGTCGCGACGACCGGATCGGAGCTGGCGGGTCGCGTTCAGGCGATCGTCGCAGGAGCGGTTGCCGGCGCTCGGGCGGGCGCCGCCGGACCGACCCCCCGACGGACGAGGGCCGCGGCGCCCGACCGCGACGGGGCGTCCACCCGGACGGCCGGCAGCTGAGTCGGGCCGGCCCGCCGCGTCAGCGAGGCGACGCCTCGGCTCGCGGACGCGCAGACCGGCGACGGCCGTCCTCTGGCGGAGTGGCCACGGCGGCCCTGGCCCGGCGGGGCGGGACGGGGGCGTGCTCCGGGTACAGCTTGAGGAACGAGTCGACCCCGTAGTAGAGGAGCACGTACCAGGGGATGGTGCCCAGGGTGAAGCCCTGGCGCAGGAGCTGCCTCAAGCCGAGGGCGACGAAAGAGGCCGGGACCGCCCAGCGGAGGCTCAGCCATCCGCCCGTGTGCCGGCGGAGCTTGCGGTCGATCTCACCGACCAGCCCCACTGCCATCTCGACGCCCACCGTGTCCATCCCCGTCGGCCCCGCCTCCTCGACCAGGTCGAGGAACTGGTAGAGCGCGGACTTCAGCTCGCGGGCGTCGGCGCCGAAGACGAGGACGGAGCCGCTCTGCGGGTTCACCTCCACGCGACCGACAGCCGCGTGCTGGCCGAGCTTGACCTGCAGCTCGGCCATTGCCGGGGCGCTGCGCGCCTCGCGCTTGACCCGAGCCCGCACGCGGCCCGCGCCGACGTGCTCGATGCGTGCTGGTGGCCGGGGGTTCGATTCCGGGCTCATCGCCTCAGCTCCCCGCGGCGACCCTCCGGCGGGCGGCCCTGACGGGCCCCGCCGCCGTCACTGCGTGCTCGCGCTCGTACTGGACCTCCGCCACCAGGTCCTGCATGCGCTCCAGCGCCTCCGAGCTCAGCTCCTGGGCCCGGTCTGCGGCTTCGAGGCCGAGCCTGATCACCCGCTTCGCCACCGGCCGCAGCTCCTTGCTGAACAGGATCCCCGCCGCGAGGCCGACCACCAGCAGGGCACCCACCGGCACCAGCCTCCCGGCAGCGTCGTCGAGCATTACCGTCACCTCCGCAGAACGTTCTCCTCACTAGTCTTGCAGCGGCGCGCGCAGCCTGCATGTGCCTTTGGACCCGGTTGCCGGTGCTCCCCCTGCCAGGATCGGCGGCCGTCGTCCCTGCGCCCATCGCTAACCGCCGGTTAACGCACCCATAACCAGGGCGCCGGCATCCTGTCTGGCGATGGTGACGCTCGCGCGCAGGGACACGACCCCGACCGCCGATGGTTGGTCGGTTTCACCTCGGGTTGCTCACGCGCTTCCCGGCCGTGTCCGGATGAGCTTCGAGCGGCACCAGCGCAGCCGTGCCCGGGAGCTGGCAGGGCGCCTCGCCGCGCACCCCGACGTCCACCGTGTGCGCTGGGTGGAGCCCATCCAGTCGGTCACCGTGCACTTCGACCCGCGCCAGGGCCTGGCCGATATCCTCGCCACGCTTCCCGACCATCAACCCGCCGCTTCCCCGCCCCGGCGAGCGGAGCTCGATTGGGGCAGGATCCTCCTCCCGACCCTCCTCGCGCTCCTCCCGCTCGGTCCCTTCCGCGGGGCGGTCACGACCTTCGTCGGCGAGCTGCACAGCCAGCTCCGGCCGGCCGGCTGAGCTCCGGGCTGCGTCAGCCCGGGCCTGCCAGCAGCTCGGCCGCGCGGAGCACGGCGCAAGGGGGCTACAGCTACCAGAGGTGGGCCGCGGGCGGCGCGCTCTTATCTGACTCTCACCGCAGGCTTATACATGCCTGCTATGGCCTGCCTGCGCATCCTGGTCGTGGACGACGACGTCGCGGTGGCCGGCACGATCGCCCGGGTCCTGCGGACGGACGGGCACGAGGTCGACGTTGCCGGCGACGGCCACGCCGCGCTGCGGCTGGCGCGGTCGGTGGGCTACGACCTCGTCGTCCTCGACGTCCTCCTGCCGGGCCTGGACGGCATCGTCGTCTGCAGGCGTCTGCGCGAGGAGAGCGGCGTGCCGATCCTCATGCTGACGGCGCTCGGCACGACCGACGAGCGGGTTCGAGGCCTGGACAGCGGGGCCGACGACTACCTGGTCAAGCCGTTCGCGTACCGGGAGCTGCTGGCCCGGGTCCGGGCGCTGTCGCGCCGGCAGGCGCCCGCCCCCGGCGCCCGCCTCCGGTTTGCCGGCCTGACCATGGAGCCGGCGTCGCACCGGGCGTGGCGGGACGGGCGCCCCCTCGAGCTGACCGCGACGGAGTTCGAGCTGCTCCGCCACTTCCTGCGTCATCCGCGGCTGGTCCTGACGCGCGACCAGCTGCTGGACGCGGTGTGGAACGGCGAGCCCGAGGGCGACAACGTGGTCGCGGTGTACGTCGGCTACCTGCGCCAGAAGCTCGAGGCGGGTGGCCGGCCGCGCCTCATCCACACGGTGCGCGGCGTCGGCTACTCGCTCCGCGAGGTCGAGCAGCCCTGTCCCTGAGGCTGCGGCTCGCCCTGTTCGGCGCCTTCGTGATGGCGCTGGGGCTGGCGCTCTTCGGCGCGCTCGTCTACACGCTCGCCGCGCGCGGCGTCGCCTCCGACCAGGACCGCACGCTCCGGCAGCACGCCCACGACGCCGCGCAGATGCTGGAGACCGCGAGCGACGACAGCCTGCGCCCGCACGCCGTGCCGGCCCCGGTCGACCTGCTGGCCCGCGCCGACGTCTTCGTCGAGGTGCTGGACGCCGGCGGGGCCGTCATCTCCAGCACCGGCCAGCTCCACGGCCGGCCGCCCTCGCTGCCCGCGTCCTTCCTGGGCTCCGCGCCGGCCGCCGGCGCCACCTGCGCGACAGTGGGCGGCCCGCCCGACGCCCTGCGCGTCTGCGCCGAGCGCTGGGTGCGCCTCGCCGACGGTCGCCAGGGCCTCGTCGTGGCCGGTCAGACGGCGAGGGCGCCGGCGGACAGCCTGAACGGGCTGCGGGCCTTCCTGGTCGTGTCCGGCGTCCCCGCGCTGCTGGTCGCGCTGCTGGCCAGCTGGCTCGTGGCGGGGCGGGCCCTGCGCCCCCTCCGCCGGGTCGCCGCCGAGGCGGACGAGATCGGCCGGACGCAGGACTTCGCCCGCCGTCTCCCCGACCGGCGCGGGCGCGACGAGGTGGCGGTGCTCACCCTCAGCTTCAACCGCATGCTCGGCCAGCTCGACGAGACGTACCGGCGGCTGGCGGCCTCCCTGGAGACGCAGCGCCGCTTCGTCGCCGACGCCTCGCACGAGCTGCGCACGCCCCTGACCGCGATCCAGGGCAACGCCGGCCTGCTCGCCCACGGACCCGACCTGCCGGCAGACGTGCGGGCGGACGCGGCGCGGGACATCAGCGCCGAGAGCGAGCGAATGGCGCGCCTGGTCGAGCGCCTGCTGGCGCTGGCGCGGGCCGACGCGGGCCTCCGCCTCCACCTCGCGCCGCTGGATCTCGCCGGGCTGGTGAGCGAGGTGTGCCGGGAGGCCGCCGCGGTCCACGCGGGCCTGGAGGTCGGCGGCCGGGTGGACCCGGCCTGGATCGAGGGCGACGAGGACGCTCTCCGCCAGCTCCTCTGGATCCTGCTGGACAACGCCGCCCAGCACGCGACCCGCGCCACGGTCGCGCTGAGCGCCGAGGACGGTTGGGCGCGGCTGGCCGTCGCCGACGACGGCCCGGGCGTCCCGCCCAGTGAGCGGGAGCGGATCTTCGAGCGCTTCTACCGCGCCGACCCGGCGAGGAAGGGACGCGGCGCCGGCCTCGGGCTGGCGATCGCGCGCTGGATCACCGACCAGCACGGCGGCCGCATCCTGGCCGGCGGCTCCGATCGCGGGGCGGTCTTCTACGTGGACGTCCCGCTCTTACGGCGCTCTTAGCGGCCGCCGTCAGCCTGGTCGCATGTGGGAGATCGCCAGCGAGCACGTGCCCGGCCTGGCCGGCGGCCTGGTGGCCGCCCTCGCCTGGCTGCTGGCCGCCCGTCTCCTCCCGGTGCGGCGCTTCCGGGAGGGCTATGCCGCGGCGCCGGGCTCCGTGCGGTTGGCCGCGCTCCTCATGGCCGTCACGGCCGGCGTCCACCTCGCGCTCGCCCCGCACGTGCTCGACGAGAGCCCGCTGACCGCGCTGGCGTTCGTGGCCGACGCCCTTGCATTCGTCGCTCTGGCGGTCGCTGCGTTCACCGCGTGGTGGTGGCGGCGGGCGGCAGCCACGCTGGTGGTGGCGACGATCGGCGCCTACCTCGTCTACGTGGCGGTCGGGCTGGAGGCCCCGGACCAGGTCGGCACCGCAACCGCGCTGGTCGAGCTGACCGCCCTCGGCCTGGCCCTGGTCCCGGTCCCCGGCGAGGCGCGGCCAGGCCATCGCGAGCTGCGCTGGGCGGCGGTGGCCGTCGCGGTGCCGGCGCTCACGATGCTGACCGGGCTGACAGTCTGGGGCGCCGACCTGCTCCGGCCGGGCGCCGGCCACCAGCACGCCGGCGCGGTCGTCCAGGCGACCGCGGCCGTCCCCACGCCGCAGCAGCGGGCCCAGGCGGACCGGCTGTTCAGCGAGACGGCGGCGGCGATCGCGCCGTATCGGGACTGGCGGGTGGCCTGGGCCGCCGGCTACCGGCCCAGCGGGCCGGCCAGCGGCGCCGTCCACTGGATGAACGCGGCGTACGCCAGGGGCCCGATCCTGGACCCCCGCCGGCCGCAGGGGCTGGTCTACGTGCGCGGCCGCTCGGGCTGGGTGCTGGCCGGCGCGATGTTCGAGATGCCGCGGCTGGGCGAGTTCGGGCCGGACCCGGGCGGGCCGCTCACCGCCTGGCACCAGCACCAGGACGTGTGCGTCAGCCCGCTCGGTCCCGCGATCAGCCTCGCGACGCCCTACGCGAGCTGTCCGCTGGGCGCGGTGGGCATGAGCTTCCCCGCGATGCTGCACGTCTGGATCGTGGGCAACCCGGCCGGCGGGCGGTTCGCCATCGACCTGGACCCGAGGACAGTCCGGGCCCTGGAGCGGAGCTGACCGGTGATCACCACCCGCTCCGGCGACACCTTCGGCCCCGCCTCCAGCCGGCCCGAGATCGCCGCCGTCCTGCTCCTCCTGCAGGCCGGCGCGTGGCTGCTCGCAGCCGTGAGCGCGCTGCCGTTCGCCGTGGGCGGCGAGCCCACGATGCTGGTCCCCGCGGCGCTGACCATGGGGCTGGTCTCACTGGCCCTGCTGCTGGCGGCCGGCCTGGGGGGCCGCCGCCGCTGGGCTCGCTCCTGGGCGCTGGCCCTGGAGTGGACCTGCCTTCTGGGCTCGCTCCTGCAGCTCGCCCTGCCGATCGGCACGCCGCGGGGACTGGTGGCGCTCATGGTCGACGTCGGCCTGCCCGTCGCGCTCCTGGCGCTGCTGATGGGCCGGCGCGGGCGGGTCGCGTTCGGAGCTGTCAGCCGTCCCGAGGTCGCCCTGCCGCCGCAATGATCCCGGCCAGGGCGGCGCGGCGGAGTGGAACTCGAGGGCCGG
>DATFRD010000167.1:0-4781 GCA_035263645.1 Candidatus Dormiibacterota bacterium | reverse complement strand
CGGTCAGGTCGAACGTCCGCTGCAGGCCGGGGGCCACGGCCTCCTCGACGCCGAGGATCAGCTTGGTCGAGGCGACGGTCGCCAGGACCTCGCCGGGGCTGGGCGAGTGCCCGCGGCGCTCGGCGCCCACGAAGTCGCGGACGCTCTGGCTGGCCATCCAGACCCCGCCGCCGCGCTTCCGCGCCGTCCGGACCACCTGGGCCAGGACGTCGCCGGCGTCCGGGTCGACCAGCACCTTGTGGGCCTCGTCGACCAGGATGATGCGCTTCCCCGGAGTCGTCGCCAGGTCGGCCAGGACCGAGCTGAGCACGAAAGCCAGGGCCGGGGTCAGGTCGGCCCGGAACTGGCTGGCCAGCCCATGCATGCCGATGCCGACGGCGTCGCCGGAGAGGCTGAAGGTGTCCCGCCGGTTGAAGATCGCGCCCTGGCGCCCCAGCGTGAACCCGCGCAGCCGCTCCGCGAGGTCGGCGCAGCGGCGCGTCCGGCCCGGCACGTTCAGCTTCGCCAGCCTGGCCATGGCCACCGTCTCGAGGTGGCTGACGAAGTCCTCCAGGACGGGCGCGGCCCCGTGCCGGCCAGGGCCCCGCCGCCAGCCGGTGAAGAAGTGGACGACCTCCTGGTGGAGCCACGCTTTGTCCGCGCCACTGAGGTGCCGCGCCGGCCGGTTGTTCTCGTAGCCGCGCTCCTCGCCACCCATGATCGACAGGATCGGCACGACCCACTCCGCCGCCTCGTCGGCCGGGATGGACGGATCGATCCCGAACGCGTTCAGGCTGTGCTCGCCGAGCTCGATGTACGTGCCCCCGAGCGCGGCGATCACGGGGCGGTACTCCGACTCCGGGTCGATGACCGTCACCCGCGCCCCGCGCAGCGCATGGCGGACCAGCAGCGACTTGGCGGCGACGCTCTTGCCGGAGCCTGCCGAGCCGACGATCAGGGCGCTGTAGTTGGGCCGGGAGAAGACATTGAGGTACACCGACGAGTTGGTAGCCACGTTGCGCCCGACCAGGGGGTCGGCCGGGTTCGCGAAGGGCGTGCCGACCGCGGGCAGGAGGTGGGCGACGACCTCGGCGGTCGTCATGAAGATGGCGCGGGCCAGAGGCGCGCCCGCCGGGCTGGCGGCGACCGCGACGGTGAAGCTGGGCGTCGTCACCCGCTCCACCTCCAGCCCCTCCTGCAGCATCGCGCTCTGCAGGCGCTCCAGCGCGTCGTCGGCGGCGACGGGCTCGTCTGCGTGCACGTGCATGGCCAGTGCGATGCGGACGGCGGTGGTCTGCTTGGTGAGCAGCAGCTCGTCGAGCGTGGCGGCGTGGTGCAGCAGCAGCTCGGCGTCGCGGCTCTGCGTATGTCTCCACATGGCCTCGTAGATGCCCCGCTGCTCCCTCAGCTCCCGCCGGGCGTGGGACGGGTCGACCGGGAACAGGAAGAGGCTGACCCCACCATGCACACGGGCCCGGGTCAGCGCGGACACGACAGCGCCCGACCGGACGGTGGCGGGGAGGCCGGCCAGCGACGCGTAGCGGTGGTGGCGGCCGGCGATGACGCCCTCTCCGTCCACGAACGTGGCCTCGCGACAGCCCAGGGGCGTTCCGGCGAGCAGCTCCTCGATCGCGGGCGCGGCGAGCGGCGTCACCTCCAGGCCGAGGTTGGCGGCCTGCCGGATGGCGACGTCCCGAACGTGGGCGGCGTCGCTCTGCGTGGCGTCCGCGGTCTCGAAGAGGCGGGAGAGGCGCGCCGTGGTCGGGATGCCGTCCCGGCCGGCCCAGCGCGGGAACAGGACGGCATGGTGGCGGACCACCAGGCTGCTCAGCGCCTGGACGCCCGCGAGCCCACGCTCCTCCGCCACCAGCCGGGAGCCCGTCTCGCGGACCCGCTCGGCGAACGCCCGCTCTGCCTGCGCGCGCTCGTAGTGGGTGGCCTCCGCGTAGAGCTGGGCGGGGCAGTCGAGGACCGTGATCCAGGTCAGCAGACGGCCGCACCAGGCCGCGTACTCGGGGGTGTCCGGCGCCCCGGCCGGTCCCTCCAGCCGGAGCACCGCGGACCAGGTGCCCGGGGTCTTCTCGATCAGCCCGTCGCCCGTCCGCACCAGTCTGGGCAGCGCCGTCCAGCGGGAGAGCGCACCCGGGCCCGGCAGCGGTTGGCCCTCCCGGCCCACCTCCAGGTGGCAGGCGCCGAGGCGCCGAATGGAGGCACGCCCCGCCCGGCCGCCCCGCACCAGGCGGGGGAGCGACCGCTCCAGCAGCCGGTAGCCCGCGTAGGTGCCGACCCAGAGGCTCTCCCGCTCCGGCAGCGACAGCAGGTAGCCAAGGGCGACGATCCCGAACGCGACCGCCACCCGGGTGCCGCCGCCTGCGGGCAGGTGCAGGGCCGCGATCGCGAGCGGGGACACGGCGAACACGACGCCCGCGGTCCGCATGGTGACCTGGAAGGGCCCGGCCGGAAACGTCGGCCGGGCCCGCAGCGCCATCGGGACCGGGATGGGCGTCATCGCCCCAGCCGGGAGAGGGAGCTGGCCAGGCGGCCGCCCGCCTGGGCCCGGTCGTGCCAGAGGACGAAGCCGGCGACGAACCCCTGGTGGGCGGGAAACAGGAAGGCCAGGAGCTGCCGGATCGCGTGGCCGACGAACCAGAGGACGGCCACCGTGGTCACCGTGCCGAAGATCGGCGCCAGCAGGCCCACCGGGGCCGACTGGACGGTCAGGCAGACGGTCAGCGCCACCCCCATGAGCGCGCCGAGCACGACCGGGACCAGCAGGCCCTGGGCCACCAGGCGCAGCCACCACACGAACAGGGTGGACTGGCCGCTGAAGGCCCAGAGCGGGATCAGGAGCGGGGCGACCGCGATGGCGAAGAGGACGGCCACCCGGCTGGCCACGACCAGCACAGTGAGGTAGAGGATGACCAGGACCTCGAGCAGCATCGGGATGGGCGGTTCATTTGCGATCAGCGCCGTCAGCGCCCGCGCCAGGCCGCCGGGGCCGGAGAAGCTGGCCAGGCCGATGCTCACGATGTCTCCGTAGAGGCCACCGCCGACGTCGATCGAGGCGTGCATCAGGAAGGCCAGGACGGGGTAGCTGACGTCGATGGCCAGCACGGCCAGCGAGCCCCTGACGAGCACGTCTGCCACCAGCCACTGCGCCACGCCGACTTGCTTGCGGGGGTCGAACAGGACCGTGAAGAGGCGGAAGGTCAGGGCCAGCGCGAGCACCAGGAAGCCGCTGGCCTTGAGCGTGCTCCAGATCGCGAAGTAGGTGCAGGTGCCGCCCGCCCCCGTGCAGTCGGCGGGGGCGTCCAGCCCGGTGAAGGAGAGCGCTTCCGAGAAGAGCTGGCCGGGCCAGTCATGGCCCTGGACGGACCCGACTGCCGCCTTCGCCAGCCAGCTGCCCACCCAGGCGGCCGGGTCGGTGAGGACCTGCAGCGGGTCGTCGAGCAGCGGCCCACGCACGGGCTCAGACCCCGGCGAACGCGCGGATGCCGAGGGCCAGCGCCTCGAGCACCGCGATGGCCGCCACCACCTCCAGCACCAGGACCCGGTGGTTGCCGGACTGGTGCTCCACGAACCGGTAGACCAGGTACAGGATGCCGAGCAGCGGGATGAGGACCGTCTGGACGATGTTGAAGATGGGCGCCATCTCGCCCTGGAACGCCTGTAGCGCCGTGACCGCCAGCACGCCCCTCACCGCTGCGACCGTCCGACGGTTTCCGGCCGCACCCCGAGCGGACGGCGCACGCCGTCGGGACGCGCCGGCGCCTCCCCCCGCGGAACCGGCGCCGGCGCCCCCGAGGCGCGGGCGGCGAGGACCGCGAGGTTGGCCAGCGACCCGATCCTGAGGGTCGTCGCATAGCGCTTGCCCCGCCTCTCCGACCGCGGCATGCGCCCAGTGTCGGGCCTCGTCCCTGGACACGGCGCGGACATTTGCCTACGATCGGCGGGTGCGCCGGGACATCGCGCGGACAGTCCTCGTGGTGGCCGAGCAGCCCCAGCTCTGGGGCGCCATCCGCGACCGGGTCGACCCGAGCCTGGCCCTGGTCCGGAGCGCCCGGCCCGACCGGCTCGGCGAGATGTGGGCCCGCGCCGACCCCTGGCCCTGGCTCGTCGTGGGCGCGGCGACGCGGGTTCCCGACCAGCTGGGCGAGCTGCTGGCCGGCAGGCCCGTCCCCGTCCGCTGGCTGCGCCAGCCGGAGGGCGTCCTGCCCGCCGGCTGCGTCGTGCACCCGACCTGGGCCAGCCTGGCCCGGGGCCTCGACGCCATCGCCGGGGCGGCGGCCGGCTGCGGGCTCCGCTTCGCGCCCCGGCGGGGCGTGCGGACCCCTGGCGGCGCCCACCTCGACCGGGTGCCGGAGCTGGAGGGGCTCATGGCGGCACACCCCGGCGGCCTGGCGCCCTTTCCGGGCCTGGCGAGGGCGCGCCGGGCGCTCGACCGGCACCGCCTGCCCTGCCGGCTGAGCGAGGGCGGCGGCCTGGTGCGGCTCGTGGAGGCGCCCGCATGAGCCGGTCGGGGGCGGCCGAGGTGCTGGTCCTGGAGGACGACCCCGACCAGCTCCGCCGCCTGGGTGAGACGCTGACGACGATCGGCCTGGTCCCCCTGCTGGCGGAGCACCCGCGCAAGGCGCTGGCGCTCCTCGGCCATCACCGCCCTGTCCTGGCGGTGGTCGACCTGGACATGTCGAGGGCCGAGCCCACGGGACGCACCGCCGAGGAGGTCCTGGCGCGGCTCTACGAAGCGCACGGCGTCTGCACCCCGATCGTCCACTCCGTCAACGTGGATAGCGTCGAGCGGC
>DATFRD010000166.1:0-3105 GCA_035263645.1 Candidatus Dormiibacterota bacterium | reverse complement strand
CGCGAGCTGGAGCGGATCGGGGTGGCGGAGGTCTGCTTCGAGCTCTTCGACGGCGGGCACAGCGGCAACCAGCACCGCTTCCCGGTCGCGCTGCGGTACCTCGCCGAGCGGCTCTCCTGACCATGTACGCCTCGTCGAACTACCCGACCGAACCGGCGAAGGTGGAGGAGTTCGTTGCGGGCCAGCGGCACGGCACCCTGATTGCGGTGCCGCCCGACGGCTTCCCCAGCATAAGCCTCCTGCCGTTCGTCAAGACCGGTGAGCTGATCGAGCTGCACTGCGTGCAGGCCGACCCGACGTTCGAGGCGCTCCGCCAAAACCCGCGCGTGACCTTCCTCGTCTCCGACTACCTGACCTGGACGCCGCACCACTACGTGGACGAGCGGGACGCCGGTCGGGCGACGCTGCACTTCCGGGCTGTCGCCTACCAGTGCGAGGCGCGGTGGTCGACGGAGCCGTCCGAGGTGGCCGCGGCCCTGGCGCGGCTGCTCGCGGCCTACGAGCCGGACGCCACCTACGAGCCGCTGCGGGACGGCGAGCACTACGGCAGCCGTCTGCGCCGGCTGGCCGCGCTGCGCCTCCGGGTCGTGGCCACGCAGGCGAAGTTCAAGGTCGGCCCGGCCGTTCCGGACGCCAGGAAGCGGGAGGTCGCGGCGATGATCAGGGCGCGCGCCCTTCCCGGCGACGCCCGGGCGGCCGACGTGATCGAGGCGTCCCTGGGGTAGGGGTGCGGCAGCCCTAGGGGTGCGGCCGAAAAGGCAGACGGATCTTCGGCGCCCATGCACCCCATCTGGCGGCCGGGCTTCTGCGGTCCTCGCTCACCCATGTCCCATGGGCTCGCTCCGGTCCTCGGCGCCCGACCACCAGCTGGGGCACCTGGACACCGAATCTCTCGCCCGCCTTTTCGGCCGCACCCCTAGTTCTACAGCGCCGGTCAGGCAGCGGCCTGCGGGACGCGCTGGGGAGCGCCGGTGGCCAGCCGGAACGCGCGGAGGATCCCCGCCGTGCGCGCGTCCACCAGGACCAGCTGGGTCCACCCGAACCGGCGCGCCCCGCACGAGACGGACCAGGCGGAGACCGGGGACCGGCACCCGCCCGCAGAGCGCTGGGAGACGACCAGCCAGGTGAGATGGTTGTGGCCGACAGCGCTGGTCGCGCTCGACGTGACCAGCGCCAGCACGCTCTCCACGGCGTGCCCGTTCCCGCTCAGCCGCGCGGCGGCCTCCGCGACGTCGCGGGTGATGGGGCAGGCGCCGGCGCCCGGCCGCAGCCAGCCGCGGCTGACCGCGGCGTCGGCCGCGCCGCAGTAGGGCGGCAGGGTCGCGGCCGACAGGGTCAGGCCCAGCCGGCCCAGCGACGCGGTGGAGATCGTCTTGAGCTGCGGCACCGACTGCCCCGGCCGCGCCGCGAGCTCGTCCGCGGCGACGCCGAAGCCAGCGGCCACCGACACGGTGGCGAGACCGGCCGCCAGGACGGGCAGCCAACGACGCAGGTGCGCCACTGAAGCCATCGTAGACCAGTTCGGACGCACTCCCTCCCCCCTGCGGGGGAGGGTCGGGGTGGGGGTCGCAGAGGGATCGATCCACCTCTGGGGGAGGGAGAGCCGGGGGGATTACTGCGATCGGGGCCGGGCGGCGCGGACGGCCGCGCCGAGCACCGAGATGCACACGGCGATCAGCTCGTCCCGGTCGACGGCCTCGGCCTGCGCCCAGTCGAGGGCCATCACCTCCACGAACCGGATCCAGCCCCGGACGGCGAACCGCAGCAGGTGCTCGTCGTCGGTCGCGTTCAGGCCCGCGAGCATGAACTCCCACACGGCGCGCCGGGTGCTCTCCAGGACCTCGATGACCTCCGGGTCCGAGCCGATGCCGCCCCTGACGAGGGCCTCGTTCTTGGCGCGGTTGGTGCGCACGTGCTCCAGGTAGACGGACAGGCTGGACCGCAGCTGCTCGACCGGGGGCAGGCTGGCATCGGGTCGCATGAGCCGCTGCAGCTGCGCCGCGGCGGCGCGCAGGCAGGCGACGTAGAAGTCGCGCTTGCTGGGGAAGTAGTGGTAGAGCAGGCCCTTCGAGATGCCCGCGAGCTGGGCGATCTCCTCGATCGATATCTCGTCGTACGGCTTGGAGCCGAAGAGCTTCAGCCCCAGCTCGAGCAGCAGCTCCCGCCGCTCCTCGACTGTGTACCGGGCCTGGTTGCGCACGGGCCAAGCGTAGCGTCCGGTTGACCGCCGTTCAACGAGGACCTATCATCTATTGAACAAGATTCAATACGCCGTCCGATCCCTGGCCGGTCGACGTGGAAGGACGACGAGTTGGCGGACCGGCCGGTCGGAGACCGGAAGAGAGCGACGATCGCGCCGGGCGGACGGCGGCTCCGTGCCCAGGTGGTCGCGGTGTCCGGGACGCGCACCTCCCGGCGCCGCGCCACCGAGCGGCACCCGGCGGGTCCTCAGACCGGCGGCACGCCGTGCTTGCGGTCCGGCCGGGGGACCGTCCGGGTCGCGTAGGCGCGGAACCGGGCGATCAGCTGGTCGCGCAGCTCGTCCGGCTCGACGACGTCGTCCACGACCAGGTCGGCGGCGAGGCGGTACAGGTCGACGTCCCGGCGGTACTCGTCCTCGAGCTCGCGACGCCTGACGGCCCGCTCCTCCTCGGGGAGGTCCGCCAGCCGGTTGTAGAACACGGCGTTGATGGCGGGCTCCGGGCCCATCACCGCGATCTGGGCGGAGGGCAGGGCAAGCACGCTGTCGCTGTCGTACGCCGGCCCCGCCATGGCGTAGAGGCCGGCGCCGTACGCCTTGCGCACGATGACCGAGACCTTCGGGACGGTGGCCTCGGCGACGGCCGTGATCATCTTCGCGCCGTGCCGGATGATCCCCCGGCGCTCCACCTGGGTGCCGATCATGAACCCGGGAACGTCGGCCAGGAACAGCAGCGGGAGGTTGAACGCGTCGCAGAGCCAGATGAAGCGGGCGGCCTTGTCTGCCGAGTCGTTGAAGAGCACGCCGCCCTTCTGCATCGGTTGGTTGGCGAGGATGCCGACCGCGCGGGCCCCGAGGCGGGCCAGGCCGACCAGCAGTTCCTTCGCGAACAGCTGCTTGACCTC
>DATFRD010000165.1:0-8911 GCA_035263645.1 Candidatus Dormiibacterota bacterium | reverse complement strand
GGTGGCAGCCGCCAGCTCACGGCAGGCCCACACCAGCTCGGCCAGCACGGCGTCGAGCTCGGTCTCGCGTCCCTCGCGGGCGAGCGCCCACGGCCGCACATCGTTCACCAGCCGGTTGGCCGGCGTTGCCTACTGCGGTGCTCAGTCACGCCCTGGAGGGCGCTCCTTCCGCTCCTCGTCGGCGCCGCCGGATCTGGGGCACCTGGACCCCAAATCTCTCGGCCAGGTTTCCGGCCGCACCCCTAGCCGGATTCCACGCCGGCTTCGGTGCCTGGCGGGCTCGGACCGGGACAACCCGGCCGCCGGCCCGGCGCGCGGCCCGCCGGGACCCCGGAACGCCCATTCCCCCGCTGCCTCGAAGCCTTCTAGGCTCCGCCCTCGATGGACCGGGTCGGACCGCGGGACCGCCAGCCGGTGGCCGCGCGCTTCCTGTTCGTGATGGAGCAGACCCTGGGCCACGTCGCGCACACGCGCAACCTCGAGCGGGCACTGGGCCGGCAGGACTGGATCCAGGGCGACGTCGCGCGCCTGCCGTTCGAGGCCTCGGGCCCGTGGCGGCTGCCCGGCCTGCGCAACTGGTCGGTCAGGTCGAGCCTCATGGCCCGCGCCGCGCTTCGCCGCCGCCTGCGGCAGGGCCCGCTCGACGCAGCCTTCGTTCACACACAGGTGGCCTCGCTCCTCTCGGCAGGCGTCATGGGCCGGGTGCCGACCGTGGTGTCGCTCGACGCCACCCCCCGCAACTTCGACGACGTGGGCCAGGCCTACGGCCACCGGCGCCGCGGCGCCCTGAGCGAGGCGGCCAAGACGCTCGTGAACCGGCGGGCGCTCCTGGCCGCCGCCGCCCTGGTCACCTGGTCGCGCCTGGCCGCCGACTCGCTCACCGCCGACTACGGCGTGCCCCCGCAGCGGGTCCACGTGATCCCGCCCGGTGTCGACACCGAGCGCTTCCGTCCCCGGGGGGAGGCCCCGGCGGACGGAGCCGTGCGCGTGCTGTTCGTGGGGGGCGACTTCGTCCGGAAGGGCGGCCGGGACCTGCTGGTCGCCATGGACGGCCTGCAGGCGGAGCTGGACGTGGTCACCGCGGCCCCGGTCGGGCCGACCCCGCCGGGCGTCCGCTGCCGCGTCCACCGCGGGCTGGGCCCGGGCGACCCGGCGCTGCTGGAGCTGTACCGCCGGGCCGACGTCTTCGCGCTGCCCAGCCACGGGGACTGCCTGCCCCAGGTGCTGGCCGAGGCGGCGGCCGCCGGCCTGCCGATCGTGTCGACGCCGACCGGCGCGGTCCCCGAGATCGTCCGGGACGGCGTCAACGGCCTGCTGGTCCCGGTCGCCTCGCCCGCCGCGCTGCGGACGGCGCTGGGCCGGCTGATCGAGCGTCCGGCACTGCGCCAGGCCATGGGCCGCGAGAGCCTGGCCCTGGCCCGCCGCGACCACGACGCCATGGTCAACCACGGGCGCATCTTCGAGCTGATGGCGCGGGTGGCGGGCCTCGCCTCCGGTCAGGCGGCCGGGAACGGGGCCGGCCGGGCAGCGGACCTGGTGGCGGCCACCTGACCGCCGCCGCGCCGGCTAGACCTGCGCTCTAGGCCCGCCCGGGCGCGGTCTATCCTATTCGACGACCATGGACCCGGCGACCGGGACCGCCCCCACCCCGGCCTGGACCTGGGAGGCCGGGAGCTGACGCCGCGGCGCCTGCCCCTGCTCCGCCAGCTGAGCGGCGACCCGCTGGCGCTGGGCGACGCCGCCCGGTCGCGGCGCTCCGACGCCCTGCGCCCGCGCACCGAGGGCGCGGACGCCGTCGCGCGCTCGGTCTGCCCCTTCTGCGCCGTGGGCTGCGGCCAGCGCGTCTTCGTGCGGGATGGCCGCGTCATCCAGATCGAGGGCGACCCCGACAGCCCCGTCTCGCGCGGGCGCCTCTGCCCCAAGGGCTCGGCCTCGCGGCAGCTGGTCACCGGCCCCCACCGCGAGCTGAGGGTCCGCTACCGGCGTCCGCACGGCTCCGATTGGGAGGAGCTGCCGCTGGACCAGGCGATGGAGATGATCGCCGACCGGGTCCTGGAGACCCGGGCGGCGACCTGGGAGGACAGGGACGAGGCCGGCAACCTCCTCAACCGCACCATGGGCATAGCCAGCCTGGGCGGGGCGACGATGGACAACGAGGAGAACTACCTGATCAAGAAGCTGTTCACCGGGCTGGGCGTCGTCCAGGTCGAGAACCAGGCGCGCATATGACACAGCTCGACGGTCCCCGGTCTGGGGACGAGCTTCGGCAGAGGAGGCGCCACCACCTTCCAGCAGGACCTCCAGAACGCGGACAGCATCCTGATCATGGGGTCGAACATGGCCGAGTGCCACCCGGTCGGCTTCCAGTGGGTGATGGAGGCCCGGCTCCGCGGCGCCACGGTGATGCACGTCGACCCCCGGTTCACCCGGACCAGCGCGGTGGCCGACCTGCACGTGCCCATCCGGGCCGGCAGCGACATCGTCTTCCTGGGCGCCGTGGTCAACCACATCCTGTCCAACGAGCTCGACTTCCGGGAGTACGTGCTGGCCTACACGAACGCGTCCACGATCCTCGACGAGGGCTTCCAGGACACGGAGGACCTGGACGGGCTCTTCTCCGGCTGGGACCCGGGGGCGCGGCGCTACGACCCCGCCATCTGGCAGTACGAGGGGGCGCGGATGGCGGCGTCTGCCGGCGGCCGCGCCGTCGACAACCGCTCCTCCGCCCCGGCCCGTGACATCCGCCGGGATCCCACGCTCCAGGATCCCCGGTGCGTCTACCAGGTCCTGAAGCGACACTTCAGCCGGTACACCCCGGAGGTGGTGGAGGAGGCCTGCGGGGTGCCGGCGGAGCTCTTCCTCCGGGTGGCCGACACGCTCTGCCAGAACTCGGGCCGGGAGCGCACGTCGGCGATCTGCTATGCGGTCGGCTGGACCCAGCACACGGTCGGCGTCCAGTACATCCGGACCGCGGCGATCATCCAGCTCCTGCTCGGCAACATGGGCCGGCCCGGGGGCGGCATCATGGCGCTCCGCGGCCACGCCAACATCCAGGGCGCCACCGACATCCCCACCCTGTTCGACCTCCTGCCCGGCTACATCCCGATGCCGCACGCCGCCCGCCACCCGGACCTGCGCACCTTCGTGGAGACCTCCTCCGCCGCGACCGGGTACTGGGGCCACATGGACGCCTACGCGGTCTCGCTCCTCCGGGCCTGGTTCGGACCGGCCGCCGCCGAGGCCAGCGACTACGGCTTCGGACTCCTGCCCCGCGTCAACGGCAACCACTCGACCTACCCGAGCGTCCTGGGCATGAAGGACGGCACCGTGCAGGGGTTCTTCGTCCTGGGCGAGAACCCGGCGGTGGGCTCCGCCCACTCCCGGCTGCACCGGCAGGCGATGGCCAACCTGCGCTGGCTGGTGGTGCGCGACCTGGTCGAGGTGGAGTCGGCGAGCTTCTGGAAGGACTCCCCCGAGGTCCGGTCCGGCGAGGTCCGGCGGGAGGACTCGCCGGTCGAGGTCTTCTTCCTGCCCGCCGCCTCGCACGTGGAGAAGGAGGGCAGCTTCACGAACACCCAGCGCATGCTGCAGTGGCGCGAGAAGGCGGTGGAGCCGCCCGGCGACTGCACCTCCGAGCTCTGGTTCTTCTACCACCTGGGCCGGATCCTGAAGGAGCGCCTGGCCGAATCCCGGGAGCCGCGGGACCGCGCCATCCAGGCCCTGACCTGGGACTACCCGGTGGACGAGCGCGGCGAGCCCTCGGCGGAGGCGGTCCTGCGCGAGATCAACGGCTTCGGGCCGGACGGCCGAGAGCTGTCGGGCTTCGCCCAGCTGAGGGCCGACGGCTCCACCTCGTGCGGCTGCTGGATCTACAGCGGCTGCTTCGCCGGGGGGCAGAACCTGACCCGCCGCCGCACGCCCGGCTCCGAGCAGAGCTGGGTGGCCGGGGACTGGGGCTGGGCCTGGCCGATGAACCGCCGCCTGCTCTACAACCGCGCCTCGGCCGACCCCCAGGGCCGGCCCTGGTCGGAGCGCAAGCGCTACGTGTGGTGGGACGAGGAGCGGCAGGCCTGGACCGGCCACGACGTGCCCGACTTCCCCGCCGGCAAGCGGCCCGACTTCGTGCCCGGCGACGGCGCCGTGGCCGAGGACGCCCTCCGCGGCGACGAGCCGTTCATCATGCAGGCCGACGGCCGGGGCTGGCTCTTCTGCCCGGCCGGCCTGGCGGACGGGCCCCTGCCCACCCACTACGAGCCGCAGGAGTCGCCCTTCGAGAACCCGCTCTACGGCCAGCAGCGCAACCCCGTGCGTACCGCGTTCGATCGGCCCGACAACCCGTACCAGCAGGGCGACCGCTACCCGTACGTGATGACCACCTACCGGCTCACCGAGCATCACACAGCGGGCGGGATGAGCCGCTTCCTGCCCTACCTCTCCGAGCTCCAGCCGGAGATGTTCTGCGAGGTGTCGCCCGAGCTGGCGGCGGAGCGGGGGCTCACCCACGGCGGCTGGGCGACCGTCATCACCGCCCGCGCCCGGATCGAGGCCCGGGTGCTGGTGACCGACCGGATGAGGCCCGTCCGGGTCCAGGGCCGGCTCCTGCACCAGGTCGGGCTGCCCTACCACTGGGGCTCGAACGGGATGGCCACGGGGGACTCGGCCAACGACCTGTTCCCCCTCGTCCTCGACCCCAACGTGCACATCCAGGAGGTCAAGGCGGCCACCTGCGACGTGCGGCCGGGCCGCGTCAGGCGGAGGCGGGTCTGATGTCGGCGGTCGCGCCGGGGACGCGGGCCGGGTTCTTCACGGACACCAGCATCTGCATCGGCTGCAAGGCCTGCGAGGTCGCCTGCAAGGAGTGGAACCAGCTGCCGGCCGACGGCCTGGACTTCCTCGGCCTCTCCTACGACAACACCGGGGCGCTGGGCGCCGACACCTGGCGCCACGTCGCATTCGTGGAGCAGCGGCGCGGCGACGACGTCCGCTGGCTGATGAGCTCGGACGTCTGCAAGCACTGCACCCGGGCCGCCTGCCTGGACGTCTGCCCGACCGGCGCCATCTTCCGCACGGAGTTCGGCACGGTGGTCGTCCAGGACGACGTCTGCAACGGCTGCGGCTACTGCATCCCGGCGTGCCCGTTCGGCGTCATCGCCCGGCGCGAGCCGGACGGCCGCGCCTTCAAGTGCACGATGTGCTACGACCGCCTGAAGGGGGGTCTGGAGCCGGCCTGCGCCACTGCCTGCCCGACCCGCTCGATCCAGTTCGGCCCGCTGGAGGAGATGCAGGAGCGGGCGCGCACGCGGCTCGGGCAGCTCCGGGCGGAGGGCCAGGAGGATGCCCGCCTCTACCTGGAGAGCGACTCGGGGGGCGTCCAGGGCGGCGGCTCGATCTTCCTGCTCCTGGACGAGCCCCACGTCTACGGGCTGCCGGACGAGCCGCGGGCGACCACGTTCGACCTGGGCCAAACGTGGAAGGCGGCGGCAGTCGCTGCCGGCCTGATCGTGGGCGGCGTGCTGGCCGCCTTCTGGGGGCGTCGGTGAACAACCCTAATGAAGGCCCCCCTCCCCTCGCTGGAGGGGTTGGGGGAGGGGGCTGCTCGATGAACCCCCCCACCGGCCCTGGCGGGCCACCTCCCCCGCCAGGGGGGAGGGATCTCTCCTATTACGGCCGGCCCGTGCTCAAGCCGCCGGTGTGGAAGCCCGAGGTGGCGTGGTACTTCTGGCTGGGCGGCCTCGCCGGCGCCTCCGCGCCGCTGGCGCTGGCCGCCCGGCTCAGGGGCAACCGCCGCCTGGAGCGGAGCGCGCTGCTCGGGGCCCTGGCCGGGGCGGCCGCGAGTCCCGTCCTCCTGGTCGACGACCTCGGACGGCCCGAGCGGTTCCTCAACATGCTGCGCGTCTTCAAGGTGACCTCTCCCATGAGCGTCGGCAGCTGGGTCCTCGCCGGCTTCGGAGCCGCCGCCGGCGCCGCCGCAGCCTCCGAGGTCACGGGCCGCGCGCGCCCGCTCGGCCGGCTGGCGGAGGTTGCCGCCGCCGCCCTGGGTCCGGTGCTGTCCACCTACACCGCCGTGCTGGTCGCCAATACGGCCGCCCCCGTCTGGCACGAGGCGCGGCGCGTGCTGCCCCTGGTGTTCGCCGGCGGCTCGATGGCCAGTGCGGGCGGGCTGGCCAGCGTCGTGACGCCGGTCTCGGCCGCCGGGCCGGCGCGCCGGCTCGCCGTGATCGGGGCGGCCGCGGAGCTGCTCGCGACAGCCGTCATGGAGCGGCGGCTCGGGGCCCTGGCCCGGCCGTATCACACGGGCGGCGCGGCGAGGGCGGCCGGCCTGGCCCGAACGCTGACCCTGGCGGGCGCGGCCGCCATGCTCGTGGGCGGCCGCCGGCGGTGGGCGGCGGCCGGCGCCGGCGCGATGCTGGCGGCGGGGGCGCTCGCCCAGCGCCACGCGGTGCTCCAGGCGGGCTCGGAGCCAGCCCTGCAGCAGCCGCCCGCCGGCGGCTGACCGGGCGCCGGGCGCCCCTCAGCCGCCGGCGGGCGGCCGGGTCCGGGAGACCACCAGGCGCGGCGGCCCCGCCCGCCGGTCCGCGAGCGCGACTGCCGGCGTTCGCAGCGTGACGCCGCGGGCCGGCAGCGCGACGGCCCCAGCCGCCAGCCTTCCCGACTCGCAGAGCGCGACGTGCACGGCCCAGTCGTCCCGGTCCGGCTCCGAGAACTCCCGGGTGCCGTCGAGAGGGTCCACGATCCAGACCGGCTCGGCGGTCAGCCGGGCGGGGTCGTCGACGGCCTCCTCGGAGAGCACGGCCTCGCCCGGCCGCCGGTGGGCCAGCTCGGCCGCCAGGAACGCATGCGACCGGCGGTCGCCGAGCGCGCCGAGCTCCGGCGCGCTCCCTCGCCGGAGCCGGCGCAGCTCCAGCAGCAGCTGCCCCGCCGCCGCGGCCAGCTCACCGGCCAGGTCGGAGTCGGCGTCCGCGCGGCTCAACCGCCGGGCCCGATGTAGCCCTCGCGCTCCAGGTGCAGGATCACCTGCTGGGCCGCCTCCTCCGGCGTGACCCCGCTCGTGTCGATCGTGAGGTCGGCGTCCACCGGCGCCTCGTACGGGTCGGAGATGCCTGTGAACTCCTTCAGCACCCCGCTCCTGGCCTTCGCGTACAGGCCCTTGCGGTCCCGCGCCTCGCACACCGGGAGCGGCGTCGCCACGTGGACCAGCAGGAAGCCGCCGCCCGACTGCACCATGCGCCGCACCTCGCGCCGCGTCGCGTCGTAGGGTGCGATGGGCGCGCAGAGCGCGATGCCGCCGTTCTTGGTGATCTCTGACGCGACGAAGCCGATGCGCCGGATGTTGATGTCGCGATGCTCCCGGGAGAAGCCCAGCTCCGAGGACAGGTGCTTGCGCACGATGTCCCCGTCCAGCAGCGTCACGGGCCTGCCGCCCATCTCCAGCAGCTTGACCAGGACGACGTTGGCGATCGTGGACTTGCCGGCCCCCGAGAGGCCGGTGAAGAAGACCGTGAAGCCCTGCCGGGCTCGGGGCGGATACGACCGGCGCAGCTCGGTGGCTACCGGCGTCGGGGTGAACCAGGCGGGCAGCTCGCGGCCCTCGTTCAGCCGGCGCCGCTGCTCGGTGCCGGAGATGGCGAGGACGCGCGCGCCGTCCGGCACCTCGTCCTCGGGCACGTACTCGTCCAGGTCCTCCACGTACACCATCTGGCGGAACGGCACCGGCGTGACCCCGATCTCCTCCTGGTGGCGCCGGAGTGCCTCCTGGGCCTCGTAGGGGCCGTAGAACGGCCGGCCGCTCGAGTCGACGCCGGGCCCGGCGTGGTCGCGGCCCACGATCAGGTGGGTCACGCCGTGGTTGCGGCGGATGATCGCGTGCCAGAGAGCCTCGCGCGGACCTCCCATCCGCATGGCCAGCGGCAGCAGCGAGAGCGCCGCGGTGCCCCGCGGGTAGCTGGGCATCACGGCCTGGTAGCAGCGCACCCGCGTGTAGTGGTCGACGTCGCCCGGCCTGGTCATGCCCACGACCGGGTGGATCAGCAGGTTGGCCTCCACCGTCCTCGCCGCGCGCAGGGTCAGCTCCAGGTGGGCCCGGTGGAGCGGGTTGCGCGTCTGGAACGCGACGACCTTTCGCCAGCCCTGCATCGCGAACAGCGCCCGCAGCCCGGCCGGCGAATGGCGCAGGTCGCGGTAGTCGTAGTGGACCGGGTGCTGCACGCCCTCCAGGGTGCCGGCCACGTACCACGGGTGGCTGCGGTGCAGCAGGTAGTCCACGGCGGGGTGCACGGTGTCCGGCGTGCCGAACACCGCTTCTGCCTCGGCCGCCCGGTCGGGCTCCCACGCGTCGCTCACGTGGAGGACGGCGAGCATGACCCCCTCCGGATCGCGCAGGGCCAGGGCCGACCCCGCGGCCAGCGACGAGCCCAGGTCGGCGCTCACGTCCAGGGTGACCGGCATCGGCCAGAGCGTGCCGTCGGCCAGCCGCATGCGGTCGCGCACCGACTCGTAGTCACGCCGGCCCAGGAAGCCGCGCAGGGGCGAGAAGCCACCGTTCAGGAGCAGCTCCAGGTCGCAGAGCTGTCTGGGCGTCAGGTCCCACGAGGGCCAGGCTGCCGACTCCTCTCTGAGCTCGGCCCGCCGGGCGTCGCCCATCATGAGGTCGACGAGGGCGCCGCCGTAGGGGGGGACGAGGTGGCCGCTCGGGGCCGGGGAGGCCGGTGCGGTTCCGGACGGTCTGCCGTCAGGGCCGGACGCGGTGCTCACGGGCATCTCCTTCGCAAGGGCACGCAGCCTCGCCTCGGCCTCGCGTCGAGTGGAGCCGGCCGCGTGGGGGCTGTGGATGGGTCGGACGGATGCATCTCCGCAGCCCGCCGGTCCGGCCCGGCTCCGGGAGCTCCGCAGCCACGCAATCGTACAACAGCCC
>DATFRD010000164.1:0-7580 GCA_035263645.1 Candidatus Dormiibacterota bacterium | reverse complement strand
TGGCAGCCGGCCGCCATCGCCCGTCTCCTGCACCGGGGCGTCGCGGTCGGCCTGCTGACGGCCATCTACCGGGAGGGCGAGATGCCGTACGAGGCCGAGGCGACCTTCCTGGCGGCGCTGGCAGACCAGGCGGCCACCGCTGCGGCAAACGCCCGGTTGCTCGCGGCCGCCCGCGAGAGGGTCACGCTTGAGGAACGGCAGCGGCTGGCGAGGGAGCTGCACGACTCCGTCTCTCAGTCGCTCTACGCGATCCAGCTGGGAGCGCAGACGGCACGGGAGCGACTCGACGGGCAGTCGCCCCAGGCCGCCCGGCCGATCGATCACGTCATGCGGCTGGCCGAGGCGAGCCAGGCCGAGATGCGGGCGCTGATCTTCGAGCTGCGGCCCGAGTCGCTGGAGATGGAGGGCCTGGTGGCGGCGCTCAACCGGCAGATCGAGGCGGTCCGGGCCAGGCACGGCATCGCCGCCCCGACCATCGCCAGCGCCGAGCCGGAGCTGCCCATCGAGGTCAAGCAGGCGCTGCACCGGATCGCCCGGGAGGCCCTCTGGAACACGGTCAAGCACGCTAGTGCCCGGCGCGTCGACATCCGCCTGAAGTCGGACGGAGATTCGGTCGTGCTGGAGGTCGCGGACGACGGTGTCGGGTTCGACCCCGGCGGGACCTTCCCCGGGCACCTGGGCCTGCGCTCCATGCACGAGCGCGCGAGCGGTGTGGGCGGCTCGCTGGAGATCGTCAGCGCCCGCGGCCGCGGCACCCGCGTCATCGTCAGAGTCCCGACGGCGCCCCAGGGCCCGTCCTCGAGAGAGCGGCCTTCGCGGCCCCCTTCGGCGCCGACGTAGGCACACCGGGACGTCGACCTCGAGTCGGGCGCCGTGGTCACGTTCGGGCGCGGCCTTATGCGCATCCGGACCCTGCCCGTGCGACGAAGCGAGCCGTACCCACTCCACCCCGGCCCCCCGCCGAAGAGCGCCGACTTGCCCGGGAACAGCCGGTAGAGAGTGGCTCGGGAGACCCCAGCGGCCGCGGCCAGGTCGTGGGGGTGATCGCCGCCGGCAAGGCAGCCGACCTCAACCCGTTTGTCGCCGACGGGGTCGTTGCCATTCGCGCCGCCTTCTCCGATCGCCCGCCCGCAGTCGCTCAGCCCGCCGGCGAGCGCTGCTCGTGCCAGTATGCCCAGCCGCTGAGGTCGGGCACCTCGAGACCATGCGCGCCGAGGATGGTACATATCTGCGTGCGGTGGTCGTTGCCGTGGTGGATTGCCTGCAGGAACAGCAGGTCCTCGGCGTGCGGGGAGTCAGGGTCCTCGTCGTATGCCGGCCTGGTGACGTTCAGCTCGGGTGCGCGTCGGACCAGCGAGGTCCAGCGCGCCGCTTGCAGATCGGCTGCCGCCCGCACGTCGGTCAGCGGATAGCTTTCGCGCTCGCTGATGCGAACGCTCGCAGGCTGACCATCCATGTCTTGCAGGTAGCGCTGGTCGGCAGCCACGAGATGGATGAGTGTGCGCTCGATGGTGCCATAGGTACCGGGGACCGTGGCCTGCAGCTGGTCAGCTGGGAACGCGGCGCAGTGGTCGATCAGCCGCAACGTGGCCCAGGCATGGTGATCGAAGAGGGCGCCAAGCGGATCCATCGCGCCTACCGTAGCGCACGGGGCCAGCGCCGATCACCACCCCTCAGCTCGCCGTGTCGCAGCCGGATTCGGTGGCCGCGGCGCTGGAACACGCTCAAGCACGCCTCTGCATCCCCGAGCGCGATGAGGACGGCCCCGCCGGCGACCGTCTGCTGCCCGACTACTTCGGCATGTACCGCGTCGAGTGGCCGGACGACCCGGGCGTCGAGTTCCACCTGGGCCACGGGGGCTGGATCGGGCTCCTCCGCCGGTGCGGCTTCGAGGTGGAGGGCCTGCTGGAGATCCGGCCGCCGCAGGGCTCGACCACGCGCTACCCGTTCGTCACGCTCGAGTGGTCCCGCCGCTGGCCGTGCGAGGAGGTCTGGAGGGCCCGCAAGCGCGCCTGACATCCAGGCGGCATCGTCCTCAGCGAACGGGCTCGTTCTCCAGGTGAGCTCTCAGCCGTCCGATGAGCTCGGCGATCTCCTGGCTGCCGCCGCGCGAGGCGCCCTGCCACTCGGCGACCCGATGCCAGGCGACGTCACGAGGGGTGCCGGGATAGCGGGGGAGAAGGTGGAGGTGGAAGTGCGGGACGCCGGTACCGATAACGGCCGAGTACACCCACTCAGCGCCACCAGATTCGGTCAAGACGCGCGCCAGCCGCGCCGCCGCCCGGCCCACCGCCACGCTCTCGTCATCGGTCAGGTCGCCGAGGCGCGCGACGTGCCGCCGCGTCACGATCAGCAGATGGCCGAGATACGGGCGCGGGCTTCCGGTCTCGTCGAGCGGTGGCACGTGGAAGGCGACGACCGCCGTGTCGTGCCACAGGAAGCCGCCCGGAACCGGCACGTCCCCGCGAAGCTCACGGCAGACCAGACACGCGGCATCCACGGCCACCTACGATAGCGGGCCACGTAGCAGGCCCCCGGGCTCGTCGAGGCTGGGCGACCGGCGGATCGCCGGGCTCAAGGTCCCCCAAACAGCCAGCGCCAGGCCGACTACGGCGAGCAGGGCCACCGTCGTCCGAGCCGAGACGGACTCGAGCAGCAGGCCGGCAGTGAGCGGCCCGAGCGGCGACACGAGCAGCGAGATGCTGCTGCGGACGCTCTCCACGCGGCCGAGCAGCGCGTCGGGCGTCATCGCGATCCGGTAGCCGACGACGACCGAGTCCGTCACCGGCGCCGCGATTCCGAAGGGCACCAGCACCGCCGCCAGCAGAAACGCGTTCGGCCAGATCACGAAGATCCAGCTGCCAAGCCAGGTCCACAGCTCCATCAGCAGGATGGCGCGGACGCCGAGCAGGCGGCGGAAGATCGGAGAGGCAAGGGAGCCGACCAGCGTTCCGGCGCCGACCGTCGCTGAGAGCAGTCCAATCTCGAGGCTCGTGAGCCCCTGGCGCCTGCCAGCGACGACCACCACGAGCAGCATCGCCGGAACGAGAAAGTTGCCGATTCCGTAGAGGAGCGCGGTCGTCCGCAGGAACGGGTGGGCCCAGAGAAACCGAAACCCCTCGGCCAGCCTGGGGTCGCGCGAGCGGGCCTCCTGGAACGGCGCGCGCATGGCGAGGAGCGACACCGTCGAGAACAGGTAGGAGGCCGCGTCGACCACGAAGGGCAGGGCGCGACTCCAGCCGTACAGGGCGCCGCCCAGCGGGGCTCCGCCGAGTCGTACCACAGCGCGCCTCGCCTCCTGGACGCCGGCCGCGGCAGGCAGCTGGCGCAGGGACACGGCGCCGCGCAACGCGCCCGCCTGGGCTGCGCTGAAGAACGTGGTTCCGCTGCCCTCGACCAGAGCGGCCAGGAGCACCCAGGCGACGCCGGCACGGCCGTGAAGGATCACCGTGGCGAGGGTCGCCATCGCCGCTGCCCGTGCCAAGTCAGCGGCGATCATCAGGTGCTTGCGGCTCCAGCGATCGGCAGCGAGGCCGGCGGGCAGCGCGAAGATCCCGAAGGGAAGCAGGCGGGCGAAGGTCACCAGCCCGGCCTGGGCGGCCGAGCCCGTGATCGCCAGCACGAGCAGCGGGTAGGCGATGGTCGTCGATTGGGTGCCGGCGTCCGAGAGCAGCTGTCCGGCCTGCAGGAGAGCGAACTCGCGATTTCGCCACAGGGCAACCGCACTCATGCCCTCTGCCCGTTCGATCTTCCGGGCCCCGGATGGACCGGTGCCCGGCGGCCGTGGATGACGTGCCCCCGGCAGATGACGCCGTTCTACCGGTGGCGAATCTGGCGGAGCGCCAGCACGGCCAGCAGGAGCGGCACGCCAACCCAGAGCTGCATATAGCTGTAGCGCCTCAGCTCGGGCCCGACATCGACGCCGGCCAGCTCGGCATCGAGGGCGCCTGCCCGCGACAACGACACCGCGTGGAGCGCCAGCGCAGCGTAATTGACGCCGACGCCGGCGATCCAGGCGCCGAACACCCGCCATCCGGCGCCTGCAGCCCGGGTCGCCGCCGACAGGCCGAGAGCGGTGCCGCCGACGGCGCCGAGGATGAATTCGGCGAGGATGAGACGACGGCGCAGGCGGGTCCCGGCCACCCCGTGCATGTCGACGGCAGCGAGGCGCCGTACGTCCACCAGGGCCATGCGGACATCATGAACGAGGACCACCGGCGGTCCGATGCGGATTACAGGTCCGTTGCCGCGCCGCCGGGCGACGCAGGTGCGCCTCGTGGATCAGGCCGACCCGGCAGGCGGCGGGCCAACCAGCGGGCCTCGGCCTCGCCGATCGCGGTCGACGGCGGGCCGCAAACGAAGGGCCAGATCTCCTCGGCGATGCGGCGCCAGTTAGCCGTGGCGTTCAGCCTGCCCACGACCCCGTAGAGGCCCAGGTTGATGCGCTGCAGGACCACGTAGGTGCGGGGGATGCTGGTGTACGGCGCCAGAGGGCTGCGGGTGTCGAAGAAGCGCCGAACCAGGGCCGAGGCGTACTCGGGCGTGATCGTCAGCGGGGCGTCGCGCAGGGCCGTGCCATAGAAGGCCCCCAGGTGGTCCACCACGACCTCGGTCGCAACCGGGGCGCCGGGCTGCAGGAAGCCGGCTCGCTCGAGGGCGGCCCGGAAGCCCTCCCCGTCGCGTTCGACGGCGATGTACCGCGCGGCGTCCTCCAGCGGCGACAGGTCCTGCGGCGTGAAGCGCTTGGTCAGGCCGTAGTCCAGGAAGGTCACCCGGCCACGGCCGTGGAAGAGGTAGTTGCCCGGGTGCGGGTCGCCGTTGAAGGCATGCAGCCGGTAGAGGCTGCGGAACACGAAGCGGTGGATGGTCTCCGCGGCGAGGTCCCGCTCGCGCTGATCCCAGCCGAGCAGCTCCTCGAACCCCGCTCCCGACACCAGCTCGCTGGTCAGCACCCGCCCGGTGCTCAGGTCCGGCAGCACCCGCGGGATGCGGATCATCGGATGGTCCTCGTAGTAGTCGGCGAACAGCTCCTGGTGCTGCGCCTCCAGTCGGTAGTCGACCTCCTCCCGGAGCCGTTCGCCGACCTCCTCCACCAGCGACCGGGTGTCGAGAACCGGGAACGCCATGCCGGCGACCCGGCGCAACAGGGCGACGTTGCGGAGGTCGGACTCGATGCTCTGCGCGACGCCCGGGTACTGGACCTTCACCGCCACGGCGCGGCCATCCCGCGTGATCGCACGGTGGACCTGCCCGATCGAGGCGGCGGCGAAGGGCAGCGGGTCCCAGCGGGCGAAGATCCGCTCCGGCTGGCCGCCCAGCTCAGCGGTGACCACCGATGCCGCCAGGTCGGGACTCATGGGCGGAGCGTCGCGCTGCAGCCTGGCCATGGTGGCCCGGAACGTCTCCGGTACGCCCTCGTCGAGATAGCTGGCCATCTGGCCCAGCTTCATCACCGCGCCCTTCATGGCACCCAGCTCCTCGGCCACCTCCTCGGCGCTGCGCAGGGCGAGGTCGTGACGCAGCTCCCGCCGGCGGTCGACCGAGGCGAAGACAAGCTGGGGAGACCGGCTCGCATAGCGGCCTCCGATCCGCAGGAGCAGCCGGGCCAGGACGGCGATGCGGGCAGTGCGGGTGCTGGGGACGACCCCGGCCCTCATGCCCGCATCCGCAGCTCGATGCGCTGGCGAGCCTCGAGGACGCCGGGAAGCGACTCGAAGCCCAGGTCCAGGACCCCGACCAGCTGTCGCACCGTCTCCCGCTCCATCGCCTCCGGCGGCGGCGCCGGAAACCCGTACTGCGTGCGCGCCCACTCGGGCAGGGTGCCGATCGCGACCTGGCCGAGGTCGCGCCAGGTTGCGCGCATGTCCCCGTCGAGGTCGGGGGGATCGAGCACGAAGGCGATGGCGTCCCGAGCCGCCGGGGTGGCTCGCAGGAGCTCGACCGAGGCCAGGTAGGCGGCCAGCCCGGCCACGCTCCCGGGTACCTGGTCGGCCGGGACGCCGACGATGGCCGCGAAGCGCACCATCTCGGCCACGTAGCGATCGGGGTCGCCTGGCTCGAGCCGGCGCCCGTAGCGCTCGGCCACGCAGAGGATGGAATCGACCATGGCCGCGTGGACCCAGAGCAGCAGGTCGGGGTCGTCGGCGCGGTAGGGGAGCCCGGTCACGTCGTCGACGCCGCGCACTCGGGCGTGCACCGCGCGGACCCGCGCCGCGGCTGCGTGGGCGGCGGCCCGCTCGCCATACGTGACCGTGAGCACGTACTCGCTCGTAGCGGCGAGCCGGCCGAAGGGATCGCGCCGCCAATCGCTGTGCTGGGCGACGCCCGCCATGGCCAGCGGGTGCAGGGCCTGCAGCATGAGCGAACGCACGGCCGCGACCGGGAAGCTGCGGTCGCGATGCAGGCGCCAGACCGTGCTGCGCGGCCCGAACAGGCCGTCGTCGCCGGGGCGCAGCGGCACTGCCCGGCTCAGGGCCCGGGCCAGCGGCTCCAGCGGGCGGAGGCCCTCGTGGGTGAGTGGTTCCATGTCCACGATGATGGGCTCCGACGGGCAACAGCGTGCTGTCGCGGTCGCGTCGGACACCCGGCGGCTCGCGAGAAAGCCCTTCGGCTGACCAGACTGGTCCTGATGAGAGCAGGCCACACATCGGACGCTCACCTGCATCTCCGGCCGCACGCGGAGGAGCAGCCCACCGCCGGCGGCGGCGGCCCTTGGCCGAGCCTGGACTGCTGACGTGGCGCTCCTCCGCGTGGGTGCGTGCCTATCGCTGAGCGGCCGCTATGCCCGGTTCGGCCTGCAGGCTGCGCACGGGCTGGATGCCTGGCGCCGGCTGGACGGTGGGGCGAAGGTGCTCGTGGAGGACGACGGCAGCGACCCAACGCGCCTGGAACCAGCCATCAGACGGATGTCGGGAGCCTGCGACCTGCTGCTGGGTCCGTACTCCACGAGGCTGGTCCTGGCGGCCGGCCGAGTGCTGCCGGACCTGGGCCGCCTGCTCTGGAACCACGGCGGGGCCGGGGAGGACGCCCAGCTCGCGTGCCCCGGCCTGATCGTGTCCGTCCTGGCGCCGGCCGGGCGCTACGCCGAGCCGTTCGTCCGGCTGGCTGCGGCCACGGCCGAGCCGGCTCCGCTGTGGATCGCCCACGGCCGCGGCAGCTTCGGCCGCCAGGTGGCGGCCGGGGCCGCCACCGCAGCGCGCCGCCTTGGCCTCCGGACCGCCCGGCTGGGGCCCGGGGAGGCCCTGTCGCGTCGCGAGGGGGAGGGCGCGTGGGACCTGATGACGGCGGGGTCGTTCGAGGAGGATGTGGCCAGGTTCGAGGAAGCCCGTCAGCTCGCACGACCACCGCGTCTGGTGTGCGCCGTCGCCGCCGGGGTTCGCGAGTTCCGGGCGGCCGTGACCCATCCGAACGGGACGTACGGGGTGGCGCAGTGGTTCGACGGCCAGGAGCCGCGGTCTGAGCCGGACCTGGGGCCCGGCCCGGCCAGCTTCCAGCAGGCGTACGAAGCGGTGGCGGGCACCCCGCCCGACTATCCGGCCGCCCAGGCCGCAGCGGCGGCCGTCGTGGCCACGCACTGCGCC
>DATFRD010000163.1:0-2273 GCA_035263645.1 Candidatus Dormiibacterota bacterium | reverse complement strand
CTCGCCGTCGACCTCGACGCGGCCCCCGGCGATCAGCTCCTCGCAGTGCCGCCGGCTGCCCAGGCCCGCGGCGGCCAGCACCTTCTGCAGCCGGACCCCGCCGGGGACGTCGGTCAGCGAGTCGCGCTCGCCGTCGCCGGGCTCGGCCGGTCCGGCGGGCGGCCGCCGGCCGCTGCGGTCACGACCCTTGCTCATCGCGCGGATCCGCGGCCTCCTCGGCCTGGTCGGGGAGGAAGGGCGCGAGCTCGGGGAGTTCGTCGAGGCTGGCCAGGCCGAGCCGTTCCAGGAAGTAGCCCGTAGTCCGGTACAAGATCGCACCGGTCTCGTGCTCGGTGCCGGCCTCCTCGACCAGGCCGCGCAGGGTCAGCGTGCGCATCACCGCGTCGCAGTTGACGCCGCGGACCGCGGAGACCCGGGACCGGCTGACCGGCTGACGGTAGGCGACCACGGCCAGGGTTTCCAGTGCCGCCTGGGTGAGGCGCACCTCCTGCCCGTCCCGGACGAAGCGCTCCACCACCGGGGCGCATTCTTCCCGGGTGTAGAACCGCCACCCGCCCGCCACCTGCCGCAGGTCGTAACCGCGGCGCTGCTCGTCGTAGGAGGCGGCCAGCCCGGCCAGGGCGCGCGACACCTCATCCCGGGGCCGCTCAAGCACCTGGGCCAGGACCACGTCAGCGACGGGTTCGTCCACGACGAGGAGGATGGCCTCCAGGCAGGCTTCCAGGCTGGGACCAGGTTCGCCTTCGCTGAAGAGCACCCCGTCGCCATCGTTAAGCATGTTCTTCTTAACCGTCTTCTTCCTCGCCCGCGCCCGCGGCTGCCGCGTGCGTACCGGGCGACCAGGTCACGTACAGGTCCCCCAGCGGCTCGGCCTGCTCCAGAACGACGTTACCCTCCCGGTACAGCTCGAGCACGGCGAGGAACCGGGCCACCACCTCGTAGATACCGGCGCAGTCCGAGGTCAGCTGGCGGAACGTGGCCCGGTGTATCCGGCGCAGCCGCTCGGCGAGGATCGCGGCCTGCTCCGCCACGCTGGCCCGCGGCACGTGGATGTGCTCGGTGGACACCACCGGCGCCGGGCGCGGGGCGAGCACCACCGCGGCGATCCGCGCGAATTCGGCCGGGCCGAGGCCCAGCAGGACCTCCGGCAGCAACCCGGCGAACCGCGGCTCCACCGGGACGCGCCGGGCGAAGCGACGGCTCTGCGCCGCCATCCGGCCGGCGAACTCGCCGGCCACCTCCTTGTACGCGCGGTACTGGAGCAGCCGGGCGAACAACAGGTCCCTGGCTTCGAGCAGGGCGAGATCCTCTTCGTCCTCGACTTCGCCCGCGGGCAGCAGCCTGGCGGCCTTGAGGTCGAGCAGGGTGGCCGCCACGACGAGGAAGTAGCTCGCCTGGTCCAGGTCGAACGAGTCCGCCCTGGCCCGGATATAGGCGATGAACTCGTCGGTGACCTGGGACAGGGCCACCTCGGTGATGTCCAGCTTGTGCTTGGAGATCAGCCCCAGCAGGAGGTCGAACGGCCCCTCGAAGACATCGAGGTGCACCTCGAAGCCGGGCGGGCCGCCGGCTTGCCCCGCCGTTCCCCCCGGCTCGCTCTTCACCGCTGCGATCACTGAGCGCCCTGCGGGGGCGGCGCGCTCGCGGCGGGCTGGCGCAGCCGGCGGGCGAGCATGCTCGACTCCACCCCGGCGTCCAGGTCGGCGAGCAGCAGGGCAATGGCCTCCCGGACCAGCCTGCCCCGGTCCACGGTCAGGCCGCGGGCCCGCAGCGTGATGCGCGCCCGCTCCAGGTCGAGCAGTTCGTCGGCGGACAAGTAGACGGTGATCTTCTGCGGGTGCGCCTCACGGCCGCTGGCCGGGCGGCCATCGGGGGCGGCCTCGTCACGGATTGCGGGGCGGAGCAGCTCGTGGACGCCGGGCAGGCTGACGCGCCTGCTCCGCCTCAGCCGCGAGCTGCCCGCCGCCACCGCTCCAGCACCTCCTTGGCGAGTTCCCGGTAGGAACTGGCGCCGGCGGATGCAGGGTCGAAGTTGGTGATCGGCTCCCCGGCGACGGTCGCGTCCGGGAACCGCACGGTCCGGCTGATCACGGTGTGGAACACCTCGTCACCGAACCGGTCCACCACGCGGTGGAGCACCTCGCGGGAGTGCAGCGTCCGCGAGTCGAACATGGTGGCGAGGAGGCCGTCCATGGCCAGCCTGGGGTTGATCCGCCGGGAGACCTTGTCGATTGTGTCGGTCAGCAGCGCCACCCCGCGCATGGCGAAGTATT
>DATFRD010000162.1:0-4475 GCA_035263645.1 Candidatus Dormiibacterota bacterium | reverse complement strand
CTACATGTTCGGGCTCATTCTCCTGCCCACGCTGGCCTTCGTGGGGCTGGCGACGTTCCACCGGGTGCTGCAGACAGGGACCGAGGACCTTGCATACGCGCGCCGTATCGCGCAGCTCCGCGACTATTACTTCGATCACGCCCCCGAGCTGGCCGACTACCTGCTCAACCCCGCGGAATCGCTGCCCACCCCGGGACTGGGGATCGGCCTGTGGCAGCAATTCCTGACCGTCGCCGGGATGGTCGCCGTGATCACCGCGGTACTGGCCGGCTCGGCCGGCGGGCTGCTCGCGGCCGTAGCTTCTGGCCACTCGCTGGTAGCGGCGCTTGTCGCCGGCGTGGTCATCGCCGCTGCGGCACTGACCGGGCTGATGCGGTATCAGAATTCGGCCTGGATCCGGGGCAGCACGGCAGGGTCATCAGGCAGATTGCCCGATGGCGGCTGGGGCAGCCGCCTCCTTGATCACCTTCGCCACGTCCGCGGGCTGGTCCTGCTGCGGCGAGTGCGACGCGTCATCGGCCAGCCGGACGGTGCCGCGGGCGAACAGGCTGCCCAGGCGAGCGGCGAGAACGAGCTTCGGGAGCTATCCTGCCGCACTTCTTCCCGACGCGGGCCGGAGTCAGTGGCAGGCGGACGGGTCGGGACTGATCGAGCCGATCCGCCTCGCGATCCGGGTCCGACGGCCGATGGCGGACGCCCTCCGGATCTTCACGGAGCAGATCGGTAGCTGGTGGCCGGTCGACCAGCGCTTCGCACGTGGGCAGGTGGTCGGCGTGACCTTCGAGGGCCGGGTTGGGGGTAAACGAGCGGAGGCTCGCGGTCCAGCTTTGGTGGCACGGAACGAATCCCTGGGTCGGTCCGAGGCAGCCGCGCCACCGGACGTCACCGGCTGGCCAGCTCGTCCAGAAGCATGATCTGGGCCGTCAGAAGGGGGCTTCGTGGGACGCTGTGACCCCGCTGTGACCCCGTTTGATATCAAGGGTATAAAAAAAGCCCCGGTCCAGATGCCGGGGCCGTATTTGGCGGAGCTAGTTGCGGGGGTCGGATTCGAACCGACGACCTTCGGGTTATGAGCCCGACGAGCTGCCGCTGCTCCACCCCGCGCGCCAAGTATACCCCCGGGGCGTGGGCGGCGCCGGCGGGTCAGCGCCCCGTCAGGAAGTGCCAGACAGCCTGCAGCGGACCGTCCGGTGCGCGCTGGGCCACCAGCCTGGGGCTTGGGCTCGGGCTCGGCGTGGTGACGATGTACAGCTGCTCGTCGCTCCTCGCGTATCCGCCCAGGCGAGCGGTCTGCTCGGCCCCCGCGCCCGAGGAGATGGCCTGGATGTCCCGGCTGTAGCCCTGGTTGGCCGCCGCCAGGGCGGCGTTCCGGCTCCGGAGCTCGGCCGCCTGGTGATTCAGCGACTGGTTCAGGGACACCTCCTGGAGGAACGACCCTGTCAACCAGAGACCGACAATGCACATGGCGGCCAGCACCAGGGTCCGGTGCGACAGGCGAATACGCCTGTCAACGATGCCGTTGGTGGCGGAAGCCCTGCGGGAACGCATGCAAGAGGTTGGCGTGAGCGCGGTGGATAACGGTTCAGCCCGAATATAACATCGGACCCTGCGGGCAACACCGGGACGTTCGTCCCGGTTGGCTCGTGACGCAGCACCTGCTAACGGCGGGCTCGCTCCCACAGGTCGGCCAGCTCGGCCGGCTGCAGGTCGGCGTAGGCGACGCCGCGCTCACGCACCTCGCGGTCCATGGCGGCGAACCGGTCGCGGTAGCGCTGGCCGGCGGCGCGCAGCGCGTCCTCCGGGTTGACCTTCAGCCGCCGGGCCAGGCCGACGGCGGCCAGCAGCAGGTCCCCGACCTCCTCGACGACGCCGTCGCCGTCCCCGTTCGCCTCCAGCGCGCGCGCCCGGCCGGCGACCGACTCGGCCATCTCCGCCGGCGACTCCCGCGCCTCCGCGTCGAAGCCGACGCGGGCCGCCCGCTTCTGCATGTTGTAGGCCCACGCCAGGGCCGGCAGGCTCGGCGGCACCCGGTCGAGCGGCGTCTCGGCCGCCCGCCCGGCCCGGGCAGCCTCCTCTGCCTTGCGCCGCTCCCAGTTGCGGAGGACCCCCTCCGCGTCTGCGACCTGCTCGTCGCCGAACACATGCGGGTGTCGGGCCACCATCTTCGCCGCGGCCGCCTCGGACACCCGGGCCGCGTCGAAACGGCCCTCCTCCTCGGCGATGGCCGAGTGCATGGCGACCTGGAGCAGCACATCGCCCAGCTCTTCCAGCAGCTTCGCGTCGTCGTGCCCGCGGTCGATCACCTCGAGCAGCTCGTACGCCTCCTCGAGCAGGTAGGGCCGCAGCGAGCGGTGCGTCTGCTCCCGGTCCCACGGACAGCCGTCGGGCGCCCGCAGCCGGCGGGCGATCTCGAAGATCGCGCCGACTCCCTCGGGGTAGGGCCGCTCCAGGGGCTCAGCCATGACCGGCCGCGACCGCCGCGGTCTCGTAGAGCTCGCCCATGTTCTCGAGCATCCGCATCAGGTCCTCCTTCCAGTCCTCGCCCTGGCGGCGGAACAGCAGTCGGTTGGGACGCACCCGCAGCCGGCCGCTGAACCGTCGCTGCAGCTCGTCGACGTCGAGCAGCCGGTTGGGATCGACGCGAATCGCGATGTCGTGGCCGTCGGCGACGATGGCCCGCAGGCCGAGCCGCTGCCCGAGGAGCTTGACGCGCAGCGAGTACACCAGGTTGCCGAGCTGGGCGGGCGGCGGCCCGTAGCGGTCCCGCAGCGAACGCAGCGTGCCCTCCAGCTCGGACTCGTCCTCGGCAGCCGCCAGCTGGCGGTAGGCGTCCAGGCGCAGCCGCTCGTCGCGGATGTAGGAGCGCGGCACGAAGTGGTCCAGCGGCAGGTCGAGGTTCAGCTCAGGGGTGGAGAGCACGTCGCCCACCCGCGACTCCTCCTCGCCCGAGCGCAGCTTCCCCACCGCGCGCTGCAGCATCTGGAGGTACATCTCGAAGCCCACCGAGGCGACGGCGCCGTGCTGCTCGACGCCCAGCAGGTTGCCGGCGCCGCGGATCTCCAGGTCGCGCAGCGCGATCTTGAAGCCCTGGCCCAGCTCGTGCAGCCCGGACATCACGTCCAGCCGCTTGTCGGCCGCCTCGGTCAGCGACTTCGTCGAGTCGTAGAGAAAGTAGACGTAGGCCCGCTTGCCCGCCCGCCCCACGCGGCCCCTCAGCTGGTACAGCTGGGAGAGCCCGAAGCGGTCGGCCCGCTCCACAACCATCGTGTTGACGTTCGGGATGTCGAGGCCGGACTCGATGATGGTCGTGCACACCAGCACGTCGTGACGGCCGGCGGCGAAGTCGACCATCACCCGGGCCAGGTCCTCCTCGTCCATCTGGCCGTGCCCAATGGCGACGCGCGCCTGCGGCACGAGCCGGGAGACGCGCTCCGCGGCGCGGTCGATCGTGCGCACGCGGTTGTGCACGTAGTAGACCTGGCCGCCGCGGTCCAGCTCACGCCCGATTACCTCGGCCACGAGCTGGTCGTCGTCCGTAGTCACGTACGTCTTGATCGGCTGCCGGTCCTCGGGCGGGGTCTGGATCACGCTCATATCGCGGATGCCGACGACGGCCATGTGCAGCGTGCGCGGGATCGGCGTGGCCGAGAGGGACAGCACGTCCACGCTGGCCCGCAGCCGCTTGAACCGCTCCTTCTGCATCACCCCGAACCGCTGCTCCTCGTCGATGACCAGCAGGCCCAGCTGCTTGAACCGGACGTCGCGCTGGAGGAGCCGGTGCGTGCCGATGACGATGTCCACCGCCCCGGCCCTGAGGCCCGCCAGCGTCCGCTTCTGCTCGTCCTCGGACCTGAAGCGCGACAGCACCTCGACCGCGATCGGGAATCGCTGCAGCCGCTCGGTGAACACCTGGAAGTGCTGCTGGACCAGGACCGTGGTGGGCGCCAGGAGGGCCACCTGGCGACCGCTCATCACGGCCTTGAACGCCGCCCTCAGCGCGACCTCGGTCTTGCCGAAGCCCACGTCGCCGCAGAGCAGCCGGTCCATGGGCCGGTCCGACTCCATGTCGGCCTTGATCTCGGCCAGCGCCTGGGCCTGGTCGGCCGTCTCCTCGTAGGCGAACGACTCCTCGAGCTCGTCCTGCCAGGGCGTGTCCGGGGCGAACGCGAAGCCAGGCTTCGCCTCGCGGCGCGCGTACACCCGGAGCAGGTCCTCGGCGACGTCCTCGACGCTCCTGCGGGCCCGCGCCCGCGCCCGCTCCCAGTCGCCGGTGCCCAGGCGGTGCAGCGGCGGGCGCTCCTCCGAGCCGCCCAGGTACTTCTGGACGCGGTCCAGGTTCTCCACGGGCACGAAGAGCTTGTCGCCCTCTGCGTACTCCAGCTCCAGGTACTCCCGCTGGATCGCGGCGCCAACCTCCTGGTCCTCGGCCTCGATCAGACGCATGCCGGCGAAGCGCGCGATCCCGTGGTCAACGT
>DATFRD010000161.1:0-5620 GCA_035263645.1 Candidatus Dormiibacterota bacterium | reverse complement strand
GCCTTGGCGCCCAGGCACACCATCTCGCGGCCCGGCTTCTGCGCTTCTCGCTTACGCACTCTCCGAGTGCGCGCGCTGCGATGCTCGGCGCCGGACCACGATCTGGCGCACCTGGCCACCAACTCGCTCGCCGCGAATCGGCGGATCCCGGCTTAAGCCGAGGCGACCTGTCCTGACCCGGAGCGTCTCTCGACGGGTGGGGTCAGTGGCCTTTGTCCCTGCAGTCGCCTCGGCTAACGAGGTACGGCAACTACGGACGCAAGGATACCGCGCATCGCCGCGAGGCTGGCCAGCGCTCCGGAGGATGCACCCCTACAGGGCCCTCCCCGCTCAGGCGGGGAGGGCTCCTGTCCAGGGGTCAGGCGTTGAGCGCCGCTTTGACCCGGTCGGGCCGCAACGGGAGGGCCCGGAGGCGGACGCCGGTGGCGTCGAAGATCGCGCTGGAGAGAGCCGGCGCCATCAGGTTGGTGCTCGGCTCCCCGACCCCGGTCGGCGTGAGCTCCGGATGGTTGATGAGCACCATGTTGATCCTGGGCGCGTCCATCATGGTCGCGATGGGGTAGCTCTTCCAGTCCAGGGAGGTGACGTTGGCCGTGTCGAACGTGACCTCCTCGTACATGGCGCGACTGAGGGTCTGGATCACCGACGACTCGTTCTGGTGCTCGACGGCCGACGGATTGATGACCAGGCCGGAGTCCTGGGCGACGGTGACCTCGTGGACCTGCACCTTGCCGGTGCTGGGGTCGACCGAGGCCTTGAGCACCGCAGCGGCGTAGGTCCCGCCGCGGAGCACCAGCGAGATGCCCTGGCCGGTGACCGTGCCGGACCTGGTGCTGGCACCCGGTCGGGGTGAGGGCCGCGCTTCCCAGCCAGCCTTGCTGGCCGCGGCCTGGAGCACGGCGATCGCCCGCTGGTCGGTCAGGTGCTGGAGGCGGAACTGGAGGGGATCCTGCCTGGCCCTGGCCGCGATCTCGTCGACGAAGGCCTCCTGGGCGAACGTGATCTGGTACTGTCCCGGCGAGCGCAGGAAGGTCGTGCGCAGCCCGAACATGTAGGGCGTGTCGTTGGCCGCCAGCTCGGGCAGTCCGTGCCCGACCTCGTACAGGTTGGCGAACGTGTAGATGTCGGGACCGGTCCAGCCACCGGTGCCGCTCGACCTGAGCGGCTTCCCCGCCAGCGAAGCCCCGAGCTCGGTGCTGTCGTTGTTGGGCGGCATCCACGCCTCGTGGATCCAGGCCACGATGCTGCCGCTCGCGTCGAGAGCGGCCTTCAGGTCGTGCACGGTGCCCGGCCCGTGCGGCTCCCAGCGGTGCTCGTCGGCGCGCATCCACTGGACCCGAATCGGCCTGCCGACCTTCTGCGAGAGGAAGATGGCCTCCGAGGCAGCGTCGTCGTAGTTGGCGCTGAGGCGCCCGTACTCGCCCGAGCCCTCGAACCTCTGCACCACCACCTGGTTCGGGGAGATGCCCAGCATCAGGGCCACGTCCTTCTGCAGGCCCTGCGGGTACTGGGTCGCGGAATACACCGTCACGCTGCCGTCGGACCGGACGTCGGCCACGGCGCAGCTCGGTCCGATCATGCCGTGGTTCTCGAACGGGGTCGTGTACGTGGCGGTCAGCGGGTCAGCGGAGGCTGCGATGACTCCGGGGGCGTCGCCCCGGTTGATGATGACCCTGTCGGTCGTCTTGAGGGTGCGCAGCACGTCGTAGACGCTGGTGCTTGTCGGCAGCTTGTTCCAGTCCGACCAGGTGACCTGCAGCGCCTGCGCGCCCTTGATGGCGTCCCACTCGCGCTCGGCCAGCACGGCGACCAGGTTGCCCACCTGTACCACCTGCGCCCCCGGCACGGGGGTGGAGAAGCCGCCCACCGAGACCACCGTGGAGCCGATGCCCCTGGGGTGGATGACGCGGGCGTGCAGCATGCCGGGCAACTTGACGTCGACGAGGTAGGTGGCCCTGGCCGTGACCTTGCCGGGGATGTCCGTCCGCTGCACCGGCTGACCGACGATCCTGTACTGGGCGGGGTCCTTCGGCCTGGCCGTGCCGATGACTCCGTTGGCGCCGCCCTTGTAGGTGATCGGCGCCACCCAGGTCAGCACCTGGCCCTGGACCAGCTCGCCGTAGCTCACCGTCCGGGAACCGCCGCTGACGACGCCGTTCTTGACCGAGAGCTGGTCTGCCGGAACGCCCAGTTTCGCCGAGGCGAGGCTGAGCAGGGCGGCCCGGCCCTCGGCCGCGATCTGGCGCCACTGTGTTCCGGCCACGTTGATCGTCGAGCTGCCGAAGGTTCCGCCCTGGTCCGGGGTCACGTCAGTGTTGCCGAGCACCATGCTGACGCGGCTCACCGGCACGTCGAGCTCCTCCGCGACGATCTGGGCCAGACCGGTGCCGATGCCATGCCCGAGCTCGACGTGGCTGGTCCGGGCGATGACGGTCCCATCCGCTCTGATCGTCAGCCAGGCGGCGAGCGAGTTGCGGTCGGGCGTGGGGTAGAACGCCGCGGCGAAGGCGCTGACCAGCGAGTCGGCGAGCGCTCCCGGCACGGAGGCCATGACGACGAGGGCGCCGCCGGCCTTCAGCAGGCTGCGCCGCGTGAATCTCTGGTCCTGGATCGTGCTCATCGTCCTGCTCCTCAGGCCATCGCCTTCGAGGCGCGCTGCACCGCCGCGATGATGCTTCGGTACGTGCCGCAGCGGCAGAGGTGCGGCGAGGGCGGCGTGTTCGTGAAGGCGTCCTTGATCTGCGCCTCCGTCGGGCTCGCGTTGCGGCCGAGGAGGTCCACCGCCATGATCATCATCCCGCTCTGGCAGTAGCCGCACTGGGGGACCTGCTGGTCGATCCAGGCCTGCTGCACCGGGTGCAGGGTCACGGCGGCCTGGGCCGCGGACAGGCCCTTCTGCGCGGCCCAGCGAGCCGGCAGCCCCTCCAGCGTCGTCACCTCTTCGGTGAGCGTCGTCCAGCCGGTGACGCAGGACCTGGTCTCCTTGCCCCCCACCAGGACCGCGCACGCACCGCACTGGCCGAGCCCGCAGCCGAACCTGGGACCGTGCAGCCCGAGCTCGTCGCGGAGGACGTACAGGAGCGGCGTGTCGGGCGCCGACTGCACCTGGTGCAGGCCTCCGTTGACGAGGATCGATCCCTTCGGGATCGCGGCCTGCCGGCTCCTGACGAGCTCCGTGATTCCCACCGCCGCGCCCACGGCCACGACGGCCGCGGCTCCGACCCCACCCGCGATCTTGGCGCGGCGGGAGCCGTCCCCGCCGGAGGCGGCGCCGTCCGGCGCGCTCGCCGGCTCCACAGTGGGCCTGTCAGCCTGATCGTCCATACCTGGGCACCTCCAAGTCCGTGCAGCGGGAGGTGCGGGCCCGCGAGGGCCTCGGCGCGGCACGTGCTCCAGGCGCAGGCGCGCGAAGCGACTCGCCACCCCGCAGGTGGCTCCGAGTCGCGCCCGGCCCTGGCACCCGTGAGACCTCCCAGCTTCCCCATCGGCGACCGCCCCGACGGCGGCCGCTCTCATTATCAGACCATCAGACCGCCAGGGACCATCGAGTTCGTGATGGTCAGCCGGAATTTCTCGTGCTGGATTGACGAATATGGCGCCGCGCCGCGGGCAGGAGTCCCGGCCCCCGGGTGACCCGGCTGGTCAGGAGCCCGGGTCCGCCAGGTAGTGGGCCAGGATCGCGGCCTCCTGCCGCAGCCGTTCGGCGCGGTCGGCGTGGCCCAGGCGAACGTACTCACCGGCCGCCACCAGACGCTCCGCCGCCTCGGCGCGGACGATCTCCTCCACCTCGGCTGCGGTCAGGTTGCGCCGACCCACCTCAGCCGCACGAAGGCCGCTGACGGAGCCCGCGATGGGCGACTGGCCCAGGCCAGGCTGCGGAGCGTCGGCAGGGTCGGCGGCCTCGGCGTTCTCGATGGCTGCCAGCGCCGAGCGCAGCACCGAGGCGGCCACGGGATCACCGGCCCTGATGGCCCGGACCAGATCGCGCCGAAGGCGCACCTTCACTGCCCCAGGGTAGGGGGTGTGCGCTCCTAGGGGTGCGGCCGCACCCTAGGCCCGGCGGACCATGAAGAAGCGCTCCGGCGTCTCGGCCTCGACGGTGAAGCCGTGCCGCTCGTACAGGCGACGCGCCGGGTTGGTCCGCAGCACCTGGAGACGCACAGGCTGGCCAGCGCGATCTGCCGCCGCGAGCACGCCGCGCAGCAACCGGGCGCCGATCCCTCGACCCTGGTGCTCGGGGACCACGGCGATGTCGGCTATGACCAGCGTCGCGTCGCGGCTCGTCGTCCTGATGGTGCCCACGGCTCTCCCGTGCAGCTCCACGATCGAGCGACCCTCAGTGGTGAACGCGTCGGCGAACCGCCGGTCCTGGTCCGCCTCGTCCCACCCCCAGATCGGCTCCACCCACGGCCGGAAGCAGACGTGGTGCAGGCGCCGGAGGAACTCGCGATCCGTCTCCGTGGCCGGGCGCAGGGTAACCGCCGACGGCCGGGCCAGGAGGTATGCGCGCTCCGTCTGCGCCTCGCCGGGCCCTGGCTGGCGGCGCAGCTCCCACTCCACGGCCAGGCCCGCCTCTTCGAGCAGGCGGCGGACCGTCTCCGGCGCGTGGAAATGGAAGTCGAGCGCCACCGGGATGCCCCACCAGTCGTCCATGCGCATGACGTGGCGGCCGGCGTGGAACGCGATCAGCGCCTGACCGTCGGGGCGCAGCACGCGGCGCAGTTCCGCCAACGCGGTCGCCAGCTCGTCCGCCGCCAGGTGGATGATCGAGTAGTACGCGATGGCCCCGCCCAGCGAGGCGTCGGCGAAGTCCAGGGCGAGCATGGTTCCCTCCCGGTACTCCGGGCCGGGACAGAGACGTCGGGCGGTCTCTAGCATCGCCGGCGAGAGGTCGATCCCGATCACCTGACGGCCGAGCGCCTGGAGGTGGCGGGCGACGTGGCCGGGACCGCAGCCGAGGTCGATGATCGGTCCGGGCGCCGCGGTCTCGGCCAGCGCGTTGAGCAGGGCCCGGTCGAGCGGCTTGTGGTCGAGCTCGTCCAGGATGCGGCGGGCATACTCGCCGGCGACCCGGTCGTAGCTCTCCCGCGTTCGCTCGGTCGCGGAGCCCACAGCCGCTCCCTGCTCCTCGCCGGTCATCGCCAGGCGACATGGTAAGCGGCTGGCGAACCGCTCAGGTGCGTGCCAGCCCGGCCGGCACGCGCTGCAGGAGCGGCAGCTCCAGCACGAACCGGCTCCCGTGGCCCGGGCTGCTCCAGTCCAGCCGCACCGACCCGCCCATGTCCTCCGCCAGACGGCGGCTCAGGTACAGGCCGAGGCCCGTGCCCACCGGGAAGCCGAGCTGAGCGTGCTCGACCCGCTCGAACCGCTCGAAGATGTGCTCCTGGTCCTCCGGCCGCAGCCCGACGCCGTGGTCCTCCACCGCCACCCGGACCCGGCCGTCCGGCCTGCAGGTCCCGGACACGCGCAGCCACGGCCTTCCCTTCGAGTACGTCATGGCGTTGACCAGCAGGTTGTCCAGGATCCGGCCCAGGTAGTCGGGGTCGGCGCGGAGCGGCAGCGGGCCGGCGGGCATATCGACGTCGACCCGGGCGCCGCGCAGCTCCACGGACGGCCGCAG
>DATFRD010000160.1:0-31073 GCA_035263645.1 Candidatus Dormiibacterota bacterium | reverse complement strand
GGCGCAGTTCGGCGGCCAGCGCTTCGGCGAGATGGAGGTCTGGGCGCTGGAGGCCTACGGGGCCGCCCACGTGCTCCAGGAGATCCTGACCGTCAAGTCCGACGACATCGTGGGCCGGGTCAAGGCCTACGAGGCCATCGTCAAGGGCGACAACACGCTCGAGGCCGGCATCCCGGAGAGCTTCCGGGTGCTCGTGAAGGAGCTGGAGGGGCTCGCGCTCGGGGTCGAGATCCTGAGCGAGGACGAGCGCCAGATCGTCCTCAGCGAGGAGGACATCCCCGAGCTGCCTCTGGACCTGGGCATCAGCCTGGAGCGCGACGAGGTCGGCGAGGACACCTCGGAATAGGTAGAGGAACGGAGAACCAACGGGAAAAGTGCTGAAGCTCGAGAATTTCGACGCGCTGCGGCTGTCGCTGGCCTCCCCCGACACGATCCTGTCGTGGTCGCACGGGGAGGTCACCAAGCCGGAGACGATCAACTACCGCACGCTGCGCCCCGAGCGGGATGGGCTCTTCTGCGAGCGCATCTTCGGGCCCACCCGCGACTGGGAGTGCCACTGCGGCAAGTACAAGCGGTACCGCTACAAGGGCATCATCTGCGACAAGTGCGGGGTCGAGGTGACCCGCAGCAAGGTGCGCCGGGAGCGGATGGGCCACATCAAGCTGGCCTCGCCGGTCAGCCACGTCTGGTACTTCAAGGGCATCCCCAGCCGCATGGGCCTGCTCCTGGACATGTCGCCGCGCAACCTGGAGAAGATCCTCTACTTCGCGAACTACATCGTCACCGAGGTCCACGAGGAGATCAGGACGGAGCTGCTGGCCAACCTCTCCATGGACCTGGACGAGGAGGCCGTCCGGCTCCGCGGCCAGATCGACGCCAAGGCCAACGAGATCCGGCAGCAGCACGAGACGAGCCACCGCAAGCTGCGGGACGAGATCGAGTCCGAGGTGGCCGCGCTGCAGAAGGAGTACGAGGACGCGGTCGAGCTGCTGACGCGGCAGGGCCAGGCCACCCAGGAGGCCGTCCGCACGGGCCTGGGCAGCAAGGCCAAGAGGAACCTGGTCGTGGGCCCGGAGGGGGACCAGGAAGTGGTCGTCGTCAAGGGCGAGACGATCGCCGAGGACATGGTCCAGGCCACCCTGCGCAAGGTGCAGGAGAAGATCGAGCGGGTGGAGGCCAACATCCGCGCCTCGCAGGAGACGGCGCGGGCCCGGCTGGCCCGGGCCGAGACCGAGCTGGAGCAGGCGATCTCGGAGGCGACCTCCGAGCAGCGCGACGCGCTGGACGAGCAGCTCGAGGTGCGCCAGCAGGAGCTGGACACGATGCGCCAGGACCTGGAGGCGCTGCACCTGAAGCAGATCCTGACCGACACCCAGTACCGCGACTTCCAGGAGCGGTTCGGGCGCGCCTTCAAGGCCGGAATCGGCGCCGAGGCGGTGCGCGAGCTGCTGGCCAGGATCGACCTCGACCAGGAGCTGTACCGGCTGCGCGACGAGTCGCGCACGGCCAGCGGGCAGCGCCGGCAGAAGGCGATCAAGCGGCTCAAGGTGGTCGACGACTTCCGCAAGTCCCAGGCCAGCCCGACCTGGATGGTGCTCGAGGTGCTGCCGGTCATCCCGCCCGAGCTGCGGCCCATGGTGCAGCTGGACGGCGGCCGGTTCGCCACGTCCGACCTGAACGACCTCTACCGGCGCGTGATCAACCGGAACAACCGGCTCAAGCGGCTGCTGGAGCTGGGCGCCCCGGAGATCATCGTGCGCAACGAGAAGCGGATGCTCCAGGAGGCGGTCGACGCCCTGGTGGACAACGGCCGGCGCGGCCGCGCGATCACCGGCACCGGCAACCGCAAGCTCAAGTCGCTGTCCGACCTGCTGAAGGGCAAGCAGGGGCGCTTCCGGCAGAACCTGCTCGGCAAGCGGGTGGACTACTCCGGCCGCTCGGTCATCGTGGTCGGCCCGGAGCTGCGGCTCCACGAGTGCGGCCTGCCCAAGAAGATGGCGCTGGAGCTGTTCAAGCCCTTCGTCATGCGCGAGCTGGTCAACAAGGGCTACACGACCAACATCAAGTCGGCCAAGCGCATGGTCGAGCGCAGCAACAACGCGGTGTGGGACGTCCTGGACGAGGTGATCCGGGACCATCCGGTCCTTCTCAACCGGGCGCCGACGCTGCACCGCCTCGGCATCCAGGCCTTCATGCCGGTGCTGGTCGAGGGCTCCGCGATCCAGGTCCACCCGCTGGTCTGCCCCGCCTTCAACGCCGACTTCGACGGCGACCAGATGGCCGTGCACGTGCCGCTCTTCTCGGGGGCGATCGCCGAGGCGAAGAACCTGATGATGAGCTCCCGCAACCTGCTCAGCCCGGCCAACGGGCAGCCAGTGGTGGCGCCCACGCAGGACGTGGTACTGGGCTGCTACTGGCTCACGGCAGTGCGCTCGGACCAGCCGCAGGGCGACGCCGCCCGCCGGCTGCCGTCCTTCACCGGCCCCGACGAGGTGCTGCTCGCCTACGGCGCCAGGCACCTCGACCTGCACGACTGGATCCGCGTCCGGCTGGACGGGGAGACGGTTGTGACGACGCCGGGCCGGGTGGTCATGAACCAGGTCCTGCCGATCGGCCGGCCGCCGCGCCCGACGGGCGACGGAGAGGCGATCCTCGAGCCGCTGACGTTCCAGAACACCGTGCTGGACAAGAAGGGTCTCCGCCTGCTGGTGGGCAGGCTGTTCGCCCTCTACGGCGGTGACGTGACGGCGACGGTCGTCAACGAGATCAAGCGGGTCGGCTACCGCTACGCGACCCAGGCCGGGTTCACCATCTCGGCCATGGACGTCCCGCACCCCGCGGCCAAGGCCTCCATCCTGGAGACAACCCAGCAGGAGGTCAACGAGGTCGAGCGGATGTACCGCCGCGGCGTCATGACCGAGGACGAGCGCTACCGGAAGGTGGTCGAGCTCTGGACCCGCGCGACCGAGGAGGTCCGGCACGCCAGCCTGGCCGAGTTCGACAGGTTCAACCCGATCTGGATGATGATGGCCTCCGGCGCCCGCGGGGACGTGCAGCAGGTGAGCCAGATGGCCGGCATGCGCGGCCTGATGGCGGACCCCACCGGACGGATCATCCCGCTCCCCATCCGCTCCAACTTCACCGAGGGGCTGAACGTGCTCGAGTACTTCATCTCGACGCACGGCGCCCGCAAGGGCCTCGCCGACACCGCGCTGCGGACGGCCGACTCGGGATACCTCACCCGGCGGCTGGTCGATGTGGCCCAGGACGTGATCGTGCGTGAGCAGGACTGCCGCACCCGGAACGGGATCTGGGTGCACGGGGTCACGGCCGAGCGGGCGCGGGTCGATCCCGTCTTCGAGCGGATCGCCGGCCGGCTGGCCGCCGAGGACATCACCACGCGGGACGGCACGGTGCTCGCCGTGGCCGGCGAGCAGATCACCGACGAGGTCGCCAGGCAGGCCATCGCCGCGGGCGTCGGCTCGGTGCGGGTCCGCTCGGTGCTGCTCTGCGAGGCCCGCGAGGGCGTCTGCCGGAGCTGCTACGGCCGCAACCTGGCCACCGGCCAGCTGGTCGAGATCGGGGAGGCGGTCGGGGTGATCGCCGCCCAGTCGATCGGTGAGCCGGGCACCCAGCTCACCATGCGGACGTTCCACACCGGCGGCGTCGCCGGCGTGGACATCACGCAGGGCCTGCCGCGCGTCGAGGAGCTGTTCGAGGCCCGCATCCCCAAGGGCAAGGCGATCATCTCCGAGATCGACGGCGACCTGGAGGTGGTCCGCCAGGACGGCAGTCGGAAGGTCAGGGTCACCTCGCGAGAGGAGTTCGAGGTCACCTACCCGCTGGAGCCCGGCATGGAGGTGCTGATCGCCGACGGGGCCGAGGTCCTGGAGGGCCAGGAGCTGGCCCGCGACGGCGACTCCGCGATCCTGCGCACGCGGCACGCCGGCCGCACCCGGGTGGGGCGCAGGGAGATCACCGTCTCGGCCATCGACGAGGAAGTGCGGGAGTACCCGATCCCGCACGGTGTGCGCATCCGGCCGGAGCTGGAGCGCCGGGACGGCAGCACGGTGCCCGTCAGGGCCGGCCAGCAGATCACCGAGGGCTCGATCAGCCCGCAGGAGCTGCTCCACGTGCTGGGCAAGGAGGCCGTGCAGACGTTCCTGGTAGACGAGGTGCAGAAGGTGTACCGCTCGCAGGGCGTCGACATCAACGACAAGCACATCGAGGTGATCGTCCGGCAGATGATGCGCAAGGTCCGCATCGACTCGGCCGGTGACACATCGCTGCTGCCGGGCGACATCGTGTCGCAGTGGGAGTACGAGGAGGCCAACAAGGAGGTTCTGGCCGAGGGCGGCGAGCCGGCCACGGCCCAGACCGTCCTGCTCGGCCTGATCAAGGCAGCGCTCAACACCACGTCGTGGCTCTCGGCGGCGTCGTTCCAGGAGACCACGCGCGTCCTCACCGAGGCTGCGATCAGCGGCAAGGTGGACCGGCTCCGGGGCCTCAAGGAGAACGTGATCATCGGCAAGCTGATCCCGGCGGGAACAGGGCTCGACTACTACAAGAAGCAGCGCGAGCAGGCTGCCCGCGACCTGGAGGAGGAGCCGATCGACCTGGAGATGCTGTCCGTCTAGCCGTCCTGGAAGCAGTCGACCAGGGGCCGCCCCCCAACCCGGGGGCGGCCCCTAATCCCGCACTCGTCCGCTGGGACGGAACAGAAACGGCCCGTCGGGGCTTCTTGTATACTCACCGCTTGTCTCCAGCCGGGCCGCTGCCTGCTGGAAGGAGAACAGGGACCGACCAGGAGAACTCGTGCCGACCATTCAACAGCTGATCCGCATCGGGCGCAAGCCCAACGTCAAGAAGTCGAAGTCGCCCGCGCTGAGGGGCTCACCGCAGCGCCGAGGCGTCTGCGTGCGCGTCTACACCATGACTCCGAAGAAGCCGAACTCGGCGCTACGGAAGGTAGCGCGCGTGCGGCTGACGACCGGGATCGAGGTCACGGCATACATCCCTGGCATAGCCCACAACCTGCAGGAGCACTCGGTCGTCCTGATCCGGGGCGGCCGCGTGAAGGACCTGCCCGGCGTGCGCTACCACATCATCCGCGGCACGCTGGACACCGCCGGCACCCGCAACCGCAAGCAGGGCCGCTCCAAGTACGGCGCCAAGCGCGAGAAGGCAGGCAGGTAGGATGCCGCGTCGCTACAAGCCACCCCGCCGCCCCGTCACCCCCGACCCCGTGTACAACTCGGAGGCGGTGGCGAAGTTCGTGAACATCGTCATGCACGACGGCAAGCGGGCGGTGGCCGAGCGCGTCATGTACGAGGCGCTGCGCCGCGCGGGCAGGCAGGCGCGCAAGGAGCCGATCGACGTCTTCGATCAGGCTCTGCGCAACGCCACCCCGCTGCTCGAGGTCAAGCCCCGCCGCGTCGGCGGCGCCACGTACCAGGTGCCGATCGAGATCCGGCCGGATCGTCGGCTGGCGCTGGCCAGGCGCTGGCTCGTGCGGTTCGCGCGCCAGCGCAACGGTCGGAGCATGGCCGAGAAGCTGGCCAGCGAGCTGGTGGACGCGCACAACAACACCGGCGGCGCCGTCAAGCGCAAGGAAGAGACCCACAGGATGGCGGAGTCCAACAAGGCCTTCAGCCACTTCAGGTACTGAGATGGAATGCAAGTGGGGGCAGGCCCCCCCTTCCACCGGGGTCCCCGCGAAATCGCGGTGGCGGGGTGCGGATTTCGCGGGGTGGTCCGAAACCCCCACTCTTTCCGGGACGTTCGGGGCACCTTCGGTGCGTCCCTTCGGGGCGACCTGCGATGTCGTCGGCGCCGGGAAGTCGGACTCACACGCTCGGGCCAAGCCCTTGCTTACGCTCCCGCCCGGACCTCCTGTGCTGGCGGGGTCGGGGCGCTGGTAGGGGCCTGGGAGATCGCAGTGGTTGCCCTGAAGCCGCTCGAGCGTGGGACTCGCCTGGAGAGGCTCCGGAACATCGGGATCATGGCGCACATCGACGCCGGAAAGACCACGACCACGGAGCGGATCCTGTTCTACGCGGGGCGCCTGCACAAGATGGGCGAGGTCCACGAAGGGGCCGCGACCATGGACTGGATGGTCCAGGAGAAGGAGCGGGGGATCACCATCACCTCTGCCGCCACCACCTGCATCTGGCGCGACCACGCGGTGAACATCATAGACACACCCGGACACGTGGATTTCACCGTCGAGGTGGAGCGCAGCCTACGGGTGCTGGACGGCGCGATCGCGGTTTTCGACGCCGTGGCCGGCGTCGAGCCCCAGTCCGAGACGGTCTGGCGCCAGGCCGACCGCTACGGCGTGCCCCGGATCGCGTTCATCAACAAGATGGACAGGATGGGCGCGGACTTCTACGCCGCGCTCGACTCGATCCGCACCCGGCTGGGCGCCAGGGCCGTGCCGGTCCAGCTCCCGATCGGCGCCGAGGACGAGTTCAAGGGCGTCATCGACCTGCTTGCCCAGCGGACCATCGTCTACACCGACGACCTGGGCAAGAACATCGAGACCTCCGAGATCCCCAGGGACCTGCGGGAGCGCGTCGAGCGCTATCGGCAGGAGCTCATCGAGACCGCGGCCGACTACGACGACCAGATCATGCACCGCTACCTCGAGGGGGAGGAGCTCTCCACGCCCGAGCTGCTGCGCGGCCTGCGCCGCGGCACGGTAGCCGGCCACCTGGTGCCGGTGCTCTGTGGCGCCGCCCTGCGCAACAAGGGCATCCAGCCGCTGCTCGACGCGGTCGTCGACTACCTGCCCTCGCCGGCCGACATGCCGCCGGTGGAGGGGGTCAACCCGAACGACCACAGCCTGGCCGTCCGCGAGGTGGCCGACGACGAGCCGTTCAGCGCGCTCGCCTTCAAGATCCAGATGGACCCTCAGGGCGTCGGCAAGCTGACGTTCTTCCGCGTCTACTCCGGCCGGCTGCGGGCCGGCTCGACGGTCCTCAACGTGACGACCGGGCGCCGCGAGCGGATCGGCCGGATCCTGCGCATGCACGCCATGCGGCGGGAGGACGTCGAGGAGGTCATGACCGGCGACATCGCCGCCGCGGTGGGGCTGAAGGGCACCACCACGGGAGACACCCTGGCCGACGAGAGCCGCCCGATCCTGCTCGAGTCCATCAGCTTCCCCGAGCCCGTCATCTCGGTCGCGATCGAGCCCAAGACCAAGGCCGACCAGGACCGCCTCGGCGCCGCCCTGCAGCGGCTCTCGGAAGAGGACCCGACATTCCGCGTCCACACCGACGAGGAGACGGGGCAGAACATCATCGCCGGCATGGGCGAGCTGCACCTGGAGATCATCGTCGACCGGCTGACCCGCGAGTTCAGGGTCGACGCCAACGTCGGCAAGCCGCAGGTCGCCTATCGCGAGGCGATCCGCCGCCCCGCCCACGGCACGGGCAGGTTCGTCCGGCAGACGGGCGGCAAGGGCCAGTTCGGGCACGTGGAGCTCGAGGCGCAGCCCGGCGAGCGCGGCACGGGGTTCGTGTTCGAGGACCGCATCTCGCAGGGCCGCATCCCGCGGGAGTACGTGCCCGCTGCCCAGAAGGGGATCCGCGACGCGCTCTCGACGGGAGTGGTGGCCGGCTACCCGGTCCTGGACATCAGGGTCGCGCTGGTCGACGGCTCGTACCACCCGGTCGACTCCAGCGAGCAGGCGTTCGAGGTCGCCGGCTCGATTGGGATCAGGGACGCCCTGCGCAAGGGCGACCCGTACCTGCTGGAGCCGATCATGAAGGTGGACGTCGTCATGCCCGAGGAGCACCTGGGCGACGTCATGGGCGACCTGACCTCGCGCCGCGGGCACATCCTGGGCATGGAGGGCAAGGGCACGTCCCAGTCGGTGCTGGCGTACGTGCCGCTGGCGGAGATGTTCGGCTACGCGACGGAGCTGCGGTCCATGACGTCGGGTCGCGCCACCTATTCCATGGAGTTCGATCACTACGAAGAGCTGCCGGCGAACCTGGCCGAGGCGGTCGGGCGCAGGGGCGGCAGATAGGAACCAACGCAGGAGGCATCAGTGGGAAAGAAGAAGTTCGAGCGCACCAAGCCCCACATGAACGTCGGGACCATCGGTCACATCGACCATGGCAAGACGACGCTCACGGCTGCCATCACGAAGGTGCAGCACGACAAGGGCCTGGCCGACTTCACGCCGTTCGACAAGATCGACAAGGCGCCCGAGGAGAAGCAGCGCGGGATCACCATCTCGATCGCCCACGTCGAGTACGAGACCGAGAAGCGGCACTATGCCCACGTCGACTGCCCCGGCCACGCGGACTACATCAAGAACATGATCACGGGGGCCGCCCAGATGGACGGCGCCATCCTGGTGGTCGCCGCCAACGACGGCGCGATGCCCCAGACCCGCGAGCACATCATCCTGGCCCGCCAGGTCAACGTGCCCTACATCGTGGTCGCCCTGAACAAGGTGGACATGGTCGACGACGAGGAGTTCCTGGAGCTGGTGGAGCTGGACCTCCGCGAGCTGCTGAGCAGGTACAATTTCGCGGGCGACGACATCCCGATCGTGCGCCTCTCGGCGCTCAAGGCTCTCAACGGCGACGCCGAAGAGGTCGGCCGGATCGGGCAGCTGCTCGACGCCGTGGACACCTTCATCCCGGAGCCGGTCCGAGAGACCGAGAAGCCGTTCCTGATGCCCATCGAGGACGTGTTCACGATCGAGGGTCGGGGGACCGTGGTCACGGGCCGGGTCGAGCGCGGCACCCACAAGGTGAACGAGCCCGTCGAGATCGTGGGCATCCGCGAGACCCACCGCACGGTGGTGACCGGGCTCGAGATGTTCCACAGGCAGATGGACCAGACCCAGGCCGGCGACAACGTCGGCGCGCTGCTCCGGGGCATCAAGCGCGACGAGGTCGAGCGCGGCCAGGTGCTGGCCAGGCCCGGCTCGATCACGCCCCACACCAAGTTCAAGGCCAACATCTACGTCCTGACCAAGGAGGAGGGCGGCCGGCACACCCCCTTCTTCTCCAACTACCGGCCGCAGTTCTACATGCGGACCACTGACGTGACGGGAGCCATCGCCCTGCCCGAGGGCGTCGAGATGTGCATGCCCGGCGACAACGTAGAGATGACCATCGAGCTGATCACCCCGATCGCCATCGAGGAGGGGCTCCGCTTCGCCATCCGCGAGGGGGGCCGCACGGTGGGTGCCGGCGTGGTGACGCAGGTCGTCGCCTAGGCATTCTGGTTTACGAGAGATACAAGGGGGCCCGCAGCAGTTGGCGCAGAAAATCCGCATCAGGCTCAAGGCCTACGACCACAAGGTCCTGGACCAGGCGGCCGACAAGATCGTCGACACCGCCCGCCGGACGAACGCGCGCACCGCGGGCCCTATCCCGCTGCCCACCGAGATCAACAAGATGACCGTGATCCGGTCCCCGTTCATCGACAAGGACTCACGTGAGCAGTTCGAGATGCGCACCCACAAGCGCATCGTCGACATCCTGGACACCAACCCGCGGGTGGTGGAGGCGCTGATGCGGCTCAATCTCCCGGCGGGGGTGGCGATCGAGATCAAGCTGTGACCACCGCGAGAAAGGGGCTGCTGGCCCGCAAGCTCGGCATGACGCAGGTGTTCAACCCGGACGGCACGCTGTCCGCGGTCACCGTCCTCGAGGCCGGGCCCTGCCAGGTGCTCGGGCTGCGCACGCCCGAACGAGACGGCTATACGGCCGTGCGGCTGGCGTTCGGCGACATCCCCGCCAAGCGGCTGACAAAGCCCATGGCCGGGGAGTTCCGGGCGGCGGGGATCGACCCCGCCCGGCACGTCGCCGAGGTGCGTGGCTGGGACGGCGTCGAGGCCGGCCAGCGGGTCACCTGCGACGTCTTCGGCGAGGGCGAGCTGGTCGACGTGACGGCGACGTCCAAGGGCAAGGGGTTCCAGGGCATGGTGAAGCGGCACGGCTTCGGTCGCGGACCCGAGACCCACGGCTCCATGAACGTCCGCAAGCCCGGCTCCATCGGCGCCACCGATGCGGCGCGCGTCTTCAAGGGCGTGCGCATGGCCGGCCAGATGGGGAACGCGCGGCGGACGGTGCAGGGCCTCCGGGTCCTGCGCGTGGACGCGGAACGCAACCTGCTGCTGGTCCTGGGCGGCGTGCCCGGCCCCCGGGGATCGGTGGTCATGGTTCGCGGCTCGGTCAAGCAGAAGGCTGGAAGGAAGTGATGGCGGAGAACGAGGAGACCACCGCCGGCGCCGCCCCCGAGAGCAAGGGCCGGGCACCGGAGCCGCCCGAGGGCGGCTCGAGCTCGCTCCGGGTGAGCGCGTACGACTCGCAGGGGATGCGGGCAGGCGAGGCTGAGCTGCCGGAGTCCGTGTTCGGGCAGCGGCCGAACATGGCCGTGATGCACCAGGCGTACGTCCGCCAGCTGGCCAACGCGCGCCAGGGCAGCGCCGCCACGAAGACGCGCTCGATGGTCCGCGGCGGCGGCGCCAAGCCGTACCGCCAGAAGGGCACGGGGCGGGCGCGCCACGGCTCCAGCCGGGAGCCGTCCATGGTCGGCGGCGCGACCGTCTTCGGCCCGCAGCCGCGCAGCTTCGAGCAGCGCATGCCGCGCAAGATGCGCCGGCTCGCCCTCCGCTCGGCGCTGAGCGTGAAGGCCGGCGAGGGCAGCGTCTCCGTCGTGGAGGGCTTCGCGCTCGAAGAGCCGAAGACCCGGGTGATGGTCGACCTGCTGCGCAGCCTGGGGGTCGACGGCACGGCGCTGCTCGTGCTGCCGGCGCCCAACCAGGTGTTGGCCCGCTCGATCAGCAACGTGCCCTGGGCCACGCTGGTGCTGGCCCAGAACCTGAGCCTGTACGACATCTTCACCCACGACCGGCTGGTCATCGCGAGGGACGCGCTGCCGCTGCTCGAGGAGACCCTGGCCTCATGAGCCGTTCGCCTGTCGACGTGATCCACGGCCCCCTGGTGACCGAGCGCTCGTACCAGCTGTTCCAGCAGGGCCGCTACACGTTCCGGGTCGCGCGCGACGCGACCAAGCCGGAGATCGCCAGGGCGCTGGAGGACGTGTACCAGTCGCATGGCATCAAGGTCGTCGCGGTCAACACGATCCGCGTCCGGGGCAAGACCAAGCGCCTGGGGCGGCGCACGCCGGGCCGCACCCCCGACTGGAAGAAGGCCATCGTGACTCTGGGCCCCGGCCAGCGGCTGGAAGGCCTGTTCGGGAGCCTGTAGCCATGCCTGTCAGGAAGTACAAGCCCACCAGCCCCGGCCGCCGGTTCATGAGGACCGCCAGCTTCGAGGAGATCACGGCGAGCGAGCCGGAGAAGAGCCTGGTCGAGAGCCTGCCGAACCGGGCCGGGCGCAACAACCAGGGCCGGATCACCGTCCGTCATCGCGGAGGGGACGGCCGCCGGACGTACCGGCGGATCGACTTCAGGCGGGACAAGCTGGGCGTGCCGGGCAGGGTCGCCACCATCGAGTACGACCCCAACCGGAGCGCGCGCATCGCGCTCGTCCACTACCGCGACGGCGAGAAGCGGTACATCCTGGCCCCCCTTGGGCTCAAGGTCGGAGACCCGGTCATGAGCGGCCCCGACGCGCCGGTGCGGGTGGGGAACGCGCTGCCGCTGGCGAGGATCCCGGTCGGCTCGACCATCCACAACATCGAGCTGACGCTGGGCCGCGGCGGCCAGCTCGTCCGCTCGGCGGGCACCTCGGCCCAGCTGCTCGCGAAGGAGGGCGACTACGCCGTGGTGCGCATGCCGTCGTCGGAGCTGCGCCGCGTGCACGTCCGCTGCATGGCGACGCTGGGCCAGGTGGGCAACCTGGAGCACGAGAACGAGGCCGGCGGCAAGGCCGGTCGCTCGCGCTGGCTGGGCCAGCGGCCGGAGGTGCGCGGCTCGACCATGAACCCGACCGACCACCCCCACGGCGGTGGCGAGGGCAAGACGGGACCCGGGGGCAACCCCAAGACGCCGTGGGGCAAGCCGGCCCTCGGCCTGCGCACGCGCCGGCCGAAGAAGGCGTCCAACAAGCTGATCATCAGGCGAAGGGAGCGGCGATGAGCGTGCACGGAGCACATCGCACCGACCAGGCGCCCGTGGCGATCCCCGCGAAGTCGGAGACCACGCGGGGCGAGGAGAAGCGATAGGTGTCGCGGTCGCTGAAGAAAGGTCCGTACATCGACCAGAACCTGGCCGACAAGATCGCCAGGCTGAACGCGTCCCGCGACAAGCGCGTGGTGAAGACCTGGGCGCGGGCCTCGACGATTTTCCCGGAGATGGTCGGGCACACGGTCGCGGTCCACGACGGGCGCAAGCACGTGCCCGTGTTCGTCAGCGAGAACATGGTCGGGCACAAGCTCGGCGAGTTCGCGCCGACCCGTCACTTCCGGGGCCACGCCGGCGGCCGGACCGAGCGCTCGAGCGGGCCGAGGTGAAGCTGAGGATGGAAGTCATCGCGCGCGCACGGTACGTGAGGCGGGCGCCCCGCAAGGCCCGGCTGGTGGCGGACATGGTCCGCGGCCTGCCGGTCGCGGAGGCGCTGGCCCAGCTCGCGTTCACGCCCCGCCACGCCGCCGTGGACGTGGCGAAGGCGATCAAGTCGGCCGCGGCGAACGCCGAGCACAACCATCAGCTGGCACGCGATCAGCTGTGGCTGAAGCAGATCCTGGTCGACGAGGGGCCGACGATGAAGCGGATCCGGCCGGTCAGCCGGGGCATGGCGCACCAGTACTTCCACCGCACGTGCCACATCACGGCCATCGTGGAGGACCGGCCCGACGTGGAGCCGGCGCCGCGGCCGTCGGCCCGGCGGCCGGCGCAGCGCGAGGAGCCCCGGCGACGGCGTGGCGAGGAGGCCGGCCGGAGCCGCAGGGCTGCCGCGCCGGAGCCCGCCGCCGAGCCCGAGGTCACGACGGAGCCAACCGAGGGAGATAGCTGATTTGGGTCACAAGGTCCACCCCAACGCGTTCCGGCTCGGGGTCTACCGGAGCTGGGAGGCGAACTGGTTCGCGACCAACAAGGACTACACGAAGCTCCTGCACGAGGACCTGGCGATGCGCCGCCTGATCCTGGGCAGGCTGCGCAACGCGGGCATCGCCAAGATCGAGACGGAGCGGTCGTCGAACGCGCAGATGACCATCACCATCCGCACCGCCAAGCCCGGCATCGTGATCGGCAAGGGCGGCGCCTCGGTGGACCAGCTGCGCGCGGACCTGGAGCGGACGTTCGGCAACCGGGTGCGCATCTCGATCGACGAGATCAAGCAGCCCGAGCTGGACGCGCAGCTGGTCGCCGAGAACATCGCCTCCCAGCTGGAGCGGCGCATCAGCCACCGGCGGGCGATGAAGCAGTCAATCCTCCGCACCATGCGCGCGGGCGCGAAGGGCGTGCGGATCGCGCTCGGCGGCCGCCTCCGCGGCGCCGAGATGGCGCGGCGGGACTCCGACCGGGAGGGCCGCGTGCCGCTCCACACGCTGCGGGCGGACATCCAGTTCGCGAGGGCGACGGCGAAGACGACGTTCGGGATGATCGGGATCAAGGTCTGGATCTACCGCGACCTGGTCAAGGGCCGCACCCGCGGCGGCGAGCTGCAGACGGAGATCGCGCCCCAGCCCACCGCCGAGACCGTGGCCGCCGCGCAGACCGCTGCGCAGCAGGGCGGTCCGCGGGGAGACGGGCAGCGCGCGGGCCAGCGCCCGCGGCGGAGGGGCGGGCGCAGCCGGGGCGGTGGTGGCGGAGGCCACGGCCAGGGCGGCGCGGGCGGCCCGGCCGCCCAGGCGACGGCCGGCCAGGGCCAGGGTGGCGGCCAGCACGGCCAGGAGGGCGGCGGTGCTCCTGCCTAAGCGCGTCAAGCACCGCAAGCAGCACAAGGGCCGGCGGGCCGGCGTCGCCACCCGTGGCAACACCGTCGCGTTCGGCCAGTTCGGCCTGCAGGCCGTGGAGGCCTGCTGGATGACCAATCGCCAGATCGAGGCGGCCCGCCGGGCCATGACCCGGCACGTCCGCCGCGGCGGCAAGATCTGGATCCGGATCTTCCCCGACAAGTCGGTGACCAAGAAACCGGCCGAGACCCGCATGGGCTCCGGCAAGGGAAACCCGGAGGGCTGGGTGGCCGTCATCAAGCCGGGCCGGGTCCTGTTCGAGATGGGCGGCGTCAACCACGACGTGGCCAAGGAGGCGATGCGGCTGGCCGCGGCCAAGCTGCCCGTTCGCACGCGGTTCGTGGCGGTGATCGAGCCGGCCGCAGCGCACGCCGCCCAGGCCCAGCACGCCGGGGGTGACCAGCATGAAGGCTGACGAGCTGAGAACGCTGGACGCAGACGAGCTGTCGAGCCGGCTGAGGGGCGCTCGACGGGAGCTGTACGAGCTGCGGTTCAAGCTCGCCGTCGGTCAGCTCGACGATCACCGGCAGATCCGCAAGGTGCGCAAGGACATCGCGCGCATCCTCACGGTGGTGCACGCCCGCCGCCTCGGCGAGGAGTTCGAGGTCGCGCCGGAGGCGGAGGACCAGGCGGCCGCGACGACTGCCGCGGCGACCGCCGTGGCGACCGAGGAGACGCCCGCCCCAGTGGAGGAGGCGGCCGCGCAGGCCGAGGACGTGGAGACACCCGAGAACGTGGAGGCTCAGGACGAGCGACCGTCCGCTCCGACGGGCCGCAGCACCCGCCGGCGCCGTCGCGCGGACGGGGCCGGAGAGGATGGGAATGACTGAGACGCTCCAGGAGACGACGCCGCAGCGCGGGTCCCGCAAGGTGCGGCTGGGCCGCGTCGTCTCGGACAAGATGGACAAGACGGTGGTGGTCCAGGTCAGCGACCGCAAGAGCCACCCGCTCTACAAGAAGGTGGTCCAGCGCCGCGTCCGGTTCAAGGCCCACGACGAGGGCAACGAGTGCCGGATCGGCGACCTGGTCCGGATCATGGAGACGCGGCCGCTCTCGCACGACAAGCGGTGGCGGGTCGTCGAGGTGGTGGAGAAGGCCCGCTAGATGATCCAGCAGGAAACCCGGCTCAAGGTCGCGGACAACAGCGGGGCGCGCGAGCTGCTCTGCATCCGCGTGGTCGGCGGCCACTACCGGCGCTACGCCTCGGTGGGCGACGTGATCACCGCCACGGTGAAGTCGGCGCAGCCCGGGGGCCAGGTCAAGAAGGGGGAGGTCGTGAAGGCCGTCGTGGTGCGCGTGGCCAAGGAGTACCGGCGACAGGACGGCTCCAACATCCGCTTCGACGACAACGCGGCGGTGCTGATCAACAACCAGAACAACCCCAGGGGCACGCGGATCTTCGGGCCGGTCGCCCGCGAGCTCCGCGAGCGGAACTTCATGAAGATCGTGTCCCTGGCTCCGGAGGTCCTGTAGTGCTGAGGAACAAGCCGCGTCCGCGGCTGCGCCGGCTCGACCTGGCGCCCGGCGACCCCGTGATCGTTATCGCAGGCCGGGACAGGGGCAAGCGGGGTGAGGTGCTCCGCACGCTCCCGCGCGAGGGCAAGATCGTCGTGCAGGGCGTCAACGTGCTGAAGCGCCACACCAAGGCGCGGACCTCGGGCGCCATCCAGGGCGGCATCGTGGACTTCGAGGCCCCGCTGGACTACAGCAACGTGATGCTGGTCTGCCCGGCCCCCGGGTGCGACCGGCCGACCCGGATCCGGCACACGGTGCTGGAGGGCGGGCAGCGTGCGCTCGTGTGCGTCCACTGCGGGCAGCCGTACGAGCGCGTCCGGAGGACGGAGGTCCAGTGAGCCCTGGGTCGAACGGCGCGGCGAGCCGGGGCGGCCGCCATCCCGAGCCGAACCTGCTCCACCAGTACCGGGCGCGGGCGCTGCCGGCGCTGATGAAGGAGTTCGACTACGACAACGTGATGCAGGCGCCGAGGATCGCGAAGGTCATCGTGAACATCGGCATCGGCGAGGCGAAGGACAACGCCAAGGCGCTGGAGGCGGCCGTGAGCGACGTGAGGATCATCACCGGCCAGCAGCCGGTCGTGGTCAAGGCGCGCAAGTCCGTCGCCGCCTTCAAGCTCAGGGCGGGCATGCCGGTCGGGATCCGGGCGACGCTGCGGGGGCGCCGCATGTGGTACTTCCTCGAGAAGCTCGTCACGGTCGCGCTGCCCCGTATCCGGGACTTCCGGGGCATCAGCCCGGATGCCTTCGACGGCAGCGGGAACTACTCCCTTGGCCTGCGCGAGCAGATCATCTTCCCCGAGGTCGACTACGACCGGATCGACAAGCTGCGCGGGCTGGAGGTCTCGATCGTGACCACGGCGAAGACGGACGAGGAAGGGCGCTCGCTGCTGACCCAGCTGGGCATGCCCTTCCGGAAGCGGTCGTGACCTGGCCATCGGGGACCCCGCGAAGCCGGCAGGCTTCGGGGACTCACAAGAGGTAAGAGGATCTTGGCGAAGAAGTCAGCAATCGAGCGCTGGAAGCAGGCTCCCAAGTACCGCGTGCGGTTCCACAACCGCTGCCGGCTTTGCGGGCGGCCCCGCGCCTACATGAGGAAGTTCGGCATGTGCCGCATCTGCTTCCGGACGCTTGCCGCCGAGGGCCGCATCCCCGGCGTGACCAAGTCGAGCTGGTGATGGGCAAGCAGGGCCTCGGCGTGACCTCGGACCCGATCGCCGACATGCTGACGCGGGTCCGCAACGCCAACACGGCGCGGCACGCCGAGGTGCGGGTGCCGTCGTCCCGGCTGAAGCTGGAGATGGCGCGCGTCCTCCAGGACGAGGGCTACATCGCCGGCTACGACGTGGAGCAGGCCGAGGGGCACGCAGGTCAGTACCTGAAGATCACCCTGAAGGCGCGCAGCGACCGCAAGCAGGTAATCTCGGGCGTGAAGCGCATCAGCCGTCCCGGCCTGCGCGTCTACGCCCGCAAGACTGAGATCCCGCGGGTGCTGGGCGGCCTGGGCATCGCGATCCTGTCCACCAGCCAGGGTGTGATGAGCGGGCGGCAGGCGCTGCACGCCGGCGTCGGCGGCGAAGTGCTCGCATACGTGTGGTAGGAACGCGGTAGCCATGTCCAGAATCGGAAGGTTTCCCATCCCGGTGCCGAGTGGCGTGAGCGTCCGGATGGACGCGAACCACGTGACGGTCGAGGGCCCGAGGGGCCGGCTCGAGCGCGCCCTCCCGGCCCAGATCTCGATCAGGATCGACGGCGCGCAGCTGACATGCGAGCGTCCGACGGACGGTCGCGAGCACCGGTCGCTGCACGGTCTCACCCGGACGCTGCTGGCCAACATGGTGACCGGCGTCTCCGCCGGGTTCCGGAAGGACCTGGAAATGGTCGGGGTGGGCTACCGCGCGCAGAAGCAGGGCGAGGACCTGGTGCTCTCGCTGGGGTTCTCGCACCCCGTCCGCTTCCGGCCGCCGGCCGGGATCAGCGTCGAGGTGGCCGATCCCACCCATTTCGCGGTCAGCGGCATCTCGAAGGAGCAGGTGGGGCAGGTCGCCGCCGACCTGCGCCGGCTCCGGCGGCCGGAGCCGTACAAGGGTAAGGGTGTGATGTACCGCGGCGAGCGCATCCGGCGCAAGCCGGGCAAGTCCGGCAAGGGCGGCAAGGGCGCCAAGTGACGCGCGGAGGTATGGAGGAGCAGTGCTGAAGCAGTTCGATCGGAAGGCGGCGCGGGCGCGCCGTCACCGCAGGGTGCGCGTCAAGGTCGCGGGCACCGGTCAGCGGCCGCGGCTGAGCGTGTACCGCAGCCTGCACCACCTCTACGCCCAGCTGATCGACGACGACACGGGGCGCACCCTGGCGTCGGCCTCGACCGCGCAGCTCAGGTCCGGTCGGAAGGACGTGGAGGCGGCGGCGGCGGTCGGCAGGGCCATCGCCGAGCGGGCCAGGGCCGCCGGTGTGACCACCGCGGTCTTCGACCGCGGCGGCTTCCTGTACCACGGCCGCGTCCGGGCGCTGGCCGAGGCCGCCCGCTCATCAGGGCTGGAGTTCTAGGCGATGGCGATGCGAGCTTCGAGCTACGGCGATCGCAGCGACGTCACCGAGCGGGTGGTCAGCCTCAACCGCGTGGCCAAGGTGGAGAAGGGCGGCCGCCGCTTCTCGTTCTCGGCGCTGATCGTGGTCGGAGACATGAACGGCCGCGTTGGCGCCGGGCTGGGCAAGGCGCGGGAGGTCCCGGAGGCCATCCGCAAGGGCGTCGAGATCGCCAAGCGCAACATGATCACGGTGCCCATGGTCGGCACGTCGATCCCCCATGAGGTCCGCTTCAAGTGGGGCGCGGCGAGGATCCTGATGAAGCCGGCCGCGCCCGGCACCGGGGTCATCTCCGGGGGAGCCATGCGCGCGGTCATCGAGCTGGCCGGGATCAAGGACATCCTGACCAAGTCGCTGGGCACGAACAACCCGATCAACACCGTCCGGGGCACGATGGCGGCGCTGCAGTCGCTGCGCACGGCCCAGGAGATCGCGGAGCTCCGCGGCAAGAACGTGGAGGACATCGTCGGCCCGGACCTGGCCGCCGCGTACCGGGCGGCCGAGGCCGGCGGACGCCTGCCGGGCGTCCCGCGGCCGGCCGCGACGGCGGCTCCGGTCGGCGCCCCGACGCCGGCGGAGATGGGCCACAGGCCGGGCGGGCGGCCGCGGCCGGCCGCGACCGGCGCCGCGCCAGCGAGCCCCGCTCGGCCCCCGGCGGCGGAGCCGCCCCCGGCGAGCACCGCTCGGCCCACGGCGGCGGAGCCGCCCCCGGCAGCTTCGGAGCCCGCCCCCGAGGCGGCGCCCCAGCCGCCCCCCGGCGAGGCGGGATCATGACGGGGTCCGCCGCCGCGCATACCATCAGGGCGACGTGGAAGAAGAGCGCCATCGGGTATTCCGAGGACATGAAGGCCACGGTCCGGTCGCTGGGCTTTCGACGGCTCCAGCAGACCCGGGACCTGCCGGACACCCCGGCGGTGCGTGGCATGCTGAGAAAGGTGAGCTTCCTGGTCGCAGTGGACGGGGAGCCCTGGCAGCCGCCGCGGCGCGCCCGCTACAAGCTGCCCAGGACGCGGTCGGCCAAGAAGCACAGGCGAGGTAGGTAGGTGGAGTTGCACGAGCTGCGGCCGCCCGACGGCGCCCGCAAGAAGTCGCGCAGGGTGGGCCGGGGCACCGGCTCGGGCCGGGGCAAGACCTCGGGGCGCGGTCAGAAGGGACAGCACGCGCGCGGCCAGGGCTTCCGGCTCGGCTTCGAGGGCGGCCAGATGCCGCTCTCTCAGCGCCTGCCCAGGCTCGGCGGTTTCAAGAACCGGTTCAAGAAGGTGTACGCCGTCGTCAACCTGACCAAGCTGAACCACTTCCAGGACGGCGCCACGGTCGCCGCCGATGACTTTCAGCACGCCGGCCTGGCGCGGGCCGGGATGCCCGTGAAGCTCCTGGGGACCGGCCGCCTGCGCAGGCGGCTGACGATCACGGCGCACGCCGCCAGCGAGAGCGCGCGGGCGGCGATCGAGGCCGCCGGCGGGCGGCTCACGCTCGTCGGGGAGGCGGCCGGGGAGAAGCAGGCCGCAGAGGAGTAGGCAGGCCAGAAGATGAACGTGATCGAGGCGCTGTACAACGCCGTCCGGCTGCCCGAGCTCCGGAACAAGATCCTGTTCACGGGTGGCCTGCTCGTCGCCTTCCGGCTCTTCGCCAACATCTCCATCCCCAACGCCAGCCAGGCGGCCCTCAACAACCTGTTCAACAGCCAGGCGCTGCTTGGCCTCCTCGACCTGTTCTCGGGCGGCGGCCTGTCGAACTTCAGCGTGGTGGCCATGGGGATCAACCCCTACATCAACGCCAGCATCATCATGCAGCTGATGACGGTGATCTCCGAGCGCGTGAAGGAGATCTCCAAGGAGGGCGAGCAGGGGCGCCGGCGGATCACGCGCTGGACCCGGTACCTGACGGTGGCGCTGGCCCTCGGCCAGGCCTACGGCTACACCGTGCTCTTCCAGAACTACAACCCGCCGATCCTGGACCCGAACATGGACTGGTTCGCGCGGCTGACCATCATGCTGACCATGACGGCGGGCACGATCCTGGCCATGTGGTTCGGCGAGCTGATAACCGAGTACGGGATCGGCAACGGCATCTCGCTCGTGATCTTCGCCGGCATCATCGGCCGGGCCCCGCGGACCCTGATCTCCACGTTCAGCGCGCACTCGGGCGGGGGCGGCATCGCCGACTACATCCCGTTCATCGTGCTGGCGATGCTGGCGGTGCTGGCGATCGCGTTCGTCATCTACGTGCAGCAGGCTGTGCGAAAGATCCCGATCCAGTCCGCGCAGCGGCTGAGCGGGGGCCGGACCGTGCAGGGCAGGCAGAGCTTCCTGCCGCTGAAGGTCAACCAGGCCGGGGTGATCCCGATCATCTTCGCGATCTCGATCATGACGTTCCCGACCATCGTGGCCGGCTACCTGCAGGGCACCCCGACGGGAACTCCCTGGCACTCGGCGGCGCTCTGGGTGCGGGACAACTTCCTGCCCAACGGGCCGAACCTGACCGCGGTCATCGCCTACAACGTCCTCTACTTCCTGTTCATCTTCGGGTTCACGTACTTCTACACGGGCGTCACGTTCGACGTGAACGACGTCGCGGACAACCTGCGGCGCACCTCCCAGTTCATCCCCGGCATCCGCCCGGGCCGGCCGACAGCCGAGTACCTGGGCATCGTCATGAGCCGGGTGACGTTCGCCGGCGCCATCTTCCTCGGGTTGATCACCGTGGTCCTGCCTCTCGCCGCCGCCAGGGTGACCAACATCCCGCAGCAGCAGATGTACCTGGGCGGCACGGCGCTGCTCATCGTGGTGGGCGTGGCCCTCGACACCATGAAGCAGCTGGAGACGCAGCTGCGCATGCGGCAGTACCGGGGATTCATCCGGTGACCATGAAAAGCCCCTCCCCCCCCGCGGGGGAGGCGGCCCGCCAGGGCCGGTGGGGGGGCCGCTGATGCGCCGGCATCCGGGCAAGGAGGGCCGGAGTCGAAACGCTCACAGCCGTTGAACCTCACGCTGTTCGGGCCGCCCGGCAGCGGCAAGGGAACGCAGGCGGGCTTCCTGGTCCGCCACTTCGGCATCCCGCAGGTGTCCACAGGCGACCTCTTCCGCAGCGAGATCGAGGCGGGCACGCCGCTGGGGGAGCAGGTCAGGACCTATCTCGATAACGGCGACCTGGTGCCTGACGACACCACGCTGGAAGTGGTGGGGCGGCGCCTGGCCGAGCCGGACACCGCGGGCGGGGTCCTGTTCGACGGATTCCCGCGCACCGTGGCCCAGGCGACGGAGCTGGACCGGATGCTCGCACGCATGGGCAGGCGGATGGACCACGTCATCTTCGTGCAGGTGCCGACCGAGATGCTCGTGAGCCGCATGGCCGGACGGCTCACCTGCCCCCGGTGCGGCCGCACGTACCACCCGGAGCTGGCGCCTCCTAGGCGCGCCAACCGGTGCGACGTCGACGGCACGGGCCTCGTCATGCGCGAGGACGACCGGCCGGAGACCGCCCGCCGGCGCATCGGCGTCTACCTGGAGCAGACGCTCCCGGTGCTGGCCCACTATCGTCAGCAGCATGTCGTGAGCGATGTCGACGGCACCGGGCCGATCGAGGACGTCCGCAGCCGCATCCTGCGTGCGATCGACAGGAGGCGGAACGGGCGGGACGGCTCCCGGCGTCCGGACGGCGTCGCCGAGGGTGGATCATGATCAACCTCAAGACCGAGCACGAGATCGAGATGATGGCCAGGGCGGGGCGGCTGCTGGAGTCCGTGGTCGACGAGCTGCGCGCGGCCTGCCGCGAGGGGGTCCGGACGATCGAGCTCGACCGCCTGGCCGAGCGGCGCATCCGCGCCGGCGGCGCCAGGCCCGGCTTCCTCGGCTACCACGGGTTCCCGAACTCGCTGTGCATCTCCATCAACGACGAGGCGGTCCACGGCATCCCCGGTCGGCGCCGGATCCAGGACGGCGATATCGTCAGCCTGGACCTGGGCCTCGTGCTGGACGGCTTCTGGGCGGACATGGGCTGCACGGTGCCCGTCGGCAAGGTGGGCACCGAGGCCCGCCGGCTGGTGCGGGTGACCGAGGAGTGCCTCGAGGCCGCCATCGGGCAGGCCAGGGCCGGCGGTCGCCTGGGCGACATCTCGGCGGCCGTCCAGGCGCACGCCGAGGTGGCCGGCTTCTCGGTGATCCGGCAGTTCGTCGGGCACGGCATCGGCCGCCAGATGCACGAGGATCCGCAGCTCCCCAACTTCGGGCAGCCCGGAACCGGCCCGGAGCTGAAGCCGGGCATGACGCTGGCCATCGAGCCGATGGTCAACCAGGGCCTGGCGGACGTGTTCATCAAGCCTGACGGCTGGACGGTCTGCACGTCGGACGGCTCGCTCTCGGCGTACTTCGAGCACACCGTCGCCATCACCAGGAACGGCCCGCGGGTGCTGACCAGCTCGAACGGCGCCATGAAGGCCCAGGTCGCGGTGTGAGCACTGGCAACAGCCCCCCTTCCCTCCGGGAGGCCCCCCTCCGGCCCTGGCGGGCCCCCTCCCCCGCAAGGGGGGAGGGGCGCCTGTATGATTGAGAGGCTCGCGAGGGCGCCGCGTTTACACGCGCCTGCGTTTCGGTATAATCGCGGCTCGTGCCCGGGCCTCCCGAGCTCGTCGAAGGTCGGATACTCGAGCCGCTTCCCAACGGGATGTTCAGGGTCGAGTTGGAGAACGGGGCCAGGGTCCTCGCTCACGTCGCCGATCGTCTCGACACTCACTTCGTCAGGCTCGTAGCCGGCGACCGGGTGGGCGTCGAGCTGGCAGGGAACGATGGATCGCGAGGAAGGATTCGGAAGATAAGAAGATGAAGGTTCGTCCGTCGGTCAAGAAGATGTGCTCGAAGTGCAAGGTGATCAAGCGCGAGGGCGTGGTTCGCGTCCTGTGCTCGAACCCCAAGCACAAGCAGAGGCAGGGCTGAGCGATGGCGCGCCTGGCAGGCGTCGACATCCCCAATGACAAGCGCGTCCTCGTCTCGCTCACGTACATCCACGGCATCGGTCTGACCACGTCCCAGAAGCTGCTGCGGATGGCGAACGTCAACGCCGACGCACGGGTCAAAGACCTGCCCGACGAGGAGCTCGGCCGCCTGCGCCAGGTCCTCGACCGACTCTCCGCCGACAAGGAGATCCTGATCGAGGGCGACCTCAGGCGCGAGGTGGCGATGAACATCAAGCGCCTGCAGGAGATCGGCACCTACCGCGGCCAGCGCCACCGCCGCGGCCTGCCGACCAGGGGACAGCGCACCCGGACCAACGGCCGGGCCCGGCGCGGTCCGAAGCGGGCGGTCGCCGGCCGCAAGAAGAAGGGCAAGTAGCAGTGAGGGCGGCTTAGGCATCGTGGGCAAGCAGAAGAAGAAGGCCACCACCCGTACCCGGCGCCGCGAACGCAAGAACGTGGCCGTGGGCCAGGCGCACGTCCAGAGCACGTTCAACAACACGATCATCTCGATCACCGACCTGCAGGGCAACGTGATCTCGTGGGGATCGGCGGGCGCCCAGGGGTTCAAGGGCAGCCGCAAGTCGACGCCCTTCGCCGCCCAGGTGACGGCGGAGGCGACCGCCCGGCGGGCGATGGAGCACGGCATGCGGTCGATCGAGGTCTTCGTACGCGGCCCTGGCTCGGGTCGGGAGGCCGCCATCCGCTCCCTGCAGGCCGCTGGCCTGGAGGTGAGCGCGATCATCGACGTCACCCCGATCCCACACAACGGCTGCCGGCCGCCCAAGCGGCGGCGGGTGTGACCCCGGTTGGTGTGATCCCGTCTGAAGGAGCGGATTAGGAGAGTTGGCTAACTACCACGGCCCGGTTTGCCGTTTCTGCCGCCGCGAGGGCGCCAAGCTCTTCCTGAAGGGAGAGCGCTGCTATACGCCCAAGTGCGCCATCGAGCGTCGTGCGGTGCCGCCAGGCCAGCACGGGCAGGCGCGGCGGCGGAAGACGTCGGACTACGGGCTGCAGCTGCGCGCGAAGCAGAAGGCGCGGCGCACCTATGGCCTTCTCGAGAGGCAGTTCCGCAACTACTTCGACATGGCGACGGGTGAGCCGGGGGTCACCGGCCTCAACCTGCTGCGCCACCTCGAGCTGAGGCTGGACAACGTCGTCTACCGGCTGGGCCTGGGGGCCTCGCGGCGGCAGGCGCGCCAGCTCGTGAGTCACCGCCACTTCGCGGTGAACGGTCGGACCGTCAACATCCCCGCCTACCAGATCAAGCCCGGCGACGAGGTCAGCGTCCGCGACGGCGAGAGCGCAGTCATCGCCGTGGCCCTCGAATCGTCCCGAGTGCGCACCGTTCCGTCCTGGCTGGCCTTCAACGAGCAGGAGAGGTCGGGCAAGGTGCTCGCCCTGCCGGAGCGCGACGAGATGGAGATGGGTGTGGAGGAGCACCTGATCGTCGAGTTCTACTCCCGCTGATATGTCATGCAAGTGGGGGCAGGCCCCCCCTTCCGGACCCCCCCTTCTGTCAGGGACCATGGAGGCACCTTCGGTGCATCCCTTCGGGCCTGCACGCGAGGCGGGTCGGCTCCGGGAGCAGGGACTCACACGCTCGGGCGAAGCCCTTGCTTACGCTCCCGCCGGTCCTCTCCCCGGACTTGTGGGAGATCCCAGGAGGTCGAGTTTCGTTGGCCATTGATTTGAGAATGGCGGTGAACCCGCAGGTCCGCAAGGTCGCGGGGGACGACCGGTACGGCAAGTTCGAGATCGAGCCTCTGGAGCCGGGCTTCGGCACCACGCTCGGCAACACGCTCCGTCGGGTGCTCCTGAGCTCGCTCTGGGGCGCCGCGGTGACGTCCATCCAGGTCGAGGGCGTCGCCCACGAGTTCACCTCGGTGGCGCACGTCAAGGAGGACGTGACCGAGATCATCCTCAACCTGAAGCAGCTCTGCCTGAAGAGCTTCACCGAGGACCCGGTCATGCTGATGCTCGACGTCAAGGGACCGGCGGAGGTCCACGCCTCCGACATCCAGGCTCCGGCCGACGTCGACGTCGTCAACCCCGAGCTCTACATCTGCACGCTGGCCGACCGTGCGCACCTGCGCATGGAGCTGACGGTCGAGCGGGGCAAGGGCTACGTCCCGGCGGAGCGCAACAAGCGCGAGGGGCAGCCGATCGGGGTCATCCCCATCGACGCCATCTTCTCCCCGGTCATCAAGGCGAACTTCCTGGTCGAGAAGACGCGCGTGGGGCAGGCCACCGACTACGACCGGCTCATCCTCGAGGTGTGGACGGACGGCACGATGACCGCCGAGGAGGCGGTGAGCAACGCCGCCGCCCTCTTCACCCAGCACCTGGACCTGTTCGTCCGGTTCGGCGATAACATCCAGGACGACGAGCGGGCCGGCCGCGGCCCGCAGCCCACGGGCAACCGCCTGGACCAGATCGCGATCGAGGAGCTGGACCTCTCGGTGCGCGCCTTCAACTGCCTCAAGGCCAACGACATCACGACGGTCGGGCAGCTGCTGACCAAGAAGGAGGACGAGCTGCTCAGCCTGCGGAACTTCGGCCGCAAGTCGCTGGACGAGATCAAGGAGAAGCTGGTCGAGAAGGGCTTCGTCGAGCCGGACCAGATGGACGCGGTCTTCCGGTAGGCGGCGATGAGGCACCTGAAGAGCGGCCGGCACCTCAACCGCGACCACAACGCGCGCAAGGCGCTGATGCGCAACCTGTGCACGTCCCTGCTGGAGCACGGCCGGATCACGACGACGGAGGCGAAGGCCAAGGAGCTCCGGCGCTGGGTGGACCGGCTCATCACCCAGGCCAAGGCCGACGACGTCGCCGCCAGGCGGCTGGTCGCGCGCGAGATCTCCAGCGACGAGGTGGCGGACAAGCTGTTCAGCAACCTCATGCCCCGGCTCAGGGAGCGGCCCGGCGGCTACACCCGCATCGTGCGGAAGGGCTACCGGCTGGGCGACGCCGCGCCGATGGTCATCATCGAGCTGGTGGACTGAGGGGGTGGCGACCGACGTGACGAAGTTCAAGACCTGGACCGCCCGCAAGGAGGACCTGCACGGTGACTGGTACGTGGTGGACGCCACGGGCATCGCCCTGGGCCGCCTCGCCAGCAACGTGGCGAAGGTCCTGAAGGGCAAGCACAAGCCGACGTACACGCCGCACCTGAACACCGGCGACCACGTGATCGTGGTCAACGCGGCCCGCGTCCTCGTGACCGGCAACAAGCTCGACGCGAAGGTGTACACCCGCTACTCCGGCTACCCCAGCGGCCTCCGTCGGCGCACGCTGCGCCAGCAGCAGGACCTCGACCCGACGTTCCCGGTTCGCAACGCCGTCCGGGGGATGCTGCAGCGGAACACGCTCGGAGCCCAGATGCTGAGGCGGCTCCGCGTCTACGCCGGCCCGGAGCACGAGCATGCCGCCCAGGGCCCGAAGCGCATCACCTTCAACGAGAAAGGGGACATACAGGTTGGCTGAGCAGCAACTGGTCAGGGCGGTCGGCCGCCGCAAGACCGCGATCGCGCGGGTCCGCATCCAGCCCGGCGAGGGCCGGGTGCTGATCAACGAGAAGAGCCCGATGCAGTACCTCGGCCAGCGCCGGCTTGAGCAGGTGGTGCTGCAGCCGCTGCGGCTGACCGACTCGATCCGCCGCTTCGACGTGAGCGTCAAGGTGGAGGGGGGAGGCGTCGCCGGCCAGGCCGGCGCCATCGCCCACGGCATCTCACGCGCCCTGATCGACCACGACGTCGAGCTCCGGCCCACCCTGAAGAAGGCCGGCCTCCTGCGCCGCGACGCGAGGATGAAAGAGCGCAAGAAGTACGGCCTGAAGCGAGCCCGCAAGGCGCCCCAGTACACCAAGCGCTGATCGCCACCTTCCCAGGAGCGCGGGGAGGGGGTGCGGGGGCGGCGGTCGGGTCCGGCGGGCGTACACTCGCCCTCAGATGAGAACCTCGATGCGCCGGCTGGTCCTGGCTCCGACGCTGTCGGCGTGGGACGTCCTGCTCCCGCTGCACGCCGCCTGGTGGGCGGTGGTCGGCGTCCCGCTCACGGCCCTGCTGCAGTGGCTGGTGGGGGCGCTGGCCGTGTACCCGCTGAGCCTTGCCATCGGGCCGTTCGGCCTGGCGGTCATCGCGCTGACGCTGATGGTCCGGTTCGTGCTGGCCCCGCTCACCGCGTACCAGGTCCGCGCCAGCCTGCGAGCGCGACGGGAGACCCTGGCGCTCCACCGCCGCCTGGCCCCCCGGGTCGCGGTCCTGCGCCGCCGCTACCGGCGCCGGCCGGCCGAGTTCCAGCGAGCGCTGGGCGAGCTGCTGCAGGAGCACGGCGCCGGCCCGCTCGGCGGCCAGGGCCGGGCTCTGCGAACTGGTCTGCTGGTGGCCGCCGTACAGGCGCCCCTGCTCATCGGGCTGTACTCGACCATCTCGGCGTTCGCGCACTCGGGCCCCGACCTGCACTTCCTCTGGCTGTCCAGCCTGGCCGCGCCGGACGCCTTCGTCCTGCCGCTCCTGGCGGGCCTCACCACCTACCTGGTCTCCCGCCTGGCGGCGGCAGCGCAGCCGTCGCCGCTGGTGGACGACGAGCAGGCCGCCGCCTCGAGGCGGATCACGGCGGTGGTGTACCCACTGGTCCTGGCGGTCAGCGCCCACTTCGCCCCCGCCGCGCTGGTGCTGTACTGGGTGACGGGCAACGTGGTGGCGGCGGGCCAGCAGTGGGTGGTGAACCGCGTATTCCTGCGTCCCGTGGCCGCCGCGGGCTGACCGGGGGCCGGCGTCGATGGAGATGGTCAGCTCGAACGTGGGCGTTCGGGAGCTGAAGGCCCGGCTGGGCGCGTACCTGGCGGCTGTTCGATCCGGGCGGGAGGTCGTTGTCACCTATCGCGGCCGGCCCGTCGCACGCCTCGGCCCGATCGACGCCACCAGAGGCGCGCACGCCGAGCCCCTTGTTGCAGCCGGACGCATCATCCCGCCGCGGTCCAGGCATCGAGGGCTCCCGCGCGAGCGCGTCGAGCTCGATGGGGCGGCGGTCTCCGACCTGCTCCGCGACCAGCGGCGTTGAAGGCGCACCTCGACCCGTCGGCCCGAGTGTGAGGCCGGCGCTCGCAACCCGTCCGTGCGCAACCTCCGCCTCCTGATCGAGTACGACGGCGCGGCCTTCGCCGGCTGGCAGGCGCAGACGGCCCGGCGGACCGTGGAGGGCGAGCTGCGCCGTGCCGTGAGGGAGGTCACGGGTGAGGAGCCGCCGGTCCACGCGGCCGGCCGGACCGACGCGGGCGCCCACGCCGAGGGCCAGGTCGTCAGCCTCTGGCTCGCCTCCCGGCTGGCGCCGGGCCGGCTGGCCGCGGCCCTCAACGCGCACCTTCCGACCGACGTGGCGATCCTCGCCGCGGAAGAGGCCCCGCCCGGCTTCCACGCCCGCTACTCCGCCCGGTGGAGGCGGTATCGGTACCGCTACCTCGACCGGCCGGCCCGGCCGGCGCTCGACCGCGGCCGCTGCTGGCACGTGCGCGGCGCGCTCGAGGTCGGCGACATGGCTGGGGCCGCGGTGGCGGTCGTCGGGCGCCATGACTGGACGACGTTCTGCGCCGCGTCCGAGCCGGAACGGGACCGGGTCCGGACGGTGCGGTCGGCGGACGTGGTGCGCGCCGGCCGCTGCGTCGAGCTCGACATCGTGGGCGAGGGGTTCCTGCGCGGGATGGTGCGCGGCCTCGCGGGCGGCCTGGCCGACATCGGTCACGGCCGCCGGGCGCCGTCCTGGCTGGGAGAGGCCCTGGCGGCCCGCGACCGGAAGCTCGCCCCGCGCACCGCGCCCGCGGCCGGGCTGACGCTGGTCGAGGTTCTTTACGACGACCCGGCGCAGGAATAGAGTTTCGCACCAGTGAGGACCCTCGCAGAGCTGCTGCGCTGGCGCGCCATCCGGCGTCCCGACCTCCCCGCGACGTGGTTCGAGGGCCGCAGCCGGACGTTCGCGGAGCTGGACACGACGTCGTCCGCGCTGGCCGGCGGCCTGGCCGGCGACCTCGGGGTCCGGCCCGGCGACCGCGTCGCCATCCTGGACAAGAACTCGGACGCCTACCTGGAGCTGCTGTTCGCCCTGGACAAGGCGGGCGCCGTCGCGGTGCCGGTCAACTGGCGGCTCACGGCGCCCGAGGTGGCGGCCGTGGTCGGCGACGCAGACCCGGCCGCCCTCGTGGTGGGCGAGGACTTCCGGGCCGCCGCCGACCAGGTGGACTGCCGCGTGCTCGGCTTCGGCGACCTGCCCCGCGACGGCGGGGACCCGCACCGCGACCGGGAGGACGCTGTCACCTGGCAGCTCTACACGTCGGGCACCACGGGCCTGCCCAAGGGCGCCATGCTCTCCAACCGCAACCTGTTCGGGCTGCTGGGCTCGCTGGGCTTCGAGGCGCCCGAGCTGGGGGAGGGGGCGCGGGGCCTGGTCGCGATGCCGCTTTACCACATCGGCGGCTGCGGGTGGGCCCTGGGGGTCATGACCCTGGGCGCGACGGCGGTGGTCATGCGCGAGGTCCAGCCGCTGCAGGTGCTCGACGTGCTGACCGAGCAGCGCGTGAACTCCGCGTTCCTGGTGCCGGCCGTGCTCCTGTTCCTCACCCAGGTCCCCGGCGTCGAGCAGCGCGATTTCTCCGCTCTGCAGAACATCCTCTACGGGGCGTCGCCCATCTCCCAGGAGGTGCTGCGGCGCTCGATAGAGGTCTTCAGGTGCCGGTTCACCCAGCTCTACGGCCTGACGGAGACGACAGGCGCGGTCTGCGCCCTTCGCCACGAGGACCACGTGGGGGACCGGCTGCTCTCCTGCGGCCGGCCGATGTTCGGCGCGGAGATCCGGGTGGTCGACGTCGCGGACCAGCCGGTCGTCGCCGGCGAGATCGGCGAGGTCGTGTACCGGGGCGGCGGCACGATGGAGGGCTACTGGGGCCGGCCGGAGGACACAGCGGCCGCCACCCGGGGCGGCTGGTTCCACACCGGAGACGCCGGCAGCCTGGACGAGGACGGGTTCCTCTACATCCGGGACCGGATCAAGGACATGATCGTGTCCGGCGGCGAGAACATCTACCCAGCGGAGCTGGAGAGCGTGCTGGCTGGCCACTCGGCGGTCGCCGACGTGGCGGTGATCGGGGTGCCGGACGATCGCTGGGGGGAGACGGTCAAGGCCATCGTGGTCCGCCGGCCGGGCGCCGAGCTGACGGCGGAGGAGCTGATCGCCTGGTCGCGGGAGCGCCTGGCCGGCTTCAAGCTTCCGCGTTCCGTCGACTTTATCGACGCCATCCCCCGCAACCCGAGCGGGAAGATCCTGAAGCGCGAGCTGCGAGAGCCGTACTGGGCGGATCGCGGGCGCAACGTGAACTAGACGAGTGCCTCCCCCCGGTGGGGGATGGCGGCGGGGAGACGCGTTCGGCGAGGGGGTGGGGAAGCAGGCGGCGGTATGGTCTGACCTGGGGATCGAGATCGGTGGTCTTCGTGCGGTCGCGCCGCTCGACCGGCCTCTTCGCCGGGGCGGCGCTGGGCGTCATGCTCGTCCTGGCCGGCAGCGCCGGCCTGCTCGCGGCCATCCACCGGCTGCTGGCTGCGCTGGTGGCGACGATGCTCGCGCTCGTCTCGGGCGCCGTCCTGCTCCGGACCCTGATCCGCCTCCGGCGCTGGCCGACCGCCCGCCTCGGCTTCTTCCGCGACCGGCTGGTGCTCGTCCAGGGCCGGACCGAGCTGCAGGCGCAGTGGGAGCTGGTCGAGACGGTCACGCTGGCCGACCAGGGGGACTGGTCGGCAGGCCGCTGGCCGGAGGTCCGCCTGACCGACCGCCTGACCGTGCGCGTGCAGGCCGGCCGCCGGTTCAGCTTCCGGCCGGCTACCTTCGGGGTGGAGCCGGCCGCGTGCCGCGACCTGGTCCTCCGTCTGCGCGACGAGCCTCAGCTGCGCGACAAGCTGCCGGAGTTCGACTCGATCCTCGACCTCTCGTCGCGGCCGCTCCACGCTGGCGACCTGGCCCGCCCCGAACTGTAGCCTTAGAGGTGCGGCCGAAAACCCAGCCGGATCTTTGGGCCCCATGCACCCCATCTCCCCACCCCACGAAATCCGCACCCCACCACCCCACCCCAGAGAATCCGCACCCCACCA
>DATFRD010000159.1:0-20645 GCA_035263645.1 Candidatus Dormiibacterota bacterium | reverse complement strand
AGGGCACGCTCGACTCGCTCGAGGGCGTCGGGGCCGGCATCGCCAGGACGCTGGCCGAGCTGGTAGACACCGGCGTGAGCTCGTACCTGGAGGCGCTGCGGGCCGAGACCGGCGAGGTCGCGGAGGAGCCGCTCGATGCCTCGCCGCTGGTGCAGGCTGGCTATCGCGGCGACCTCCACTCCCACACCGACTGGTCCGACGGCGGGGCCTCGGTGCTGGACATGGCCAGGGCCGCGCGGGCTCGCGGGTACGAGTACCTGGCGATCACCGACCACTCGCCGCGGATCACGGTGGTCAACGGGCTCGGGCCGGAGCGGCTCGAGGCGCAGCGCCGGCTGATCGACCGCGCCAACCTCGAGCTCGAGGGCATCACGGTGCTCCAGGGCGTCGAGGTGGACATCAACGAGGACGGCTCGCTCGACCTGCCGGATGCTGCGCTGGCCCAGCTGGACCTGGTCATCGCGTCGCCGCACGTCAAGCTGCGCATGGAAGCCCGAGCCATGACCGAGCGGATGCTGCGCGCCGTCGAGCACCCCCACGTGGACATGATCGGGCACCCCACCGGGCGCCGGCCCGGCTCGCGGGCCGGCGCTCAGTACGACTTCGACGCGGTGTTCGCCGCCGCCGCGCGCCGCGGGGTCCTGCTGGAGATCGACTGCGACCCGGCGCGCATGGACCTCTCGCCCGAGCTGGCCCGGCTCGCCGCCGGGCTGGGCTGCCGGTTCAGCCTGGACTCCGACGCACATGCCCCGGAGCAGTTCCTGTACGTCGACCTGGCCGTCTGGATGGCGCGGCGCGCCGGGGTGAGCCCCGACCTGATCGTCAACTGGCTGCCGCTCGCGGACCTGAGGCGGAGGAGCTGGCGATGAAAAGCGCCTCGGAGACCCGTCCTCCCGAGCCGCGCCGGCGCTCCCCCGCAGCGGACCTGGGCAGCAGCCACCCCGTCTGGTAGCGTCAGGCGCGATGGACGCCGACGTGGCGGTGATCGGGGTCGGACCCGTCGGTGCCGCGCTGGCCATGCTGCTGGCCGGGTCGGGCCGTCGCGTTGCCGTCGTGGAGAAGGCTGTGCTGCCGCGGGACAAGCCCTGCGGCGAGGGCCTGCTGCCGAGCGGCGCGCAGGTGCTGGCCCGGGTCGGCGTCGATCTCGGGGCCGAGGGCTTCCCGGCGATCAGGGCGGTGCGTTACCGGCTGCCCGGCGGCCGCTCGGTGCGCGGCGAGCTGCGGACCGGGCCCGGGCGCGGCGTCCGCCGGCTCCGGCTCGACGCGCTGCTGGCGGAGCGGGCCGCGGCGACGCCGGGCGTCGAGGTGGCGACGGGCTGCGCCGCCCTCGGCGTGGAGGCAGGGCGGCGGCTCGTGCGGGTCGCCACCGAGCGGGGCGAGCTCCGGGCCCGGGTCGTGGTCGGGGCCGACGGGCTTCGCTCGCCGCTGGCGCGCTGGCTGGGGTGGGCCAGGCCGCCCGGCGGTGCGCCGCGCCACGCGCTCGTGGGCCACGTCACGACGCCGGCCGGCCCGGCTCTCGAGGAGATCGCGGTCACCCTGCTCGGCGACGTCGAGGTCTACGCCGCGCCGTCCGGTGCCGGAGAGCTGCTGGTGGCCGTGCTCGGCGCCAGGGGCGCGCTGAGGGCGCCGGGACGCACCGTCGCGGAGAGCTACCTGGCCATCGTCGAGCGGGCCCATCCCGAGCTGGCCGGCGCCAGGCTCGCCGGGCGGGTCTGGGGCGCGGGGCCCTTTCGCACCCGGCCCTCGCAGGTGGCCGGCGGCCGCGCGTTCCTCGCCGGCGACGCCGCCGGCTTCCTCGACCCCCTCACCGCCGACGGCCTCTCGTCCGGGCTGGCCCAGGCCGGCACGCTCGCCGGGCTGCTCGGCCCCGGGACCGACCTGGGCGCCGCCTCGGCGGCGGCGGGCGCCGCGGCCGCCTACCGGCGGTGGCACGCCCGACAGTGGCGCCGGCGGCGCTTCGTGACCGGGCTGGCGCTGGCCCTCACCGGGTCGGCGGCGTTGGCCGGTCGGGCCGTGTCCGGCGCCGGGCGGCGGCCCGCGGCGCTCGAGTCCCTGCTCGAGGTGAACGACGGCACGCGCCGCCTTTCGAGCCTCGGTCTCCGTGACTGGGCCGCGCTGGCCGGCTTCTGAGGCCCGCATGCGTACGATCCCCCGCCGGCCATCTCGTGGTCGGTCTCCGTGAGCGCGTTCCTGGGCTTCGGCACCGCGCTGCCCGAGCACACGGTGGACGGCGCCTCCAGCCTTGCCCCCCTGCGCGAGCTGTGGCCACGCCTCCGGGCGGCGACGTCGGAGCCGCTGACCCGCCACCTGGTGGCGCCGATCGAGTGGCTCGTCCGGCCGCGCCCGCTCGGAGAGACTATGCGCGCATACGCGCACCACGCGCGCCGTCTGGCCCGCGCCGCCGTCAGCCGGGCCCTGGCCGCCGCGGAGACCGACCCCACGGGTATCGACCTGGTCGTCTCCGTCTCCTGTACCGGCTACCTGGTGCCGTCGCTGGACGTCCACCTGGCCGCCGAGCTCGGTCTGCGGCCGGACGTGATCCGGCTGCCGCTCACCGAGCTGGGCTGCTCCGGGGGCGCCGCGGCGATCGCGGTGGCCCACCGGCACCTGGTCGCCTTCCCCGACCACCGGGTGCTCGTCGTGGCCGTCGAGGTTCCGTCCCTGAACTTCCAGCCGGGCGACCGGTCGCTCGACAACCTGACGGCCTCGCTCGTCTTCGGAGACGGGGCCGCGGCGGCGGTCCTGGGCGCCGCCGGCCGCGGCGGCCTCGAGGTCAGGGCCACGGCCTCCCGTCTCCTCCCGGACAGCGCCGGGGCGCTGGGCTTCGACCTTCGCGACGCAGGGTTCCACGTGGTACTTCACCGCGGGCTCCCCGACCTGATCGCCGGCCGGCTGGGCGAGGTCGTGGCTGACTTCCGGGCCAGGGCCGGTATCGCCAGCGTCGACTTCTACGCGGTCCACGCGGGCGGGCCGCGCGTGTTCGATGCGGTGCAGTCGGCGCTCGGCCTGGCGCCGGACGAGCTGGCGCTCTCCCGGCGCCTTTTCCAGGAGGTGGGCAACCTGTCCTCCGCCTCGATCCTGTTCAACCTGGCGGCGCTGACGCAGGCCGGCGGCGACGGCCTCGCCCTGAGCTTCGGCCCCGGCGTAACGATAGAGCTGACCCACCTCCAAGGCCGGAGAGCTCCGGCCGCAGCGTAAGCAAGGGCTGAGTCCCTCCCCCCTTGCGTTGCGGTGGAGGTGGCCGCGCCAGCAGCCGGTGGGGGTCGATCGAGCAGCCCCCTCCCCCAACCCCTCCCGCGAGGGGAGGGGGGCCGCCTCCCGGGTGCCCGCGCCCCCCTGCATCTAGAAAATGCCCGGGATGAGTCGGGCGCGGCCCTCGAAGGCTTCCTCGTAGCCGGGCACCCGGGCCAGCAGCCGCTCCTCGGCGCGGATCCGGTCGACCAGGACCAGCGCGTTGACCAGCGACAGGCCCACGGCGCTCCACACGGCGCCGGCCGCCAGGGGCAGCGCGAGGAACTCCACCGCGACGGCCAGGTAGTTGGGGTGTCGCACGAGCCGGTAGGGCCCGCGGGCGACGGGCCGCAGGCCGTCCGGCACGACGCCGCGCACGTTCCAGCTGGGTCCGAGCGTCCGGATGCTCCACCAGCGCAGCGCCGTAGACGCCGCGACGAGGCCCACCCACAGCCCCGGCAGCCGGGGCCTCCGCTGCCGCGCTGCCGCCTCGACCCCGGGCAGCACGAGGAGCGCCACGTGCGTCGCGACCATGAGGGGGTAGGTCCGGGCCGCCGCCCTGGCGCCGCGCAGGCCGCGCTCGTGGCGCCGGGACAGCCCCAGCTCCCGCATGCGCTGTACGCCGACCGCGGCCGCCAGACCCAGGTACCAGCTCGGCGGCCAGCGCCACTCCGCGCGCTCCGCGGCGCCTGCCCTCCCTCTCCGTCGGGGAGGGTGGGGAAAGAGGGTCAATCCCGCACGGTCAGCACGACCTTGCCGACGGCCTGGCGGTCCGCCAGGAGGCGAAGGGCGTCGGCTGCGCGCTCCAGAGGCAGCGCCGCGCCGACCAGCGGGTCGACGAAACCCTCCTCGACCATCCGCACCAGGTCCGCGTGCGTGCCGGCCCTGATGTCGGGGCCGTGCTCGAGGAACGCCCCCCAGGCGGCGCCGACGATGTCGATGTTGCGAAAGAGCACGCGGTTCACGGACAGCCTCGGGATGGAGCCGCCGGCGAAGCCGATGATCACCAGACGTCCCTCGGGGGCGAGGGCGCGCACGGTGTCGTCGAAGCGATCCCCGGCGACGGGATCGAAGACCACGTCGACTCCGTCTCCGCTCAGGTCGCGCACGCGCTGGAGCCAGTCCTCGCCGAACAGCACCGACGAGTCGGCCCCCACCCGCGTCGCGACCTCGGCTTTGCGCTCGTCCGAGACCACGGCGATGACGCGGGCGCCGACCGCCTTCCCGACCTGGACGGCGGCGCTGCCGACGCCCCCGGCGGCGCCGTGGACGAGCAGCGTCTCGCCGCCGGCCAGCCGGCCCCTGCGGATCAGCCCGAAATGGGCGGTGTGGTAGTTCATCAAGAGCGCCGCGCCCTGCGCCATAGTCAGCCGCTCGGGCAGCGGGAAGACGTCGGAACCGGCTGCCGCCACCCGCTCGGCCCAGCTGCCGCGGCCGCTGAAGACGACCCGCTGCCCGGCCCTGAAGCCGGAGGAAGGCGCCGCCTCCAGAACCCGGCCGGCGCCCTCGACCCCGGCCGGGAACGGCAGCTCCGGCCGCGCCTGGTAGAGGCCCTGGCTGAGCAGCAGGTCCGGGAACGAGACCCCGGCGGCGTGCACCTCGATCAGCACGCGGCCGTCGCCCGCGGCCGGCTCGGGCCGCTCGACGAGGGCCACGCCGTCGGGACCGGTGAGGCGCTCCACCGCGACCGCTCTCACGGCGCTGCCTCGGACGTCCGGTCGGTTCGATGCGCGTTCATCACGTTCATGTTGCCAGGCCTGCCGTTACAGTCTGAGGATGGACTTCGACCTCACCCCGGCCGAGAGAGCGTTTCGCGACGAGGTCCGCGCCTGGCTGAAGGCCAACCGGCCGGCCTGGGCGGACGCCGCCGACGACGAGGACGCCACCTCCGAGGACTGGCTGGAGCGCCGCGTCGCCTGGCAGCGGCAGCTGCACGAGGCGGGTTACATCGGCCTGAACTGGCCGAGGGAGTACGGCGGGCGGGGCGCCACGCTGATGGAGCAGATCATCCTCAGCCAGGAGATGATCGATGAGAGGGCGCCGCAGCCCATCAACGTGATCGGCCTCGGGATGGGCGGCCCGGTGATCATCGCGCACGGGACCGACGAGCAGAAGCGCCGCTACCTGAGCAAGATCCTGAGCGCGGACGAGATCTGGTGCCAGGGCTTCAGCGAGCCGAATGCCGGCAGCGACCTGTCCGCGCTGCAGACCCGCGCCGTCGACATGGGCGACCACTATGTGGTGACCGGCCAGAAGGTGTGGACGACCCTGGCTCACGTCGCGAGCTGGTGCCTGCTGCTGACGCGGGAGCGCCAGGAGGAGAACCCGCGCCACGGCCTGACCTACCTGATCGTGGACATGAAGAGCCCGGGCGTGGACGTCCGCCCCCTGCGGCAGATCACCGGCGAGGCCGAGTTCAACGAGGTCTTCTTCAACGAGGTGCGGGTGCCCAGGGAGCAGGTGCTGGGCGAGCCGGGCCACGGCTGGGAGGTGGCCATCACGACGCTGCTGCACGAGCGCGGCACGCTGGGCACCGCGCTGGCCAACCAGGCGTCGATCACAGCGGGGGAGCTCGTCGACCTGGCCCGCCGCACGGGACGCGGCGGGGAGCGGCTGCTGCGGCAGGCGATCGCGCAGCATTGCATCGAGGCCCGCACGCTGCAGCTCACCGGAGCCAGGGCCGTGACGCAGGTCATGAAGACCGGCATCCCCGGCCCGGAGGGCTCGATCCTGAAGCTCTTCTACTCGGAGCTGAACCAGCGGATGCAGGAGACGGCCATCGGGCTCCTCGGCCCCGCCGGCCAGGTCGAGAACGGCGGCCGCTGGCAGTACGGGTTCCTGCGCTCCCGGGCCAACACGATCGAGGCGGGCACCTCTGAGGTCCTGCGCAACATCCTCGCCGAGCGGGTGCTGGGCCTCCCCCGCAGCCGCTAAACCGCCACCGCCTCGGCTCGGAAGCGCCGGATCACGAAGAAGGCGCGGGCGGCCCAGAGGCCGAGCGAGAGGAACAGCAGGTCTGCCGAGAGGTCGTACAGCAGGCCGTGCCCTGAGCCGGCGGCCGAGAACCCGCCGGTGGAGCCGGCGAAGCTGCCCGTGGCCACCGCCCGGGCCCCGAAGCGGATCGCGATCGTCGCCACCAGGATGATCGCGAACAGCGCACCGCCGCGCATCCAGAGGGCGCCCGTGTCCGGGTCGTTCCAGAACGTCAGGGTGCGGACGAGGTAGTAGCCGGCCAGGCCGCCGAGCACCAGGAACACCGGTACCAGGGCCAGGGCGACCGGGTCGGCGATGATCCGGCCTCCGGTGCCGACCAGGCTTACCCCCAGGAGGAGCACGATGATGCCGCCGCTGACCGCGATCCGCCCGGGCCGCACCGGCTGGGGTCGCATGCGGCGGGACACGCCGAGCACGAGGAACAGCAGGACGAAGCCGAGCGTGAAGAGCTGTCCCTGTACCGCTGGACTCATGTCTTCGGTGAGTCTATCCGTCCGGCCCGCCCGGATCGTCCCACTCCAGTCCGGGCCGGGCGCCGTCGCGCAGCCGCAGATAACCGCCGGGCCAGATGCGCAGGAAGGGGATGGCGGCCGTGGTGAGCACCTCTACGGACAGGACGGGATTGGGCCAGGGGCAGCCGAGGCCGGCCAGCGCGCGGTTCACGGCGCCGACCCGCTCGACGACCGCAGCGGCCGGGGCGGTGCTGTACAGGCCCCCGACCGGCGCCTCCCACTCCGCGAGCACGCGACCGCCGGCGACGACCGCGGCCCCCCCGCGCAGGTCACGGACGCGTCGGGCGGCGGCGGCCATGTCGTCGGGCCGGTCGCCGACGATCACCACGCCCGCCGACTCCCACGCCGAGCTCACGGCCACGCCGCCGCCCGCGAGGCCGAACCCCTCCAGCAGCCCGCGGAAGGTCCGGCTGCCGCCCAGGCGGTCCACGACCGCGCAGACCAGCGCCGCGGAGCCGTCGCTGGCCACCTCGCGGGTCACCACCGGCGCCACCTGGCGCATGGCCCGCCAGCGGCCCGGGCCCGGGTGGCAGAGCAGGTCCGCGTCGAGGCCGCCCAGCCGGACGGTGTCGAGCATCCAGGCGGGGTAGTCAGGCGGCGCGGACGGCGCCGGCCGCCGGCCGCCCACCAGCACGAGCCGGGGCCGGAAGCCGCCGCGACCGACGACGACGAGGTCGGCCAGCATGCCGGGTCCGAGACCGCCGAGCCAGCGGCCCACCCCGTAGCGGACGGCCACGTTGTGGCTGGCCATCCGGATCGCGCGGGGCAGCGGCAGGCCCAGCTCGACGGCCTGCTCCACCACCCGGTTGAGCGAATCGCCGCGTGTCAGCACCTCCGGCTCCACCCCGTCGGTCACCAGGCTCAGCCGGCTGACGTCGAGCGGCCGCTCGCGCAGCGCCGCCGTGACCGCGGGCAGGTCCTGGCGAGTCGCCCCGTGCCGCAGCTCGGTGTGCAGGCCCAGACGCAGCCGGGCCAGCACATCGTCCCTGTCGATCGCCTCGTGGTCGGCGCTCACCCCGAGACCGCCCAGCGCGTTCAGCACCGACGATCTGGCCCCGGCCCCGTGGCCCTCCACCGGCAGGCCCCGCTCCAGGGCGGCCGCGATCATCCGCTCGCTCCGGGCATGGCCGCGCAGCAGGTCGGCCCAGTACACCTCGCCGAGCCCGGCCACCCGTGGGTGGTCGAGCAGCGGCGTCCAGTTCTGGCGGTCCAGGCGGGCGTCGAGCTCGGGGTCGCAGACGACGAGGCCCGACGCCGTGAACAGGAACCGCCCGGCCACGCGATCCGCCGCCTCCAGCAGGGCCGCGACCCCGTCCGGGCCGACGACGGTGGCGAGCTCCATGAACTCCACTATCGTGGTGGTCACGCCGGCGCCCACCTGGAGATCGGCCATGTCGCTCAGCGAGAGCCGGGTGAGGTGGGTGTGGCCCTCGATCAGCCCCGGGGCGACCAGGTCCCCGTCCAGCTCGACCTGCTCCGTGGCGGAGCCGGCGCGCGCCCGCACCTCCTCGTCGGGGCCGACGTACGCCACCCGGCCCGCCGCGATCGCCAGCCCCCAGCCCTCCTGGACCTCCTCCGAGAAGACGTTCACCAGGCCGCCACCGGTCAGGACGGCGTCGGCCGGGGCCAGGCCGGAGGCGACGTCGGCGAGGGCGCGCAGCGACGCGGGGGCTGGATGGAGCCGGAGGGTCATGCCGAGAGATTAAGGGCCGGCTCCAGTGGCCAGGGCCCCTATGGGGCCGGGTCCGCCATTCGGCTGGATACCAGGCCGTACGGTGGCGGCTGCCAGGTCGGAGCGGGTGGCCTTACACTCTTTCGCCGATGGACTTCGCCTTCTCGGAAGAGCAAGAGATGCTCCGGGCGTCCGCCCGCGAATTCCTGGGCAAGGAGTGCCCCTCCTCGTACATACGCCGGATGATGGAGGCCGAGGACGCGTGGGACGCAGGGCTGTGGGCCAGGCTCGCCGAGATGGGCTGGACCGGGCTCGGCATCCCGGAGGCCTATGGCGGCGTCGGCACCTTCCTGGACCTGGTGGTCGTCCTGGAGGAGGCCGGGCGGGCGCTGCTGCCCGGGCCGTTCTTCGCGACCATGGGCCTGGCGGTCCCCGCCCTGCTGGAGGCCGGCAGCGAGGCCCAGAAGCGGTACGCGCTGACCAGGATCGCGGCCGGGGAGGCGCGGGCGACCGTCGCGCTGACCGAGCCGGCCGGGCGCTGGGACGCGGACGGCGTTGCGATGCGCGCCCAGCGTTCGGGTGAAGGGTGGCTCCTCGACGGGGTCAAGCTGTTCGTCCCCGACGCGGCGCTGGCCGACTTCACCGTCGTCGCCGCGCGCACCAGGTCAGGCGGCGACGACGGCGTGACCCTGTTCCTGGTCTCCGGGAGGCCGGCCGGGATGCGCGTCAGCGCTCTCACGACCATGGACATGACCCGCCGCTGGTACGAGGTCAAGTTCGACGGTGTCAGGCTGCCGGACGACGCGGTGATGGGCGCCGCGGACCAGGGCTGGGGGCCGCTGCGGCGGGCACTGGACTGGGGCACGGCGGGCCTGTGCGCGGAGATGGTGGGGGGAGCTCAGCACGTGCTCGACACGTCGGTCGAGTACGCGAAGACCCGCCACCAGTTCGGCAAGCCGATCGGCATCTACCAGGCCGTGTCGCACCGGCTGGCGGACATGCTGCTCGAGACCGAGAGCGCTCGCTCGGCGACCTACTACGCGGCCTGGGCCGTGGACGCGGACGCGCCCGACCGCAGCCTCGCGGCCTCTATGGCGAAGGCGTACACGTCCGACGCGTACCGGCGGGCGGCCGGCGGCGGCATCCAGGTGCACGGCGGCATCGGGTTCACCTGGGAGCACGACATGCACCTGTACTTCAAGCGCGCCAAGGCGTCCGAGGTGACCCTGGGCGACGCCACCTACCACCGCGAGCTGGTCGCCCAGGCGCTGGATCTCTAACGCAACGGCCCCCCTCCCCTCGCGGGAGCGGTTGGGGGAGGGACCTACTCGCGGCGGCTTCGGAGGGCGTCCGCCAGAGCGGCTGCCAGGCGGGTCGCCAGTGCGCCGGCGGCGGCGGTGCCGGCGGCCTGGGCGGCCCGGACGACGAGCCGCTCCCAGTGGGTCACCCGGGGCTCCTCGCCCACCTGGCGGTCGCCGACGTACAGACGGACCGGGGGCACCTCCCGCTTCAGCCGCTCCAGAGCGCGGCGCCGCGTGTGACGCACGTCGAGGGGCAGGCCGGCCAGCCCGCGCGGCATGAGCCGCCGGAGCCGCTCGGTCCTGGTCGGCGGCCTCGTCAGCCGGTGGACGACGAAGATCCCGACGACCGCCACGCCGACCGCCGCCCCGGCCGCCAGCGCGACGAGGGCCATGCGCGACGCCGCGCGCACCCGGCGCCGGCCGCGAGCGCGAAGCTCCACGATCTTCGCCTCCAGGGAGCTGCGCACCTCGGCTATCTGCCGTTCGATCTGATCTGACGAAGCGCCCATCGCTTGGTCTCCTCGAGGCTGGCCAGGGTGCGCGGGGGCACGCGCAGCCGCAGCGCCAGCCGCCCTGCCAGGAGGAGGGCTGCCGCCAGGACGACGTAGGCGCCGAGCCAGATCGCCGCGCCGGCTACGTGGTTCCACCAGAGCAGGACCAGGAACGTGGGAACCGCGACCAGGACCGCCAGCAGCAGCAGGAGTGCGCCGAAGGCGAGCAGGCCGATCGCGATCGCGTTGCGGATGGCCAGCTCCCGCAGCTCCTGCTGGGCGAGCCGGACCTCCAATCGGACGAGCTCGCGGGCCTCGTCGACGATGCCCCGCGCCAGATCAGCTGACGACTGCTTGGGCCCGTCCATTGTCACGAAAAGCATACGGTAGGAACCCCAAAAGCTCTCCCCTCAGGAGCGGGAGCCACAGCCTGTACCGACCGCCGAGCATAAAGGATCGTTTATGCGTTAGACTATCGATAAAGGAAACGTGATGTATTCGCCGCTGGAGCGGCGGCAGCTTCCCGCGCACTTCCGTGCCCTGGCCAGCCCGACCCGTCTCCACATCCTGGAGCGCCTGGCCGAGAAGGGCGAGCTGAGCGTGAAGGAGCTGGCGATCTCGCTCCGGCTCAGCCAGCCGCGCGTGAGCTGGCACCTGGCGAGGCTGCGGCGTGGCGGCGCGGTGCGCACCCGCAGGGAGGGTCGCCAGGTCCACTGCTCGCTCGACCTGGAGGGCATCCGCCGGCACCAGCGCGCCCTCTGGGAGCTGCTGGACGAGAAACGAACGATTGGAGTTGAGGTATGAAGAACGGCAGGAACGGGCACCGGAGCGTTCGCGTGGCGATCGTGGGAGTCGGCAACTGCGCCTCGTCCTTCATCCAGGGGGTCCGGTACTACCGCGACGCATCGCCTGAGGACTTCGTGCCGGGCCTCATGCACGTCGACCTGGGCGGCTACCACGTCCGTGACATCGAGTTCGTGGCCGCGTTCGACGTCGATCGGGCCAAGGTCGGCAAGGACCTCTCGGAGGCCATCTGGTCGGGCGCCAACAACACCATCAAGTTCTGCGAGGTACCGGACCTCGGGATCCGGGTGGAGCGGGGCATGACGCACGACGGGATCGGCAAATACCTCAGCGACGTCATCACCAAGGCTCCGGGCGAGACGGCCGACGTGGCCGGCATCCTCCGCGAGACCGGCGCGGACGTCGTGGTCAATTACCTCCCGGTCGGCTCGGAGGAGGCCACCAAGTGGTACGTGGAGCAGGCGCTCACCGCCGGCTGCGCGTTCGTCAACTGCATCCCGGTCTTCATCGCGCGCGAGCATTACTGGCAGGGCCGCTTCGAGCGGAAGGGCCTGCCCATCATCGGCGACGACATCAAGTCGCAGGTCGGGGCGACCATCGTGCACCGAACGCTGGCGCGCCTCCTCCGGGAGCGGGGAGTCCGCCTCGACCGCACCTACCAGCTCAACTTCGGCGGCAACACCGACTTCCTCAACATGCTGGAGCGGGAGCGGCTGATGTCCAAGAAGATCTCGAAGACGCGCTCGGTGACCTCGCAGCTCGACTACGACATCGGGACCGACAACGTCCACATCGGGCCGTCGGACTACGTGCCCTGGCTCCGGGACCGGAAGTGGGCCCAGATCAGGCTCGAGGGGACGGCCTTCGGCGACGTGCCGCTGAACGTTGAGCTGAAGCTGGAGGTCCACGACTCGCCCAACTCGGCCGGGATCGTCATCGACGCGGTCCGCTGCTGCAAGCTGGCGCTGGACCACGGCCTCAGCGGCACCCTCGAGGGTCCGAGCGCGTACTTCATGAAGTCGCCGCCCCAGCAGTACACCGACAACGACGCGCGGCGGCTGACCGAGGAGTTCATCGCCACGTACGGGATCGGAGCCGCCCCCAACACCCCGGCCGAGGCGCCGGAGGCCGAGCATCCCGCTGCAACCACTCAGGACTAGCTACATGGTCGGCGCTCGCCTCACGCGGGCGGTGCCGCCGGGCGTGCGCTCGTCGGCGGCAGCGTTCGGCGGCGCGATGTGGTGGGCGGTGGACGCCGGACGCCGCCACAACGCCCACGTCAACTACGCGGCGGTCCTCGGCCTGCCCGAGGACCACCCGGAAGTGCGGCGCGTGGCCCGTCTGGCGTTCGAGAACTACGGCAGGATGCTGGCCGACTTCCTGCTCATGGGCAGCCTGCGGCCGGACGAGGTGCACGCGATGGTGACCTTCGACGGCCTGGAGCACGCGGACGCAGCGCTGGAGGGCGGCCGCGGCGCCGTCCTCGCCCTCCCCCACATGGGCTCGTGGGACTTCGCCGGCTCCCTGGCCGGCAGCTGCGGATACCCTGTGGCCGCCGTGGCCGACACGTTTCCCGGCTCGCTCAACGACGTTGTCGTCCGGACGCGCTCGATGCACGGGGTCGAGATCATCCCGCTGGGGAGGTCGACGCTCCGCCGCATCGAGAGCATGCTCGACCGCAACGGACTGGTGGCCCTGCTCTGCGACCTCCCCCACGGTGCGGGAGTCGACGTGCGCTTCTTCGGTCGCCGCGCCGTCGTCCCGTCGGGCCCGGCCGCGATCGCCCGGCGCCGCGGGGTGCCCATCGTGCCCGTATACAGCTGGCGGAAGGGGAACCACTCTTACCACATCCACGTCGATCCCCCGCTCCACCCCGACGGCGGAAGGCGCCGCGACCCGTCGGCGGTGGCCGGTCTGATGCAGCAGGTGGTCGAGCGGTTCGAGATGTTCATCCGCCAGCATCCGGACCAGTGGTACCCGTTCCGGCGAATCCTGCTGTGATCCGCTACCGGGCGTTCCGCACGATGCAGTGGCTCGCCGAGCGGCTGCCGCGCCGGGCCGGGTACGCCGTGGCGGTGCTGGCGGCTCGCTTCGCATTCCTGTTCGCGAGGACCGCTCGGCGCGAGCTGGAGCGCAACCTGAGCATCGCCCTCCCCGACGCGCCGGCCCCCGAGATCCGGCTCCTGGCGTGGCGGAACTTCCGAAACCATTCGAAGGCCTACGCCGACCTGATGCGGCTCCCGATCGCCCGCGTGGAAGACCTGAGCCAGCTCCTGCACGTCCGCGGCACCGAGCACCTGGAGGCCGCCCGAGCCCGGGGGCGAGGGGTGCTGGTCGTCTCGGCCCACATGGGCTCGTGGGAGGTGGCGGCGGCGATCTGGTCGGCCACGATGGCGCCGGTCTCCCTCTTCGCCGAGGAGCTGGAGCCGGAGGATCTCTACGACTGGTACCGGCGGACGCGCGCCCGGCTCGGGATCAGCGTGCTGCCGCTCACCCGAGCCGGCCTGCGCCAGGTCCTGCTCGCGCTGGACCAGGAGGAGATGGTGGTCACCGCGATCGACCGAGACATCCTGGGCACCGGCATCATCATCGACTTCTTCGGACGGCCGGCGCGCATCCCGGACGGCCCGGCCGCGATCGCGCTGCGCAGGGGCACGCCGCTGCTGCCGGTCGGCGTCCGGCGGCTGCCGGACGACACGTTCGAGGCCGTGGGCTACCCCCCCATCTACGCGACGTCCACGGGCGACCGGGCTGCCGACGTCCGGCGGGTGACGGGCGAGCTGCTGGGCCACCTGGAGGAGCTGATCAGGGCCGACCCGGAGCAGTGGCACATGCCGCACCGGATCTGGCCCGCGGAGATGGCTTCCGACGAGCCGGCCCCCGCTCCCATGGCCTCCGGCTCGTCCGTGGACGGTTCACACTGAGCTCATGAGGATCGGGCTCGTCTCGCCCTACGACTACAGCCATCCGGGCGGCGTCACCGAGCACATCCGGCACCTCGGCCGCTGGCTGCGGGAGCTGGGCCACGAGGTCCGCACCTTCGCGCCCTCCAGCCGGCGCGATGCGGAGAGCGAGATCCCCGACTTCTACCGCATCGGGCGCGTGTTTCCCCTGCCGGGGAACGACTCGGTCGCCCGCATCACGCTGAGCTTCCACCTGGCCCACCGGGTCAGCGACATCATGGACCGGGAGCAGTTCGACGTCCTGCACTTCCACGAGCCGCTCATGCCGGCGCTGCCGCTGACGCTGCTGCCGATGGCGCGCGCGCCGCACGTGGGGACGTTTCACGCCTTCGCCAAGTCCAACCTCGGCTACTACTACGGCCGGCCCATCCTGAAGGGCTACCTGCGACACCTGGACGCCACCATCGCCGTCAGCGACCCGGCCCGCGAGTTCGTACGCCACTACTTCCCCCAGCTGGACCCGACGGTCGTGCCCAACGGCGTCGACACCGCGCGCTTCCGGCCGGGACTGACCCCGATCCATCACCTCCGCGACGGCTGTGTGAACGTCCTGTTCGTGGGCCGCCTGGAGAAGCGCAAGGGCCTGCGTGACCTGCTGCAGGGTTACTCCTACCTGCACGAACGCGTCCCGCGCACCCGGCTGATCATCGCCGGCGACGGCCCCCTGCGGGGCATGGTGGAGTCGTTCGTCGCCGGCCGCCGGCTGGAGAACGTGGTCATGGCGGGGTACGTGCCGGACCAGGTCCTGCCCCGCTTCCACGCCAGCGCCGACATCTTCTGCGCCCCGGCCACCGGACGGGAGAGCTTCGGGATCGTGCTCCTGGAGGCGATGTCCGCCGGCCTCCCGGTCGTGGCGTCCGAGATCCCGGGCTACCTCTCGGTCCTCGAGGCGGGGGTGGACAGCCTCACGGTCCGCCCGAAGAGCCCGGTGGAGCTCGGCGCGACGCTGACCGTGCTGGCCCGTGACCCGCGACTGAGGAAGCGGCTGGGCCAGGCGGGGCTGGCCAAGGCGCAGCGCTATGCGTGGCCGGCCGTCGCCGCGCGCGTGCTGGACGTCTACCAGCAGGCGCGCCGGGGACCGCGGCCTGCCACAAAGGAGGTCGAGCCGGGTGTTCACGACCCGCTTTCAAGCGTGGGTTAGGCGAAGCGCCCAGAGGCTGGCGGTGCTCCTGGGCCGCCTGCCGATCACCCCCAACCAGGTCACGGTGGCCGGCACCCTGTTCACGATCGTGGCCGCGCTGCTGGCCGGTCTCGGCCACCTGCGCCCGGCCGGGCTGCTCCTGGCCGTGAGCGGCACGTTCGACATCCTGGACGGCGCGCTGGCCAGGGCGACCAAGCGCAGCTACCCGTACGGCGCGTTCCTGGATTCCACGTTCGATCGCTGCTCCGAGGGCGCGGTGTACATCGGCGTGGCCGCCTTCTTCCTCTCGCAGGGCGGTCCGTTCATGCGCTGGGAGGTGCTGGCCTGCATGCTCGCCCTGACCGGCTCGTTCCTCGTCTCCTACGTGCGGGCGAGGGCCCAGTCGCTCGGCTTCACCTGCGACTCCGGCATCTTCGCCCGCCCCGAACGGGTGGTGCTCACCGTGGCCGGCCTGATCGTCGGGGTGCCGTGGGTGCTGGGGATCGTGGTGGGCCTGCTGGCGGTCCTGACGACCGCGACGGCGCTGCAGCGGGTCCTCGAGGTGTGGTCGCAGGCGAGGGCGCAGCGCCGCGCCCGCGAGTTAGGAGCGAAGGCACCGGCCAGGGGAGAGACCAGCCCGCCCTAGAGGATCCGGCCGCCGCGGTCTGCGCTATGGTTCCCGCGGACCATGGATGAGCTCGCAGCCCTCCACCGCTTCAACGCCTGGGCCAACCGCAGCCTGCTCGCCGGCCTGCGCCGGCTGCGACCGGACCAGCTGGACGAGCAGCAGGACGGGATGTACAGCACGATCCGGCGCGTCCTCCACCACCTGGCGATGGTGGAGGAGGTCTATCTGGCGATGATGAGCGGAGGGCAGTTCGACAGCCCTCCGGCCGTCCGCTCCCTCGACGAGCTGGAGCGCGCCCTGGAACGGACCGGCCGCGGCCTGGTCGAGCTGGCGGGCGACGACCTCACCCGGGCGTTCCACGTGCCCTGGTTCGACCGCGACCTCACGCGTGCCGATGGCCTGGGCCAGGTGCTGACGCATTCGATCAACCACCGCGCCGACATCAACCAGTGGCTGCCCCGTTTCGGCGTGGATTCGACGGAGCAGGACTACGTCAACTTCGTCATGGCCGGAGCCGAGTGAGGCCCTGACGAGCGAACGGGCGAGGCGAGGAGGAGCGCGGCCGCCGAGAGCGTGCCCAGGGCGCCGACGATCAGGGGAGCACGCAGTCCCGCCGCCTGGCCGAGGACGCCGCCCGCCAGCGCGCCCAGCGGTCCCAACCCGCTGACGATGGCCCGGCTGGTCGCGTGGACGCGTCCCTGCATCGGCGCCGGCGTCACCAGCTGACGGAGCGTGAGGTAGTTGACGCCGAACACCGCAGCTCCCAGCCCGACGAGGACCTCCGCGACCAGCAGCAGGGCGGCCGCGAGACCCACCGGGCCGCCGGCGAACGCGATGAGGAGCTCGCCGGCCGTGGCCACCAGCATCGCGCCGAGCAGGGCGCGGCCGGTGCCCAGGTGGCGCGCCGCCCTGCCCGCAGCCACGGCCCCGAGCAGGCCGCCGGCGCCCCCGGCCGCGATGATGGTGCCCAGCACCGCGGGCGGGATCGCCAGCTGGCGGGTGGCGAACAGGATGTAGACGGCGAAGACGACGCCGTCGAAGAGGTTGAACAGCCCGGCCGACCCCGCCAGGGCGAGCACCGTCCGGTTCTCGACGACGAAGCGCAGCCCCCGCGCGACCGACGTCCAGAGCTCCAGGGCGCCGGGCCGGGCGGATGGCGACTCCGCCGCCGGCTCCTCGGCGCGGATGCTGCCGAGCGCCACGGCGGACAGCAGGAAGGACAAGCTGTCCGCAGCGATGGCCAGCGGCGCGGTGAGCAGCTGGACCAGGCCGCCGCCCAGCGCCGGCCCGATCAGCCTGCTGAGCGAGCCGCTGATCGCGAGCCTGCTGTTGCCCTCGGCCAGGTCGTCGTCGCCCACGAGCGCCGGGACGTAGGCCTGCGCCGCGACGTCGAAGGTGAGCGCCAGCGCTGCGCTGACCGGGGCCACGACGTATAGCTGCTGCAGGTGCAGGGCGCCGAGCAGCGCGGCGATCGGGACCGAGCCGACGACGAGGGCCTGGCACAGCTCGGTGCCGACGAGCAGCGGCCGCCGGCGCACCCGGTCCACCCAGGCGCCGGCCACGAACCCGAGGGCGACGTCGGGTGTGGCGGCCACCGCGCGCAGGACGCCCATCTGCAGGGGCGTCGCCTGGAGCACGAGCACCGCCGTCAGCGGCAGTGCCACCTGCGTCACCTGGGATCCCAGGGTGGAGACGGTCCGGCCGCCCCACAGCGTCAGAAACCCCGGGTTGCGCCAGAGCCCGGTCCGGCGGTCCACCGCCTACCGGCGCGCGGCGCCGGCCGGGCCTGTCGCCCGCAGCAGGCCCGTCACCGCAGCTCCACGATGACCTTCGCCGCTTTTCCGGCCCGAAGCCGTTCGAGCGCGGCAGGCAGCTGCTCCAGGTGGACCCGGTGGGTGACCATCGGCTCCAGGTCGAGACGCCCCTGCTCCAGCAGGCGGACGGCGGTCGGGAACACGTCTCGCCCGACATAGGCGCCCAGCACCTGGATCTCGTCCCGCGTGATGCGCGACTGGCAGATGGTCGCAGTCGCCTGCGTGTCCATGCCGAACAGGATGACGCGACCACCCTTGCGGACCAGGTCCAGGCAGGTGCCGAGCTGGCTGCCCACGGCGTCGATCGTGGCGTCGGCGCAGAAGCCGGCGGTCAGGTCGAGCACGCGCTCGTGCACGTCGTCTACGGCGGGGTCGAGCGCGGCGACAGCACCCATGGTCAGCGCCAGCGAGCGCCGCACCGGCGAGAGCTCGACCGCCACGACCGTTGCTCCGCCCAGGTCCAGGAGGGCGCAGAACAGCAGGCCGATGGGCCCGGCGCCCACCACGACCACGGTCTCGCCGGGCTGCACCGCGGCGAGCCGGGCGCCGTTGACCACGCAGGACAGCGGTTCGGCCAGGGCCGCCAGGTGGGCCGGCACCGAGTGGGCGATGCGGTGGCAGGCGCGGCCGGCGACCGCCACCTGCGGCGCCAGGCCGCCGTCGATGAAGATGCCGTGCGTGGTGAAGTGCTCGCAGTGGCTCACGAGGCCGCGGTGGCACCAGCGGCACGCTCCGCAGGCCACGTTCGGCTCGACCACCACCCGGTCGCCCGGGCGCGGGCTGCGCACCTCGGACCCGACCTCGCGGACGACGCCCACGAACTCGTGGCCGAGGACGACACCCGGGCGGGAGGGATGGCCGGCCGGCCGGCTCAGGATGTGCAGGTCCGTGCCGCAGATGCCGCACGCCTCTACGTCGATCAGCACGTCGCCGGGCCGGCGGACCCGGGGCCGGGGGCGCTCGAGGATGGCCATCGTCCCCTCGTCGACCAGGACCGCAGCGGGCATGCCGGCCATCTCGCCATCCTCCTCAGCGCCGTTCACACCGCCTTGACGACATGCGTTGACCCCGACCCGGCCGGCCGGTACCGTGGGCCCGCCCCCCGGGGTGGGCGGGGGAGCCAGACCAGGCGTTTGCAGTGAGCCGTACGCTCGGGCGGGGCGCGGCGGCTCGCGTGCTGCGCCCGCTCGACGCTCCACCGGCCCCGCCCGCCGCATCGGATCATCCGGCTCTCTGGATAGCACGTGCCAGGGCCGTCGGCAAGCCCTCACGCCGCGCTTTCCAGGCCCGGCCGCCCCGGTTCACCGCCGTCCACGCCGGGCCTACACTGGCGCTCAGGGCCTCCTCCACGGAGCGCTGGACAATGGGAGGAAGGAGATGCCGGCCGGCCCGACCCCGAATCGACCGAGCCCACTCGGCGCCGTCGCGCCCCGGCACGCCATCGGACCCCACATCCCGGAGGTGGCGCAGTGATAGCGAACCTGGTCGGAGCCACGTGGCAGCAGCCGGAGGCCGCCACGCTGCCCGTCTACGACCCGGCGACCGGCGAGGTGATCGACCGGGTGCCGCTCTCCGGTGCGGGGGAGGTCGACGCCGCGGTCGGGGCGGCCGCCGCGGCGTTCGCAGGCTGGTCGCGGACGCCCGTGATGGAGCGCGTCCAGCTGATGTTCCGGTACCGGGAACTGCTTGAGGAGCACCTGGAGGAGCTGGCGGCCATCGTCACGCGCCACCACGGCAAGACGCTGGACGAGTCGCGCGGCGAGGTGCGCCGCGGCATCGAGGTCGTCGACTTCGCCTGCGGCGCCCCCACGCTCCTGCAGGGGCGAACGCTGCGCGAGGTCTCGCGGGGCGTGGACCAGGACCTCCACCGGTACCCGGTGGGCGTGTGCGCCGGCGCGCCGCCCTTCAACTTCCCCGTCATGATCCCGCTCTGGATGTTCCCGCTGGCGGTGGTGGCCGGGAACACCTTCGTGCTCAAGCCCTCGGAGCGCACGCCCCTGGGCGCCGTCCGGCTGGCCGAGCTCTTCCTGGAGGCCGGCTTCCCGGAAGGCGTGCTGAACCTGGTCCACGGCGCCGGCGAGGCGGTCGACGGGCTGCTGCGCCATCCGGGCGTGCGCGCCATCTCCTTCGTCGGCTCCGAGCCGGTGGCCAGGAAGGTGTACGAGGTCGCCGCCGCCGCCGGCAAGCGCGTACAGGCGCTGGGCGGGGCCAAGAACCACATCGTGGTGATGCCGGACGCCGACCTGGACCTGGCGGTGCCGGCCATCCTGGGCTCCGCGTTCGGCAACGCCGGCGAGCGCTGCCTCGCGGGGAGCGTGGCGGTCGCCGTCGGCGCTGCCTCGCGGACCCTGCTGGAGCCGCTGCGGGCGCAGGCGGCCGCGCTCAGGGTCGGGCCTGGCGCGGAGCCCGGCGTCCAGGTCGGCCCGCTGATCCGCGACGACCACCGGCGACGGGTGGTCGGCTACGTCGAGCGCGGGCTGAGCGAGGGGGCCACGCTGCTCGTCGACGGCCGGGGCGAGCTCGAGCGCCCCGGCTTCTTCCTGGGTCCCACCGTGCTCGACGGCGTGTCGGCCGACATGGCCGTGGGGCGGGACGAGATCTTCGGGCCCGTGCTCTCTGTCTCGCACGTCAGCAGCCTGGAGGAGGCCATACGGCAGGCCAACCGGGCGGCGCTCGGGAACATGGCGGTGATCTTCACGCGCGACGGCCGCGCCGCCCGCGAGTTCCGGGAGCGGGTCGAGGCCGGGATGTGCGGCATCAACGTGCCCGTCGCCCAGCCGTTCGCGTTCTTCCCCTTCTCGGGCTGGAAGGGGTCGTTCTACGGCGACCTGCACGTCCACGGCACGGACGGCGTCGACTTCTACACGCGCAAGAAGGTGGTCGTCTCGCGTTGGTGAAAGCGAGCCAGAGGCAGGCCCACGCTCGCAGCCGGTAAGATACTTCTGTTGCAGACAGATAACGCAGCTGCGACGGCGCCCGAGCTGGTCCAGGTGGTCGGCCGGCTGCGGCGGGCGATCCGGCAGCGCGCCCGCCAGGAGTGGGGCACGGCGCCGCTGCCCGAGGCGCAGCTGGACGTCCTGCGCCTGGTGCGGGCGCGCCCGGGGCTGCGGCCGCA
>DATFRD010000158.1:0-8319 GCA_035263645.1 Candidatus Dormiibacterota bacterium | reverse complement strand
CGTGGGTCGGGCGACGGGTGCCATGCGGCCACGGTAGCCGACCGGATCGGACCGGGACCATGCCTGCCGCCCTGTCCCACCGGTGTTCGGAATCGGTGGCTCCCGAGCGATCATGTGATGTGGGCACCCACGCATCGCCTTCGGGCGCCGACCCGGTGGCGGCCATCTACGGCCTGGCGCTGCCGCGCGTCTACGGCTACCTCCTGCCGCGCTGCGGCAGCGTCGCGGTGGCGGAGGACCTGACTGCGGAGACGTTCATGGCGGCCGTGGCCGCCACCAGGCAGGGGAGCGTGTCGGAGGTGACCGTGGGCTGGCTGGTGGGAATCGCCCGCCACAAGCTCGTCGACCACTGGCGGCGGACCGCCCGCGAACAGCGCAGCCTGGCCGCCGCGGATCCGGCCGGCGAGGCCCCGGAGGACCCCTGGGACGATTGGCTGGACGCCGAGGCCGCGCACGCAGCCCTGGCCCGGCTGTCGGCGCCGCAGCGCGCCGCCCTCACCCTGCGCTACCTGGACGGCCTGCCGGTGGCGGAGGTCGCCGGGCACCTGGGCCGGAGCCTCCATGCCACGGAGACCCTCCTGGCCCGGTCACGGGCCGCGCTGCGCCGCGTCTACGTGGATGGGCAGTGCCATGACGTCTGAACCGCTCGACGCGCTCCGCCTTCCGATCGTGCCGGTCGAGCCCCGGCGGGAGTTCGCCGCCGTGCTCCTGCGCCGGATCGAGGGGAGCGGGGAGCCGGTCACCGGTGGGACCGCCAGCGTCCGGTACTTCGTCGACGACCTCGACGCGGCGGTCGCCTTCTACTGTGACAACCTCGAGTTCGAGACGGCGCTGCGCCCGTCTCCCGCCTTCGCCATGCTGTATCGCGGCGACCTGCGTCTCCTGCTGAGCGTGCCGGGCGGGCCGAGCGGCAGCCATTCCCTGCCGGACGGCACCGTTCCCGAGCCCGGCGGCTGGAACCGGATCTCGCTGCAGGTCCACGATCTGGTCGACACCGTCGAGGCGCTGCGCAGGAAGGGCGTGCGCTTTCGCAACGACATCGCCACTGGCGTCGGCGTGAGGCTGGTCCTGCTCCAGGACCCTTCCGGCAACCCCGTCGAATTGTTCGAGCCGACCGCCGGCTACCACGAGCGGGCGAGATAGTCACCCGAGGAGGAGCGCTGGATGAGCACCGTGAGCGTCCGCTACATCGTCGACGACGTCGATGCCGCGATCGCCTTCTACTGCGGTCGTCTTGGCTTCCAGGAGCTGATGCACCCCGACCCGGCGTTTGCCATGCTCACCCGAGGCGACCTTCGCCTCGTGCTCGGGTCGCCGATCGGCCCGGACCACCGGGGCGGCGGCTCGCGACCCATGCCCGACGGCAGGAAGCAGGAGCCTGGGGGCTGGAACCGCATCATGCTCGAGGTCCCCGACCTCGGCGCCGCCGTCGAGGCGCTGCGCGGGCAGGGTGCCAGCTTCCGCAACGACATCGTCACCGGCGTTGGCGTCAAGCAGATCCTGCTCGAGGACCCCTCGGGCAACCCGGTCGAGCTGTTCGAACCCATCCGTCCGGAGGCTCGCCTCGAGAACCGGTAGCGGCAGGGCCATACTGGCGCGACATGAGCGCCAGGTCGCGCAGGGCCGTGGCCGTGCAGCTGGGGGTGGCCGGCCTCCTGGCGGCGGGTGCCGCCTGGTCCCTCCACAGCCGGATCACGTACGGGACCTGGGACCCGACCGCTCCGCCCAACCGGATCGAGTTCTGCGGACGCCGTTACTATCCGGGAGGCGCCATTGTGACGCGTGAGGACGCGATGGCCGGTGTCGATCCGAGCTTCGATGCCACCTGGCGCCAGGTGGGCCGAACCGACAGCGGCGTTTCTCTCTACGCCATGGTCGTGCCACAGTCGACGAGGACCCGGTTCTCGCCACCGATTCCCTGCACGATGATCCTCTACCTGCAGACCGGACGGGACTCCTACCGCGGCTATGGGCTGAGCGGGGGGCCCTGACGACGCGGATGGGCGCTGTCGGCACCGCTATTGACGGGGAGACGGAGACCGTGACGCCGCGGGCGACGGAGACCGTGACGCCGCGGGCGACGGAGACGGGGAGTGTGTCGCCGCCGGCGTCGCCGTTCCGTTCGAGGTCAGGCTCGTGTTGTCGATCTGGACGTTCCCGTAGCCCAGCCAGACGACCACGATCCCGGCGATCACCAGCGCCCCCAGGACCGTCTGCCGCGTCTTCGGGGGAGGCTTCGTTGTCCACGTGCCGTTCACCGAACATCCTCCGTCCAGCACGGTCGCACCATGCCTTCGCCCTCCCATGCGCACGTCCTGTGCACGTGCCGGCAACGATGGTCTGCCCGGCGCTGGCCGGTCGCAATAGGACAGAGCACCCCACCCCTCGGGACAACGGGACACTGCCCGCGGCCCTCTGGCAGCTAGAGGTGCGGCCGAAAACCCAGCCGGATCTTTGGGCCCCATGCACCCCACCTCCGGCGTTGCCTCCTGCGGTGCTCAGTCACGCCCTGGAGGGCGCTCCTTGCGCTCTTCGTCGGCGCCACCGGATCTGGGGCACCTGGGACCCAAATCTCTCGGCCAGGTTTCCGGCCGCACCTCTCGTACAGTGGACCGCTGAGTGCGGCATGCCCTGAACCTGGGCACGGGCGGTGCCTACGCAGACCCCAGGACGCTGGTCGACCTCGTGGTGGCCGCGGAGCGATCCGGCTGGGACGGGGTGCTCCTGGAGGACTACGTGGTCTATCAGTCGATGGCGGGCGTCGCGACCGCCGACTCCTGGACCGTGCTCGCCGCCGCCGCCGTGCGGACCGAGCGCATCATGCTGGGCACAGCGGTGACTCCCCTGGCCAGGCGGCGGCCCTGGCACGTGGCCCGGGAGGTCACGACCGTGGATCACCTCAGCGGCGGCCGCGCCGTTCTCGGGGTTGGCGTCGGGGACCTCGAGCCGGGCTTCACGGCGTTCGGCGAGCAGACCGCCCTGCGCGACCGAGCGGCGCGGCTCGACGAGAGCCTGGCGATCATCACCGGTCTGTGGACCGGGGAGCCGTTTGCCTTCCGGGGCCGTCACTTCCAGGTGGACGAGATCGTGTTCCGGCCCGTCCCGCGGCAGCGTCCCAGGGTGCCGATCTGGGTGGGCGGGGTGTGGCCGCGGCGGGGCCCAGTTCGCCGAGCCGCCCGCTGGGACGCAGCCATGCTGGGGTTCAAGGAGGGCCCCGACGGCAGGGACGTCGACATGCAGCCCGACGACGTCAGGGCCCTTGTCGAGGAGGTGGGCCGGCTCCGCGGCGGGTCGCTCGACCGCTTCGACTTCGTCATGGGCGGCAGCGCCCGGACACCCGACGAGGGGGCCGCGCGCGAGCGTGTCCGCGCCATGGCCGCGGCGGGCGCCACCTGGTGGGTGGAGTGGATCGCGCCCTGCGAGCCCGAGGTGGCGTTCGCCACGGTGCGTCGTGGCCCGCTCCGCACCTGAATGATGGAGGGTCGCACCGGAACCTGAGCCGGGCGCCCGGCGCGCCCGGAACCATGGCGTTCGTCCCTCAGGGCTTTTGCCTCCGCTAGATTCGAATCTGGTATAGTCGAAGCCAGGGTGGCAGTCAGGTCGCGGCGCTGGCAGGGCGGCTCGCTGGAGCTCAACGCGGTCGTGGCGGTGGACGTGATCCTCTTCACGGTCCGCCTGGAGGAGCCGATCGAGCGGGCGTGGCACGTGCTGCTCGTGCAGCGGGAGGACGCCGCCTTTGCCGGCAAGTGGTCATTCCCCGGCGTGCTGGTACGGGCGGACGAGACGTTCGACAGCGCCGCCCGCCGTGCCCTCCAGACCAAGTCCGGGCTGGACGCCGCCCACTGGCACCTGGAGCAGCTGGGCACGTTCGGGGCTCCGGACCGGGACTCGCGCGGCCGTGTCGTCTCGGTTGCGCACCTCGCGCTGGAGCGCAGCGACGGCCTCAGCCTGGCGCCCGGCGGCGGCATCATGCGCGCAGAGTGGGCGCCGGTGCGCGGCCTGCCGGCCGAGTCGCTGGCCTTCGACCACGCCGACATGCTCCGGGTGGCCATGAACCGGGTGCAGTCGAAGCTGCGCTACTCGTGGCTCGCGTTCCAGCTTCTGCCGGAGACCGTGACGCTGCCGGAGCTGCGCGCCGTGTACGCCGCCATCCTGGACCCGGCGCTGCTGCGGCTGAACACCGGGAACTTCAAGAAGGCGTTCAGCCCACTGTTCGCGTCCGGGGTCCTGGTGCCTGTCGGCCGGCGCGCGGCCGCGGGGCGCGTGGGTCGGCCGGGGGACCTGTACCGGTTCACCGGCCCCGTGCTCGGCACCTGGGAGCGCGAGCTGCCGTGGCACGACGTGGAATCCGCGGTGGCCGAACAAGGGGGCGCGTGATGCGCGGGATGGCGACGCCCGAGTTGACCCGGGCCTACCTGGAGCGGAAGGTCTCCGAGGCGCTGGAGGAGGACCGGGCCGATTGCGACGTGACCACGGCAGCGGTGGTGCCTCCCGGCATGTGGGCCGAGGCCGAGCTCCTGGCCGGCGCCGAGGGGGTGGTCGCGGGGCTGGCGGTGGCGGAGGAGGTCTTCCGCCAGGTCGACGGCCAGTGCGCGTTCGAGGCCACGACGACGGACGGCGCCCGGGTCGCCGGGGGCGACCCCCTCGCCCGGGTGGCCGGCCCGCTGGACGGCCTGCTGCGGGCGGAGCGCACCGCGCTGAACTTCCTGCAGCAGCTCTCCGGGGTGGCCACGCTGACCCGCCGCTACGTCGACGCCGCGGGCCGCTCGGCCGTGCTCGACACCCGCAAGACGGTGCCCGGCCTGCGTCCGCTGCAGCGCCACGCGGTCAGGGCCGGCGGCGGCACGAGCCACCGGCCAGACCTCTCGGCCGCCGTGCTGGTCAAGGACAACCACGTGGCCGCCGCGGGCGGCGTCGCCGCGGCCATCCGGCTCGCCAGGCACGCGGGCCTGCCGGTCGAGGTCGAGGTCGAGTCCGTGCAGCAGCTGGAGGTCGCGCTGGCCGAGCGGGCCGAGATCGTGCTGCTGGACAACATGGATCCGGCGGCCGTGGCGGAGGCCGTGCGGCGGACCGCCGGCAGGGCCGTCCTGGAGGTCTCGGGCGGGGTGACGCTCGACACCGTGGCCGCCTACGCGGCTACCGGCGTGGACCGCATATCCGTCGGCGCGCTGACCCACTCCGCACCCGCCCTGGACGTATCGATGGAGGTGACCCGGACATGGAGGCCGTGACCACGACGTCCGTCCCGGCGCTGCAGGCCGAGGTCCGCCGGCTCGCCCGCGAGCGCGACGCGATCATCCTCGCCCACAACTACCAGGTGCCGGAGGTCCAGGACGTTGCCGACGTGGTCGGCGACTCCCTCGGCCTGTCCCGCGCCGCGGCCCGCACGAACGCTGCCGTGATCGTGTTCTGCGGTGTCCATTTCATGGCCGAGACCGCGGCCATCCTCAACCCGGGCAAGCGGGTGCTGCTGCCCGACCTGGAGGCGGGCTGCTCGCTCGCCGACACCATCGACGCCGAGCAGCTCAGGGCGTGGAAGGCCCGGCACCCCGAGGCGGTGGTGGTCACCTACGTGAACACCACGGCCGAGGTCAAGGCGGAGAGCGACTACTGCTGCACGTCGGGCAACGCCAGGGCCGTGATCGAGTCGATCCCCGCCGACCGGCCCATCCTTTTCGCGCCCGACCTCTTCCTGGGCACGTACCTGGAGCGCGTCACGGGCCGGGCCATGCACGTCTGGCCCGGCGAATGCCACGTCCACGCCGGCATCCTGCCCGCCGACCTGGAGCGGGCCCGCCGCGAGCACGGCGACGCCGACCTCCTGGTCCACCCGGAGTGCGGCTGCGCCAGCTCGTGCATGTACTGGGCCGCCAGTGGCGACGTGGACGCGGCCCGCACGCACGTGCTCTCCACGGAGGGCATGGTCGAGCACGCCCGGACGTCTCCCCGGCGCAGCTTCGTGATCGCCACCGAGACGGGCATCCTGCATCGCCTGCGCAAGGAGATTCCCGATGCCGGCAAGCAGTTCCACGCGGTCAGCGAGCGGGCCATCTGCCGGTACATGAAGCGCATCACGCTGGCCGGCGTGGTGCGTTCGCTCCGCGAAGACGTGCACCACGTGACCGTGCCCGAGTCTGTGGCCGCGCGGGCCCGCCTGGCCCTGCAGCGGATGGTGAGCACGGGGCCCGAGCCGCCGCGATGACCGACCTGCTCGTCGTCGGCGGCGGGCTGGCCGGCCTGGCTGCCGCGGTGGAGGCCGCCGAGGCCGGCGCCTCCGTCCTCGTGGCGGCCGCCGGAGGTGGCGCCTCGGAGCGGGCCCAGGGCGGCATCGCGGCGGCAGTGGCGGCCGACGACGCGCCGGACCTTCACGCTGCCGACACGCTGGCTGCCGGGGCCGGCCTGTGCGACCCGGCTCCGGTCGGGCTGCTCACCGCGGAGGCACCTGCAGCCGTGGCCTGGCTGGAGGCGTGCGGTGTCGCGTTCGACCGTGACGGGGGCGGACCGGCCCTGGGCCTGGAGGCGGCCCACTCACGCCGGCGCGTGCTGCACGCCGGGGGTGACGCGAGCGGCGCCGCGATCGTGGCCGCGCTGCGCGGCGCCGTCGGCTGCCGCGTGCGCTGGTCGGATGCGCGCGTCGAGTTCCTCCTGCTGCGGGGCGGCCGCGTTATCGGCGCCCGGCTGCGCGGCGCCCGCGCGCTCGACGTTCAGGCCGGGGCGGTGCTGCTCGCCACCGGCGGCTACGCCGGCCTGTACCCGCATTCCACGACCACGCCGCTCTGCGACGGCTCCGGCCTGCTCCTGGCCATGGCGGCGGGCGCGGAGCTGGCCGACCTGGAGCTCGTCCAGTTCCATCCGACCGCGTACGCCGGGCCAGGGCGCACGTTCCTGGTGACCGAGGCCCTGCGCGGCGCCGGCGCCCGGCTGGTCGATCGCGTGGGCCGGCGCTTCCTCCAGGAGGCCGACCCGCGCGGCGAGCTGGCGCCGCGTGCCGTGGTGGCGAGGGCAATCGCCGAGCGCCTGGCGGCGTCGGGCGAGCCGGCCGTCTTCCTGGACGCGCGGCACCTCGGCCGGGCGAAGCTGGCGCGAGGCTTTCCCGGCTTCGTGGAACGCTGCCGCCAGGCCGGGCTGGACCCTGTGCGCGAACTGGTGCCGGTGGCGCCGGCCGCTCACTACACGATGGGGGGGATCGTCACCGACGCCTGGGGACGCACCCGGGTGCCCGGCCTGCTGGCCGCCGGCGAGTGCGCTCGCACGGGCGTGCACGGCGCCAACCGCCTGGCCAGCAACTCGCTGCTGGAGGCGGTCGTGTTCGGCCGCCGGGCGGCGCGGGCGGCGCTGGCGGGGGCTGCCGACTCGCCCGGCGGCCGCCTGCAGGCGACTCCGCCGGTGCCGGGCTGCGGCGAGGCCGCGGGAGCAATCCTCGGCCGGGCGGCCGGTCCCCTCCGCTCGGCGGCGGGCCTCCGGGACGGCCTCGGCCGCCTCGGCTCCGCGTCCGCCGGCCTGGCCGGCCTGGTCCTGCGGGCCGCCCTGCTGCGAGAGGAGTCGCGGGGAGCGCACGTGCGCACCGACCGGCCCGGCCAGGACCCACGATGGGCGGCGATGGAGGTTGTGGCCACGGCGGGCGCCGGGTCGGCCGCCGAGGTGTCCGCGCGGCCGCGGGGCCGGCTGCCGGCGCCGGCCGGGGCTGCATGGAGCAGAGGGCTCGGCGCCGAATCGGCCAGTTGAGGCCCGCGACCTGCGGCGCCTAGTGTGCTGAGTTGGCGATGGACCGGAAGGACGCGGGTCCCGATGAGGCGGCTTCGGGAGGCCCCGGCGAGCGCTGGCCGGCCCTGCCCTGGGACGCCTGGCAGGCCACCTGCGACACCCTGCACATGTGGACGCAGATCGTGGGCAAGGTGAAGCTCGCCTGCGCGCCGTTCCTCAACGAGCTGTGGCAGGTGGCGTTCCACACGACCGCCCGCGGCCTCAGCACCGGGCCCGTCCCCTACCGCGACGGGGTCTTCGAGGTCGAGTTCGACTTCATCGACCACGAGCTGTCCGTGTGCACGAGCGACGGCAGGCGCCGCGTGCTGGCGCTCGGGCCGCGCTCGGTGGCCGACTTCTACGGAGACTTCATGGGCGCCCTCGGGGCCCTGGGCATCGGCTGCCGAATCAACCCGATGCCGGTCGAGGTTCCCGGTTCTATCCCGTTCCCGGCGGACCACGCCCACGCCGCCTACGATCCCGAGTACGTGCATCGCTGGTGGCTGATCCTGACGCGGACCGACCAGCTCCTGGAGGAGTACCGCTCCTCCTTCGTCGGCAAGAGCAGCCCGGTCC
>DATFRD010000157.1:0-17354 GCA_035263645.1 Candidatus Dormiibacterota bacterium | reverse complement strand
TCCGCGGTCTCGTGCTGCAGGTCCTCGATCGCCGGCAGCAGGCGGTTGAGCACGGGAATCCGCGCCACGAGCCGGTGGACCGCGCGGAAGACCGGGGAGACCGTGAGGATGATCACGATCGCGAGCATGCCGGCCGCCGTGAGGGCCACGATGCCGACGCCCAGCCGCAGCGTCAGCACCTGGGGCAGGGCCAGGAGGACGAGCATCAGCGTGTACGTGAGCTCCTGCACGGTGACAGTAGCGGCGATGGTCCCGAAGTCGCGTCGGGAGGCCGAAGAGGCGAAGAGCGCCCGCGTGAGATCGCCCAGCGGGATGAGCGCCGTGATGGTCTGGCCCGCGGCATTGAGGAGGAGGCTGTCCCGGAGGCGCAGGCGGGCCCCCGCCTCGCGGAGCAGGAGGTGCCAGCGGGCGCCCTGGAGCACGTAGATCCCCACGTACAGCGCCAGGATGACGGGGATCATGCGGCGGTCGAAGTGCGTGAGCGCACGGCCCACCTGGACCGGATTCAGCACGATCACGAGGGCCGCGACGGCCACGACGCCCACGACCGGACCCAGCCGGCGGATCAGCCACCTGAGCCAGCTGTGCGGCACGGCGCGTGACGGGACGGCGGCCCTCCCGGCCGCTCGGCGCTCCTGGTTCTGCATGCGTTCAACGTTGGCGCCGCGGACGGCGGCGCCTGTGATCGACTCTACGCGCCCCCGCGGTGCCGGCGGCCGGGCCCGGATCCGGGCCGGGCCGGCGGGTACGTCAGGTGGTCGTCGACCCCGACCACGCCGGTCACTCCATGGACGGCCTCGACGAGACGGCTGGCCAGCGCCGCGCTCGGGACCTGGCCGCGCAGGGTGACGACGCCGCCGGTGCAGCGAACGCTTACCGCGTCGGGCCCCACTCCGAGCCGCTCGAGCACCTGCCGCAGGCAGTCCTGGTCGATGGCCTCGTCGCTGCGCAGACACAGTCCCAGGAGGTCGCTCCGGCTCACGATCCCGACCAGGCGGCCCCTCGGGTCCACCACCGGGAGCCGCTTCACCCCCTTCCAGTGCATGACGCGCGCCGCCCAGTCGACCGTGTGGTCGGCCCGGACGGTGATGGCCGGGCTGCTCATGAGGGCGGCCGCCGTCTGGTCCGACGCCGAGGGGTCGCCGGCGCGCGACCACGGCGAGGTCCCCTCCGTCCCCAGCAGATCCGCCTCGGAGACCACGCCGACCAGCCTGCCCTCGGTACCCACGACGTCGACCACCGGAAGGGCGCTGACGTGGTGCTCGACCATCAGCCTCGCGATCTCCTTGTAGCCGCTGGTCGGCCGCACCGCGACCACCTGGCGGTTCATCAGCTGTCCCACGGTCCAGGTCATGCTCGTCACCTCCGGGCCGCCATGCTCCGGCCGCCCCGTTCAGATCTCATCGGTAGGAGTCCATGGACTCTCCGGCGGGGTGGCTGAGGATGTTGCCCGGGTACGCGGCCAGCGCCCCGGCCCTGCCGTCGGACGCGGACGCCGGCGCCGGCAGGTCGTGCCGCGGCGTGACGAGGACCACCGGCCTCCGGCAGCGCTGCGAGAGCTCGTGGCTGACGCTGCCCAGCAGCAGCTCCGAGACGTGGCCGCGACCCCGGCGGCCCACCACGACGAGGCCCGCGTCCACGCGGTCCGCCACGGCAGCGATGAGCGCCGCCGGCCGGCCGTCCTCGAGCAGGGACACGTGCCGCACCCTCGCCTCCCGCAGTGGGCGGCACCAGTCCTCCACGAACCGCCGGGCGAGGTCGGTTCGCCAGTCCGCCGGGTGTCGGCCGGAGCGCTCGCCGGCAGGGGATCCGGCGTCGGCGGGAGCCCCGACCGCGTGTACCGCCACGACCTCCGCGTCCATGCGGACGGCCAGACCGATGGTCCCGGTCAGGGCGGCGGCAGCGTGGTCGGAGCCGTCCAGGCCCACCACGATCGTTCCGATACCCCTGTCGCCTGCATCCATGCGTGTCCTCTCGGGTGGACCCGCCACCCGAGGTGGAGTGTGGGGCCGGCCCGACCTCAGGGCCAGTGCCGATGGTCCCGTCGATGGCGGGTCCCCGGGGTGGACCGCCGACCGGAACGGCGCCTGCCCGGCCCGCACCCCGGACGATCGAGAATGGGGCGAGCACACCGTCGGGGAGGACCGGAGGCGCGAGCCATGTTCGACTACGACGTCATCATCGTCGGAGGCGGCCCCGCCGGCCTGACCGCGGGTCTCCACCTGAGCCGGGCCGGCCACCGCACCCTGCTCCTCGAGAGGGAGCTTCTGGGCGGCAACCTCAAGAACGTCCACCGGGTGGACGAGGGCGGGCCGTCCGGTGCCCAGCTCGCCTCCGAACTGGCCGAGGCGGTGGCGCAGAGCGGGCTCCGGGTCGAGGAGGCCGAGGCCACGGGGATCGAGGTCTTCTCCAGCACCCGCTGGGTCGCCTGCCGGGACGGCAGGGGGTACTCGGCGGCCGTGGTCGTCGTCGCGGCAGGGTCTCGCTGCAGGCGGCTCGGCGTACCCGGCGAGGAGCTCCTCCTGGGCAGGGGCGTGATCGACTGCACGCCATGCGACGGCGGCTTCTTCGTCGACCGCGCCGTGGCGGTGTGCGGCTCGGACGACCAGGCCCTGGCCGACGCGCTGTACCTGGCCGACCTGCCGGCGCGGGTCACGGTGCTGACGAGGAGCGCCGGTTTACGGGCGGACGCCGCCCTTCTGCGGAGAGCCCTGGCGCATCCCCGGGTCGAGACGAGGACCGGGGCGAGGCTCGACGCGATACTCGGCGCAGACCGGGTGGAGGGGGTGGCGTTCACCGACATCGCCACGGGCCGGGCGGAGACGCTGGACGTCGACGGCGTGGTGATCCGCGTCGGCACCCTGCCCAACACGGCCTTCCTGCAGGGCGTGGTGGACCTTGACCCGGACGGCCGGGTGGTCGCCGACGCCGGAACGGAGACGAGCGCGCCGCACGTCCTCGCCGCCGGCGACATCCGCGGCGGGTCCCGGCCGCTGGTGGCGGCCGCGGTCTCGGACGGGACCGCGGCCGCACGTCGCGCGGAGCAGCTGCTCAGTACCTGAGGTAGTCGGGGACGAGGCCCCGGTACGTCCTGACCAGGCTCTCCCAGCGGGCCGGCAGGCACACCGGCTTCGTCACCCAGCCGCTGGAGCCGTAGGCCAGGCCCATGAAGGTGCCCGGCCCGCCGGCGACGACGACCCTCAGCGAGTCAGGGCGGCGCAGCATCGGGACGGAGTCCTCCGCGTTGAGCGGCGGCCTGCTGCCGCGGTGCACAATGCTGGGGACGCCCCAGAACTCCGGGGTCCGGTAGGCCGGCACCCGGGCGTGCTCGTACAGGTAGGACGCGATCTCCTCCTTCGTCCAGCCGCCGTCGGCCAGCGCCTGCGCGTGGCCCGGCGGCACCAGCAGCGTCAGCTGCCGCCAGCGCGGCACCATGTTCGCGCCGATCGCGCGCATGATGCCCTTGTCGTCGGACCCGTACGGCCAGATCTGGAGGTAGGTGTTCGGGAAGGAGACGGTGAGGCAGCTCTCGTCCCGCCGGAAGCCCTGCTGGACGTGGAGCGGCTCCCAGCCAGCGGGGTTCGCCTCCTCGTTCTCGGCGATGACCATGCTGTACTTGCCCGGGTTGCCGAGGACGCCCATGTCCTCCAGGCCCTTGCGGGCCCCGCCCAGGTTCTTCACGATCAGGCCCATCGCCCGCCCGATCGTGGCGTTGGCGATGCTGCCCGGGCTCAGCGCCCCGGTGCCCGACTCGACGTGCAGCTGCTCGCGGATGGGGCCGTTGACGATCCAGAAGGGGGCCCAGGACCCGGTGCTGACCTCCCAGGTGCCGAAGGCAGCGCGGGGGTCGAGCAGGGCCTCCACGCCGGCGACCAGCAGCGGCAGGTAGGTGGGCAGCGCCCCCGCCATCACGGCGTTGACGGCGATCTTGCGGACCGTGACCCTGCCCAGGCGGGGGATCATCCTGCCCACCAGGTGGTCGGCGGGCAGCTCCGTGCCGGCCAGCATCTCCTGGACGGCGGCCTCGGTGGGCGGGATGACCGGCAGCCCGTCGGTCCACCCGCGCCGGTAGTAGAACCGCTGGACCTCCTGGAGGTCGCCCTTGAAGACGACGCCGTCGGTGGGGTCTGCCCTGCGCGTCGCCGGCGACCGCTCCTCCTGGCTCAGCGGCCTGGTCAGCGCCGCGACGACGTCGTCGATGGCCGCCCGGACGCCGCTCGTGATCCGCCCGGGCATCGTGCACTCGCACGGCACGGTCTCGGCCACGACCCTGACCCCCGGCATGCCCTTGCCCGAGGCCGCGGACCTGGCATCGAAGCCGAAGCCCTCGTTGACGAGGACGGCGGCCGGCCTGCCCAGCCGCTCGGTGAAAACGGTGTCGTACAAACTGTACTTGGTGCAGGACCCTCAATCGCCGACGGCGAGGACGACTGCGTCGACCTCCTTCACCCACTCCTCGTACCGCGACCGGTCCGGGGTCTCGGCCACCTCCAGGTTGGCGCTGCGTCCGAACCGTGCGAACGTGAGCCCGTCGAAGCGGCCGCTCAGCTCAGCCTGGACCGCGTCCAGGATCGGCGCCGCGGCGACCTTGCCGTTGTGGAAGAGCCCGATCCGCCTGCCGCGCAGGTCAGGCAGGCGCGGGGAGATCCCCTCCAGCGGGACCGGGTCGACCTCGGCCCAGGGGCTCAGGACCTCGTAGCTTCCGCCCATTCGCACAACCTCCTCATCAGTCGCCGAAGACCTGCCCCTCCCCCCTCGCGGGGGAGGGGCCAGGACTGTCTCAGTGCTCGTGCAGGATCACGCCGCGGATGTTCCTGCCCTCCAGCAGGTCCCGGTAGCCCTCGTTGATCTCCTCCAGCCGGTACCGCCGGGTGACCAGCTCGTCCAGCTTGAGGTGGCCGGACCGGTACAGCCCGAGCAGCCGGGGGATGTCGTAGAGCGGGTTCGCGGACCCGAAGAGGACGCCCTGGATCCGCTTCTGCCACCCGGCCATGGCGGCTCCCGGCAGGTGCACCGTCAGCCCGTAGCCGATGCCGGTGATCGTCAGCTGGCAGTCCTTCCCGATCATCTCGAAGCCCTGGGTGATCACCTCCTCGTTCATCTCGCCGACGGTCAGGATGGCGTGGTCTGCCAGCTGCCCGCTGGTCAGCTGCACCACTTGCTCCCTCGCCTCCACCGGGTCCGTGAAGATGTGGGTCGCGCCGCACTCCTGGGCCATCTCCAGCTTGTACTCGACCGGGTCGATGGCGATCACGTTCTTGGCGCCCGCGAACCGTGCCCCCTGCACCGCGTTGATGCCGACGCCCCCGATGCCGAAGACCACCACGGTGTCGCCCGGCCTGACCCTGGCCGCGTACACGGCGGACCCCCAGCCGGTCGTGACCCCGCAGCCCACGAGGCAGGCAACCTCGAAGGGGAGGTCGTCGTCCACCCGGACGCACGAGTTCTCCGAGATCACCATGTACTGCGAGAACGTGCCCAGGACGCACATCCCGCCGGCGTCCTTGCCGTTCAGGTGGAAGCGATAGGTGTGGTCGAGCAGCGCGCCGGTCTGGGCGTTGCGGCCGTCGTCGCAGAGGTTCTGGCGGCCCGTCGCGCAGTACCGGCACTTCCCGCAGACTGGGATGAACGAGGTGACGATGTGATCCCCCCTGGCCACCCGTGTGACGCCGGGGCCGACCTCCTCGATCACGCCGGAGCCCTCGTGACCTCCGACCAGCGGCAGGACCGTCCGCGTGGTGCTCGCCCGCACGTGCTCGTCCGAGTGACAGAGCCCGGTCGCCATGACGCGGACCAGGACCTCGTTCGCCTTCGGCGGGTCCAGGTCGAGCTCCCGCACCTCCCACCGCCCCCCGGCCTCGAGAAGAACGCCGGCCCGTGTCTTCATGCCCCTGCCTCCCTTCCAGGATCCACCTGCAACTCCATGTCGGTCAGCGCCTGCACCTCCGTCGGAGTGAACCCCTGCGCCACCTCCTCGAGGACGAAGGCCGCTCGGCGGCGGCGGAGCACGGCCAGGTCCGTGACCACCAGGTCGACGCACCCGACGCCGGTCAGCGGGTACGTGCACCGGCGCACGAGCTTGGGCCGGTTGTGGCTGTCCCGGTGCTCCATCAGCACCATGACGGTCGCGCCGCCCGCCACCAGGTCCATCGCCCCTCCGATGCCGCCCCCCACCATTTCGGGCGTGCTCCAGTTGGCGACGCCGCCCTCCTGGTCCACCTGGTAGGCGCCCAGCGCCACCACGTGCACCCGTCCAGAGCGCACCATCTCGAACGCGGTCACGCTGTCGAAGAAGCTGATGCCGGGCGGGGCGGACACGGGCTGACCGCCGGCGTTGAAGACGTCCGGGTACGTCTCCTCGTCGGCCATGATCTCGCCGTAGCCCAGGATGCCGTTCTCGCCGTGCAGCACGATGTCCCGGCCCCGGAGGTAGGTCGAGATGTAGGTCGGGATGCCCAGCCCGAGGTTGACGTAGCTGGGCTCGGGCAGGAGCGCCGCGGCCCGCTCCGCCATCTGAGAGCGGGTCCACGCCGGCTTGCCGTGGTACGTCCGCGCCACGTCGGCGGGGCGGCGGTTGGTCGCATGCTTGGGCAGGGTGTTCGCGAGCGTCTTCCGGACGACGCGGGACACGAAGATGCCGGGCAGGCCGATCCGCTCCGGGGGGATCTCGCCGGGCTCTACGACCTCGTCCACCTCCACCACGGCGACGCGCGCCGCCTTCGCGAAGCTGGGCCCGAAGTGCTGGTTCGCGCCCCGGAACTCCACGTTGCCGAGGCGGTCGGCCCGGTGGCCCGAGATGAACGCGTAGTCGACGTGGATCGCCGTCTCCAGGAGGTATGGCCTGCCGCCGAAGTAGCGCAGCTCCTTGCCCTCGGCGATGCGCGTGCCCACCCCGGTCGGGGTGTAGACGCCGGCCAGCCCGGCCCCGGCCGCCCGCAGCCGCTCCACCAGGGTGCCCTGGGGCACCAGCTCGTACGCGATCTCGCCGCCGGCGATCTGCTCCTCGACCGCCGTCCTCGACCCGGCCCGCGCCGTGAACGACATGATCAGGCGGCTCACCTGGCGGCGCTCGATGAGCGGCCGGGCGCCCGGCTGGATCGTGTTGCCCACCAGGCACAGCCGCCGGCTGCCGCGCTCGCAGAGGGCGGCGAGCAGGCTGACCGGCGAGCCGGCCGACTGGCCGAACCCGGAGACGGCGATGCTGGCCCCGTCGGGCAGGTCGCCGATCGCCTCGGCCGGAGACGCCACCACCTTGTCCATCCGGCCCTCCTCTCCCCTACGTGGCCAGGCCCAGCAGCCGGGCTGCGTTGTCCTTGAGCAGCAGAGGTCTGACGTCCTCCCGGAAGCCCGCCCGCTCGAAGTCCGCGAGCCAGCGGTCGGCGGTGATCATCGGGTGGTCCGAGCCGAACAGCATCTTGTGCTTGAGCAGCGTGTTGGCGTACTGCACGAGCTGGGGCGAGAAGTACTTGGGCGACCAGCCGGACAGGTCGATGTACACCTGCGGCTTGTGCACGGCGATGCTGAGCGCCTCCTCCTGCCAGGGGAAGGAGGGGTGGGCCATGACGATCGGCATGTCCGGGAAGTCGACCGCCACGTCGTCCAGCGGCATGGGGTTGCCGTACTTGAGCCGGACGCCCCCGCCGCCGGGCGCGCCCTGGCCGACCGCGGTCTGGCCGGTGTGGAACAGCGCCGGCACCCGGTGTGCGTTCAGCACCTCGTAGAGCGCATAGCACCGGCGGTCGTTGGGATAGATGCCCTGCACCGGCGGGTGGAACTTGAAGCCGCGGGCGCCCGCCCGGATCAGCCGCTCCGCGTCCAGCACCCCGGCCCGGCCCCGCCAGGGGTCCACCATGACGAAGGGGATCAGGATGTCGTTGTGGCGCTCCGCGGCCCGGAGCAGCTCCGCGTTGTCCACCGCCCCCGGCCGGTTCCCGTTGGTGGCCTGGGGGTCGACGCCCCAGATGACCGCCGCGATCCGGCGGTCGCGGTAGTAGGCCGCGGTCTCGTCCGGGGTCTGCTGTCCCGTGCCGACCCGCTCCTGGATGCCCCGGACCCCGGCCGGCTGGCGGCCCTCGTCCGGGCGCTCGCGCGGCGCTCCCGCCGAGATGCCCGCGTGGACGTGCACGTCGATCGCCCGCAGCGCGTCGAGGTCGATCGCGGGCTGCCAGGCCATCAGCCGGCCTCCTCCGCCGCGGCCACGAGGAGCGCCACCACCTCGGGCAGGACGGCGAGCGCCCGCTCCCGCACCTCAGCCGGACCGAGCACCGCCACGGGGTGCGGCGTCGTCACGTACCGGTACCCCGGCGACCCCCGCAGCCCGGCCATCGCGTCCGCGCTGGCGGTGAAGGCGTCGGTGCAGATGACCGCGGCGGGGACCCCTCGTTGCTCCAGGATGACTCCGTCGGCGACCGCCGACGCGCTGCAGGACCCTCAATCGCCGACACCCACGATGACCGCGCCGCGCTGGCTGGCCAGCTCGTCCATGACCTCGTCGGGCGCGGGCAGGACGATGCTCGCCTTGTCCCTGAGCAGGACGCCCGCCGCCCCGTGCCGCTCGACCAGCACGCGGCCGAGCTCCCGGAGGAAGAGCCCGGCGTTGTGCTTGCGGTTCTCGAGCAGCCCCACCGTGACGCCGCCGAGGTCCGGGCGCCGCGGCGCCAGCGCGGTCAGCCTGCGGCCGGTGGTCCGCCCGGTGGGGTCGAGGATGGCGTTGGGCATGTGCGCTGTTTCCTCCTTCTCACTGGTCATGCTGGATCCCCCGTCGCGGGGGAGGTGGCCCGCCAGGGCCGGAGGGGGTCGTCTCCGCCATCCCCCCACGCGACCTCCCCCGCGAGGGGGGAGGGGCCACTCGATCACGCGGGGATCTCCAGGCGGTCCCGCAGGGCGTCCCCCAGCCGGTAAATGGCCAGCACCGTGAGCACGATCACGACGGCGGGAGCCGCGGTCGCCGCCGGGTCGACGATGATGAACTTGTAGCCGGAGGCCAGCGAGTCCCCCCAGCTCGGGGCCGGCGGCTGGACGCCGATGCCCAGGAAGCCGAGGGCCGCCTGCGCGAGCAGCGAGATGCCCGTCAGCAGGGTGAGCTGGATCACGGCGGGGCCGACCGCGTTGGGCAGCACGTGCTGGAGCATCCGGTGTCGCGGCCTGAGCCCGTACATCCGGGTGACCACCACGTACTCACGGTCGCGGACGGTCAGCACGCCCGAGCGCAGCACGCGGGCCACGACCGGCGAGAACACGATGCCCACGGCGAGCATCGCGTTCGTGAGGCTGGCCCCCAGCGCGGTCGTGATGGCGATGGCGATGACCAGGCCGGGCAGGACCAGCAGGGCGTCGGCGAGCCGCATGAGGACCAGGTCCACGGCCCCGCCGGCGTAGCCGGCGACCAGGCCCCAGGGCAGGCCGATCACGCTGGCCGTGGTGATCGCGACCAGGACCCCGAGCAGCGCCGGCCGGGCCCCCCAGATCAGCCGGCTGAGCACGTCGCGGCCGAAGTCGTCCGTGCCCAGCAGGTGCTGCGCCGAGGGCCCTGCGATCGCGTTGCCCAGGTCCTGCTTGATCGGGTCGTGGGGCGCCAGGACCGGCGCGAGCACCCCCACCAGCGCCACGAAGACGACGAACCCCGCCGCCAGCACCAGGCCGGGCCCCCAGGCCCGCCGCCCGGGTCCCCCGGCCACGGCGCCCAGCGGCGTCGCCACCTGCCACGCGCTGGCCGGCCTGCTCTCGCCCTCGACGACCTGCGCCATCCCTACCTCCTGATCCGCGGGTCCAGGACGGCGTACGAGAGGTCCACCGCCAGGTTGATCACGATGACGATCGCGACGAAGACCACCGTCACCCCCTGCATGACGGGGAAGTCCTTCTGGGTGACGCCGTCGACGAGCATCGACCCCATGCCCGGGATCACGAAGACCCGCTCGATCAGGACCGCGACGCCGAGCAGCGCGCCGGCCAGCAGGCCGATCACGGTGATCACCGAGATCAGAGCGTTCTTCAGCGCGAACCGGAAGTAGATCTGGCGCCGGGACAGCCCCAGCGCCCAGGCGGTGCGCATGAACGGCGAGTCCATGACCTCCACCATGGCCCCGCGGGTCTGCCGGGTCACGATCGCGGCGGCCCCCGAGCCCAGCGCCAGCGCCGGCAGGATCAGGCCCTGCAGGTTGCTGGCTAGGCTCTGCGAGAGCGGCGTGAACCCGGTCGGCGGCACCCAGCCGAGCTTGAGCGCGAACACGTCCACCGCGAACATCGCAAGCACGAACTCGGGGACGGCCAGCCCCAGTCCGGTGCCGCTGCGGACGACCCCGTCGATCCGGCTCTGCCGGCGGGCCGCGGACAGGATGCCCAGCGGGATCCCCACCAGGAGCGCCACCAGCAGCGCGGCCAGGGTGAGCTCCAGCGTCACGGGCAGCCGCTGGGCGATCTCCGCGCCCACGTCCTGGCGGTTGATCACCGACTGCCCGAAGCGGCCGCGGGCCACATCGGCGAGCCAGGTCACGTACTGCAGGGGCACCGGCTGGTCGAGGCCCATCTGGTGCTTCAGCGCCGCGACCTGCCGCGGCGTGGCCGTGGGGCCGGCGGCGGCCTCGGCCGCGCCGCCTGGGGTGATCTGCTCCAGGGAGAAGACGAGGAGGGTGGCGACCACGACGGTCGGCACCACTGCCAGCAGCCGCTTCAGGATGGTGGGGATCATTCGGGCTGCCCTCCTACCCGGCGCAGCCGGTCGGTCTCCTCGGCCCGGTGACAGGCGGCCAGGCGGCCGCGTACGGTCCGCATCGCCGGCTCCTCGGTCGTGCACACGTCCACCGCCAGCGGGCAGCGGGGATGGAACCGGCAGCCCGGCGGTGGGTGCGCGGTGTCGCCGATCTCGCCGCGGGGCCGGAACGACGGCTCGACGACGTCGCCCGACACGGTCGGCACGGACGCCAGCAGCGCGTCCGTGTAGGGGTGCACCGGATGCAGGATCACCTGGCGGGCCTCACCCGACTCGACCACCCGGCCCAGGTACATCACCGCGATCTCCGTCGCCATCTGGGCCACAGCGCCCATGTCGTGCGAGATCAGCAGGTAGGTGAGGCCGCCCTGCCGCTTCAGGTCGTCGAGCAGGACCAGGATCTCGTTGCGGACCGAGACGTCGAGGGCTGACACGGCCTCGTCGAGGATGACCAGCTTGGGCCCGGGGGCCAGCGCCCTGGCGATCGTGACCCGCTGTCGCTGGCCGCCAGAGAGCTGGTGGGGGTGGCGGTCCCCGAAGGACGGGTCGAGGCCGACGCGCTCCAGCAGGGCGATCGCGCGCTCCCGGCGGTCGCCCGGCGAGGGCACGTCGCGGACCAGCGGCTCGGCGACGCTGCGCCACGCCGGCCAGCGCGGGTCGAGCGCCGAGACCGGGTCCTGGAAGACGATCTGGATGCCCCGCTCGCCCGCCGCGGCGGGGCGGTCCGCGGCCGCGGTGAGCTCGTGGCCGTCCATCTCGATGGAGCCGCTCTCGACGGGCCCCAGGCCGCAGATGGCGCGCGCGACCGACGACTTGCCCGAGCCCGACTCGCCGATCAGGGCGAGCGTCCGGCCCCGGCCCACGTCCAGCGAGACGCCGGCCACGGCCCGGACCGGGTGGCGCGACCGCAGCCCGTAGGTCACGGTGAGGCCCCGGATCCGCAGCAGGCAGCCGTCGCCTTCGGCCGGCCAGGGCTCCGGCTGCGGCCGCGTCAGCGACCGGGGCGCTCCGGCCGGGGAGCTCACGATCTCGCCATCTCCCGCCTCAGCCCGGCCAGCTCCGGGGCCCGGACGCACCGCGCCAGGTGGTCGTCCGCCAGCGGAGCCAGCTCCTGGGGGGCGCCGCAGGCATCGACGGCGAACTCGCATCTGGGGCGGAACCGGCACCCGGCAGGGGCCGAGCCGGGCAGCGGCGGCGTGCCCGGGATCCCCCGGTGGACGACGCCCACCTCGTGCAGGTTCGGCACGCAGCGCAGCAGCGCCTTCGTGTACGGGTGCAGCGGCGACTCCAGGAGCGTGCGCGTGGGCCCGGTCTCGACGACCTGGCCGGCGTAGACCACCGCCACCCGGTGGCAGAGCCGGGAGACGAGGCCCAGGTCGTGGCTGATGAACAGGACGGCGATCCCCGACTCGACCGCCAGCCTGCGGATCAGGCGGACGATCTCGTCCTGGATCGTCACGTCGAGCGAGGTCGTGGGCTCGTCGGCGATGAGGAGCCGGGCCCCCGACGCCAGCGCCATCGCGATCATGGCCCGCTGGCACATGCCACCCGAGAGCTGGTGTGGGTATTGGCGCAGGCGGAGGTCGGGCTCCGGCAGGCCCACGTTCCGCAGGAGCTCGACCGCGCGCGACCTGGTCTCGGAGCGCGAGAGGTCGCGGTGGGCCCGGATCGCGGCGAGGAGCTGGGAGCCGATCGTGAACACGGGGTTTAGCGCAGCCACCGGCTCCTGGAACACCATCCCCACCCTCGCCCCCCGCACCTCGTGCATCTCTGCCTCGGGCAGGTCGATCAGCTCCTGGCCCTCGAGCCGGATCGACCCGCTCATGCGCCCGCCGCGGGGCAGCAGCTGCAGGACGGCGAGGGCCGTCATGGTCTTCCCGCTGCCGCTCTCCCCCACCATGCCCACGATCTCGCCCTCCTGCACCTGGAGGGAGAGGTCGTCGATCACGGGCACCGACCGGCCCTGCCGCTCGAGCGTTACCCGAAGGCCCGAGATGGCCAGGTGGGGCTTCCGCCCGTCACCCGACCTCACCGCGAGGCGGGCCCCGCTGCCGGGTCGCCCCGGCCGGTCCGCGGTCCGTGCTGCGCCGCCAGGTCCTCCGCCAGCGTTTCGATCTCCCGTCCCCACCGACCGGCGTCGCTCCGCGAGTCGACCGCGATCCGGCGAGGTACTGGCACACTAGCATGGGGCGTCACCAGCGACAAGTCCGGCTACCCGTTCCTCATGGCGGGACGGAGGGTCTTGCCGGCACAGGCGTCGCATGCTAGCGTGCCACCCAAACTCGTGGGTCGGGCCCGCGTCGGCCCGGTGCCCGGTCCGTGCCGCGGCCGGGCGCCGGGCGCGGGAGGGAGAGAGTGAAGCGCTGGCGTCGCAGCCTGAAGCTGGGCAACGCGGGCCGTGGCGCCAGGCGCCGGCCGGCCGCCGTCGAGCAGCCCCCATGCGCGGCCGGGGAACCGTGTCCGCCGGAAGGAGGAGGAGACATGCATCTGTGGCGTACGTCGTGCCTGGCGGCGATCGCCGTCCTGGTGGTGGCCGGGTGCGGGAACGGCACCTCCGGCCAGAGCAACGGGCCTCCTCCACACGGGAACGTCCTCTTCTACGCGACGCCCGGCGAGCCCGGCTCCCTGGATCCCGGCGCCAGCATCAGCGGCTTCGACCAGTACTACACCGACTCCATCTACGAGACGCTGATCAACTCCGACTCGAAGACGATGCAGGCGACCCGGCCGGGGCTGGCCACCGGCTGGTCCTTCACGGGGGCGGACAAGCTGACCTTCCGCCTGAACCTGCGCCACGGCGTGAAGTTCCAGGACGGCACCCCTTTCAACGCCGACGCAGTCAAGGCCAGTCTCGACCACTACAAGGCCGCCGGGGCGTGGTTCGACCTGACGCCGGTCAAGAGCGAGACCGTCGTCGACGACTACACGATCGACCTGAACCTCAGCCAGCAGTACTCGCCGCTGCCCGCCATCCTGAGCTTCCGCGCCGGGCAGATCATCTCGCCCACCGCCCTGCAGAAGTACGGCAAGGACTTCGGCCGCCACCCGGTGGGCGCCGGGCCCTTCTCGTTCGTGTCCTGGACCGCCGGCTCCGAGATCGTGCTGACCAGGTTCAAGGACTACTGGAACGCGGCCGCCACCAGGCTCGCCGGCATCGACTACAAGGTCATCGTCGACCCCACCGCCATGACGAACGCCATGGCGGCAGGCCAGGTGGACCTGTCCGAGCTGATCAACCTGCCGGTCAGAAACCTGGCCGCGCTGCAGGGCAACTCCAGGGTCACGACCAGGGTGCTGAACACGCTCAGCCTCGGGATCGTCACCACCGTCAACACCATGCCGCCGTTCAACAACGTGCTGGTGCGCAGGGCGGCGAACCTGGCGATCGACCGCCAGGCCCTGTCGGACGCGATCGTCGGCAAGGGTCACGGGCAGGGTCCGGCCTGGCAGTACGTGCCGCCCAACTATTGGGCCGCCACCACCAGCCTCAAGGACTTCGGGTACCACCCCGACCAGGCGAAGGAGCTCCTGAGGCAGGCCGGGTACTCGAACGGAGTCACCGTCCAGATCTGCACGTTCTCCGACAGCACGACCCAGGCGGCGACCATCCAGAAGGAGCAGATGGCGCCGGCCGGCTTCAACCTGCAGATCTCGCAGGAGCCCGTCAACTCCTGCGTCTCGAAGCTGCAGACCGGCGGCATCCCGATGGTCGAGATCGGGTGGTTCTTCCTGGCCAGCCCGTTCCAGGGCTACCAGACGATGTTCGGCGCCCAGGCCAGCGGGCCGCGGTACGCGGGCGTCGACGACCTGCTCGCCAGGATCGCCTCGCAGTACACGCAGCCGGACCAGAAGCCGTACTACGACCAGCTGAACGAGCTGCTCTACCAGACGGCGCCCTCGGTCCCCACCTACTGGCTCGTCAACCCGGTTGCCTACTCGACCCGCCTGACGGGTCTGGTGACGGATATCAACGGCGGCGTGCGCATCAACCAGGCGTCCTTCCAGTAAGCGCCGGTTCTCTCTCGCGCCGGGCGGCCCTCGGGTCGCCCGGCCAGCCCCCTCCCCTGGCGGGAGGGGGCAGCGGCAGTTCAGGGCACGTCGGGGTTCCGGCCCAGGAGGATGTCCTCGGTCCGCACCCGGATGCGATCGTCGGCGAAGCCCTCCACGATCCGGTTGTCAGAGTGGCGGTCTTGGCACCGGGACGGGGATGCCCGCGTCCAGCCAATCGAGGATGATCCGGACCCGCCGCTCGTCGGCCGCGTCCATCGCCTCGACCGCCGACTCCGCCTCGCCCACGGCCCCGGGCAGCTCGGGGTACGAGGCCCGGCGGTGCCAGTCTCCGTCCGGCCCCGCGACGGACTCCACGACCAGCACGTATGGGACCCTCAGGTGCTGGTCGCGGGTCACCGTTGTCCCGCCAGGAGGAACGGCCTTCGAGGCGATTCCGACATGGTGGACAGCTCCACAGGGAGATCGTAGCATCGCGGTGGACGGGCGGCCGCCTAGCAGCGGAGAAGGAGGAAGTCGCGATGCTTCGCGCTGACGAGAACGAGTACGTGACCCGCGTCGGCCCCAGCACGCCCATGGGCAGCCTCATGCGCCGGTACTGGATCCCGGCCATGCTGTCGTCCGAGCTGCCGAGGCCCGACTGCGCGCCGGTGCGCGTGCTCCTGCTCGGCGAGCGGCTGATCGCGTTCCGCGACACCGAGGGGCGGGTGGGCCTGCTCGACAACTACTGCCCACACCGCGGCGCGTCGCTCTTCTACGCGCGCAGCGAGGGCTGCGGCCTGCGCTGTGTGTACCACGGCTGGAAGTTCGGCGTCGACGGCCTCTGCCTCGACATGCCGAGCGAGCCGCCGGAGAGCAACTTCAAGAGCAAGGTCCGGGCCCGGGCCTATCCCTGCCGGGAGCGCGGCGGGGTGGTCTGGACGTACATGGGCCCTCGGGAGGAGCCGCCCCCGCTGCCCGACTTGGAGGCGAACCAGCTTCCGGAGGACGAGCTGGCGGTGTCGGCGATCCAGCGGGGGTGCAACTGGCTGCAGGGCCTGGAAGGGGACATCGACACCGCCCACATCGGGTTCCTGCACTTCGGCGCGGACCGCGCCGAGGACGCCCCCGAGGGGACGTTCCGTTACTACGCGCTGAAGGACCGCGCCCCGCGCTACGCGGTGCTGGACACCGAGTACGGGGCCATGTACGGCGCCTACCGGCCGGCCGGACCCGGCCGCCAGTACTGGCGCATCGCGCAGTTCCTGTTCCCCTTCTACACGATGACCCCGACCGGTCTGCTGGGTCGCCAGATCATCGCCCGCGCCTGGGTGCCGATGGACGACGAGCACATGATGCTGTTCACCATGGTCCTCAGGCCCAGCCCCGAAGCGCTGGCGGTCAGGGAGCGTCAGGGCGCGGTCCGCCCGGTGCTGCTGCCGAACACGACCGGCTGGCTCGGACGCTTCCGGCTGGAGGCGAGGGAGGAGAACGACTATCACCTGGACCGGGCGCGGCAGGAGCAGGACGAGGAGTACTCGGGCATCACGGGCATCCACACCCAGGACCAGGCCATCACCGAGAGCATGGGCGCCATCTACGACCGGACGAAGGAGCACCTGGGGAGCAGCGACGCCATGGTCATCCGCGTCCGCCGGCGCCTGATCGCGTGCGCGAGGGCCCTCGCCGAGAGCGGGACGGTGCCGCCCGGAGCCGAGCGGCCGCAGGTCTATCGCCAGCGGTCCGGTGGTGTCATCCTGGACGAGGGAGCCGACTGGGTGGAGGCGACGAGCGAGCTCCGGCAGGCCTACCTCGCCCACCCGGAGCTCGACCTGGCGATCGTCGGCGGGTTCGTATAGGAGGTCCTGCGGACAGGTGACGGCGGACTCGGGCCCCGAGCGCGTGGCGGGCCGCATGGCGGCCGCCGCCGGCGACCTCCTGGCGGCCCTCGACGACCAGCAGCTGGCCGACGCCCGGTGGCCGTTCCCCGCCGACTCGGAGAGGCGCCGCTGGTTCTACACTCCGACGGACCACGGCGGGCTGCCGCTGGGCGCCATGCGGCCGGGCCAGCAGCGCCTGGCCCTCAAGCTCGTCGCGAGCGGGCTCTCGCGGGCGGGCTACGTGACGGTCTCGACGATCATCGGGCTGGAGAACGCCCTGGACGAGCTCGAGGGCTGGACCACGGGCTGGGACCGCGAGCGGGGCCGGGACCCGGGCCTGTACTACCTCCGGGTGTTCGGCGACCCGACCGGCGGCGGGCCGTGGTCGTGGAGGTTCGGCGGCCACCACGTCTCCGTTCACCACCTGGTCGTGGACGGCCGCGTGCGGGCGAGCACGCCCCTCTTCTTCGGCGCCGATCCCGCCTCGTCGCCTCTGCTCGGCCCCCAGCCGCTCAGACCGCTCGCCGGCGCCGAGGACCTGGCCCGCGAGCTCGTGCGCTCGCTCGACGGCGAGAACCGGGCGCGGGCGGTCATCTCCCCCGTCGCGCCCGTCGACCTGGTCGGCGCCAACCGCTCCCGGCTGACCGCAGGCGACCTGCCGCTGTCACTGGCCGAGATCTGGCGCGAGCCGTTCGACGGGGCCATGGGCGACGTGATGGACCGCATGCAGCGCCGCTCCGAGATGGAGGCCCGCCTGACAGCCGAGCACCTGGCCG
>DATFRD010000156.1:0-26919 GCA_035263645.1 Candidatus Dormiibacterota bacterium | reverse complement strand
GCTCGTCGCCGCGCGGCGATGCAGGTCAGCGCTGCGGACCTGGCCAGGGTCAGGGAGCGCGCCGCCCACGACGGACTGTGCGTGCTGGGCCTCCGGTTCACCGGCGACCCCGCGGTGCCGGAGGAGCGGTTCGCGACGCTGCGCCGCGAGCTGGGCGACGCGTTCATCGCGGTCGAGATCGACTCGTCGCCGGGCAACCCGTACGGCATCCCGCGGGCCGCGCACTCGGTGCTGACCCTCCACCTCGTGGACGAGCCGGGTCACCCGACGCGTGCAGCCCTCGACCAGGTCGTGGCGTTCTACCGCGACCGCCTCCTGGCGTAGCCGGGTGAGCGCCATTCCCCCCGATGGCGACGGGGGACGTGCGAGGAGACGCAGGTCGAGGCGGGGCGGCTGCGGGTGCGGCGGCTTCCTGTTCGTCCTGATCGTGGGGGTGGCGCTGAGCCTGTTCAACATCGGCGTCGGAGTCGGCGTCTCCGTCCGCATACCGCTCACCCAGAGCAACCTGACGCTGGCCGGGTCCATCGGGGCGAAGCACAAGACGGAGGCGGCGCTGCCCGACTACACGCGGGGCAGGCTCGGGGGCAACCAGAACTTCATCAATCACTCCCAGAGCCTGACCATCGGGCCCGCTGAAGGCGCCACGCTGCTCGTCCTGGGCAGGCAGGACGGCGCCCCCGCGCTCGACCTGCACGTCGTGGCCCGCTGAGCTGCCGCCGGGCCCGGTCTCTCTACGTCCTCATACCTCGATGGCCCGCCCACGCCTCGCAGGTGATCGCGGAAGCTCAGCGAACCGGGCGCCGAACCTCTCTGTGGTCCACGCTCTGCTTCGTGTCACCCGATCCGTGACGCCGTCACGGCCAGCGGCCCGCCTCGACCGGCAGACGGGGGGTGCCGTTCCAGTCCGATCGCACCGGCGCAAACACGTCCACGACCGTGGCGCCATCCGGCCCAGTCTCCGCAGAGTGAGGGATCCCGCTCCGGATCGTGTACGCGTCGCCCACGTGCAGCTCGCGACGCTCGCCGTCGATGACCATCGTGATCGAGCCCTTGAGGACGAATCCCAGCTGCTCGTTGTCGTGACGGTGCTCCGGCACCTGTGTCAGCGGCTCCAGGTCGATGAACCCGACGGTCATCCTCTCGCCGTGCAGAGGTCGGGCGACGGCGCCGGCCCAGATCTGACGTGGCTGAAGCCCGGCGACGGAGGCGTAGGTGCTCATGCCTCGCACCGTAGCAGGCGCCGGCCGCGACCGTCTTGAACCATCCTGCGGCCGACGTCCGGGCGCGCTCGTAACCGCCCCGCGCCGACCGCTTCACGATCGCCCGCCACTTCCGCTGGGCGTACGGCACCAGCCACCGGCGTGACGCCGGGCCGCTGGATGGCCCTCACGGCTGCCCGGGCCTGAGCCGGATTCCTACTCGGCGTGCAGCACCTGCACGACGGACGTGCGGGCGCTCCACTGCCCCGGCAGGGCCGCGGCCGCCATGGCCACGACCAGGCCGGCGACCGGCACCGCCACCAGCTGCAGCGGCGTGAACACATCGAGCGTCTGGGGAGGCACGTCGTTGCCCGTCGCGTCCTGCAGCAGGGCCGTCAGCACGTGGTACACGGCGACGCCCGCGGGCGCGCCCAGCAGTCCGCCCAGCCCCGCCAGCGCGCCCGCCGACGCGAGCACCATGGTCAGCACCTGCGCCGGCGTCATGCCCAGCGCCTTCAGGATCGCCGTGTCGCGCGCCTGCTCGCGCGTGGTCAGCAGCACGGTGTTGAACACTCCGGCCGCGGCGATCAGGGCCAGTACGACCGCGAGCGTCAGCGTGACAGCGTCGATGATCTGGACCGGCGTGAAGGTCTGGGCGTTCGTGAGCTGGACGTCGAGGAAGTCCGGCTCCGTGGCGGCGACCCGACGCGCGTAGGCGGCCGCGTCCGCGCCCGGCCCGAGGGTCACGAAGTACGTGGTCGGCGCGGGGTCGGGCTGCAGCTGCTCGTACGTCGACCAGTCCACGTGCAGGGTGTGGCCGAGATTCCTGATGTCGTACGTCTCGCCCACGATCCGCACCCGCACGGACCGGCCGGCGTTGCTGGCCAGGAACGTGTCACCGATGGCCAGGTGGGCGTCGCGCAGCAGCGCCCGCGGCGCGACCGCCTCGTTCGGCCCCTGGAACCAGCGGCCCGAGATGATGAAGAACCCGAGCGACGACGAGTCGCCGCGATAGCCGAACGTCGTGACGGGGTCGGCCAGCCCGGACACCGTGACCGTGGTGCCGTCGATCCCGACGACGCGGGCGGTCTCGGGCTGGGCGTCCAGGGTGGCCGTGACGGACTCGTCCGGGTAGGCCGGCTGGCGGGTCACCTGGACCTGGGCCCTGCCCGCGTGCGTGAAGCTCGCCAGCGAGCGGTCGAGCGACGCGTGAGAGCCAACCGCGAACGTGACGGTCGCGACGCCCAGCAGCACCGCCAGCACGGTCAGGGTGCCCCGCAGCGGCCGGGCGAACGCCTCGCCCAGGCCGAAGGCCAGTGGGCGCGGCGCCCGGCCGCCAAGCACCCGGCGCAGCCAGAGGCCGCCCGAGGCGGCCGGAGCGGCACCCACGGCTATGGCCCGGACCGGGTGGAGCCGGCCGGCCCGCAGCGCCGGCAGCGTGGCCGCGACCGCGACCAGGGCCAGGATCGCGGCCAGCGCCGCCAGGTCCAGCACCGGCGAGTAGCTGACCTCCGGCGGCAGGCCCAGGGCGTGCGCGCTCTGCTCCAGCAGCGGCTGGCTGAGCAGGGTGCCGCCGGCGACTCCGAGCAGGGCTCCGGCCGCGGCGGGCGCCAGCATCTCCAGGTCGAGCACGGCCACCACCTGCGCGGGCGTGTAGCCGACGGCCTTCATGATCCCGATCTCGCGGTACCCGGCGAGCACGATGCCGGCGATGAGGTTGACCACGATGGCGGCGCTCGCGCCGAGGGCGAAGACGCTGAACGCCAGCAGGACGTTCGTCAGGATCGCATTCGTGATGCCGAAGACGGTGCGGACCGTCAGGTAGGTCAGGCTGCCGGTCACAGCGGTGGGCGGCAGCGACGCCTTCAGCCGGTCGATGGCTCGGGAGAGCTCGGCCGCGTCCGGTGTGCCGGGGAACCGGTACTCGACCTGGTAGGCGAGCCCCGTGGCCATGGCCAGGCGAGGGAAGGCGTCCTCGGTCACCCACGACGTCTGGCTGGTGAGCTCGGCCGTCCCCTCGTCGATGTCCACGACCTCGCCCACCACGCGCAGCCGGGGCCTGGCCGCCAGCGCGACGTCGCGGACCGTGTCGCCCACCCGCAGACCGTAGGCGTCGGCGAAGGAGCGGGTGAGCACGATCTCACCAGGCCCGGACGCCCAGCGGCCGGCCACCACGCGAAGCTGCGAGACCGGCCCCCCGGGGTCGTCTCGGGCGAGCAGGTTCGTGCTCTGCTTGGCCGTCCCGAGCCCGTAGGTGATGTTGCTCTGCGACCAGGGGCCGCCCACGGCCGAGGCCCCGACCAGGCTGCCGGTGGCCGCCGCCTGCTGCCGGGTCACCAGCGTGGCGTCGAACCAGACGATGAGGTGGGCTCCGTGCTGGGTCTGGAAGGCCCGGTCGTACGGACTGCTGTTCTGCGCCATCAGCGTGAGCGCGAGCGTCGCGGTGCCGCTGGCCAGGAACACGATGACCAGCACGACCGCCGACTGCAGCCGGCGGCGCCTGAGGTCGGCCAGCGCCTTGGTCAGCAGCGCCCTCATCCCGCCACCTCCCGGCCCGTGACGCGCACCAGGTCCTGCGGATCCGCGGTCGTCACGGCCAGGCGGGTGTCGTCGAGCAGGCGCCCGTCGAGGAGGCTGATGACGCGCCTGGCGTGCCGGGTCGCCAGCTTCGCGTCGTGGGTGACCAGCACCACCGTCTGGCCCTCGCCGTGCAGGTCCTGCAGCAGGCGCATCACCTCGGCGCCGGCGCTGCTGTCGAGGGCGCCGGTCGGCTCGTCGGCGAGGAGCACGCGGGGCGTGTTGATCAGGGCCCGCGCGATCGCGACGCGCTGCTGCTGGCCGCCGCTCAGGCGGGCGGGGTAGCGCGCGGCCACCTCCTGGATGCCGAGGCGCTCCAGCAGCTCCCGGGCTCGGGCGGCCGCGGCGGCCGGCCTGGACCAGGCCAGCTGGGCCGGCACCAGTATGTTCTCCAGGACCGTCAGGCTGGGCAGGAGGTTGAAGAACTGGAAGACGAAGCCGACGCGGCGACGGCGAAACCGCGCCAGGGCGGACTCGCTCATCCGGCCGACCTCGCAGCCGTCGACCACCACCCGGCCACTGGTGGGCCGGTCGAGGCCGGCGACGAGGTTCAGAAGCGTCGACTTTCCGCTCCCCGAGGGCCCCATCACGGCGGCGAAATCGCCCTCCTCGATCTGCAGCGTCAGGTTCGTCAACGCGGCTCGTGCGGTGCCCGTGTCGTACACCCGCGTCACGTCGTCAAGCTCGATAAGCGCGCCCATCACTCCCTCGCCTTCCGGTCAGCCGATGCTCCCGCGCGCTCTTCGAGGCAGCCGTCGACCCACTTGAGGTCGGCCTCGACGTGGAGGATCGCGCCGCGAAGCAGCAGCGCCAGGTCTGCGCGGCCCTCCCGGGTCGCCCGGTCCTCCAGCACGCCGAGGTCGTGGAGTCGCTGCAGGTAGACGGCTCGCTGACGAGCCAGGAGCCCGCCCAGTAACCCGTTCCCGTGCCGGGTCGCCAGCAGCAGCTTGAGATAGATCCCCTCGCGCAGCTGCTGGGGCTCGTCGTCAGGTTGGGCCAGCCACTCCGCGAAGGCGTCCCGGCCGGCGGGAGTGGTCCGGTAGGCGAGCTTGTTGCGGTCGCCGCGCTGCCCGCTGGCCTCAATGAGCCCGTCTCGCTCCAGCCTCTGGAGCGTCGTGTAGACCTGGCCAATGTTCACCTCCCAGGTCCCGCCGAGCATGCGCTCGAACCGGGATTTCACCTCGTACCCGTGGAGCGGCTCCTCGGCGATGAGGCCGAGGATCGCGAACCTAAGCGACATCGACTCCGCTATGCATACTCAGAACGCATGCTTAGTATGTATGGTGCGGGCCGACGCGGTCAAGGTCCCGGATCGGTCCCTCGACCGTGATTGCCGGGGACGCAGCGGATGACGCCGGTCCGCGCTCGGCATGACGCGGCTCATCCGAACCGCGTAGACTGACCGGTTGGCGTTCGTCCGGCCGGCGTCGGGGACCTGCTTCCCCGGTCCCGGCGAGGATGGCGGTCGCGGCCGGGGTCGCGGCAGGTTGCGTCGGTGGGTGCCCGCGGGCGCTTCCGCGCGCTCACCACGGGACGACGCTCAGGAGGTAAGTCCGATGACAGGAGTCCACCGCTCATCACGGCCAGGACCGGGAGCCGTGACGTGTCGGTGATCCGGCTGCCGTCGGCCGCCGCGGACGACGTGCGCGACCGCGCCGTGCGCCTCTTCACGTTCCTTCGGGAGTACACGCAGCTGCGGGCGCGCACGGTGCTGACAACCGACGGCTATGACGAGGTGATCTGGCTGGCCGACGTGCCCAGCCTGCCGGGCTGCTTCAGCGCCGCCTCCGAGCCCGCCCGCGACGGGGAGGTGTGGCTGGAGGTGCGCAAGCCGCGGCTGGCGCCGCCCCCGGCGCCGCCGCCCGAGGTCGAGCCCTGGCTGGATCGCGACCAGCTCGGCGACTCCGCGCTGGCCGAGCCGACGCTGCGCGACGCCGTCCCCGCCCCTGGCCTCGACACGCCACCCACCGTCGACGCGCCCCCGCTCGCCGTGGACGCGCTCCCCCCGCCCGCCGTCGACGCGCCGCCGCTGCTCGCGCTGCCACCTGCCGAGCCGGCGGCCGAGCCGGAGGACGTGACAGTCGAGTCGCAGGACCGGCAGCTCGACCTGGTGGCCGAGCCCGTGACCGAGCAGCCTGCAGAGCCCGTCGCCGAGCAGCCTGCAGAGCCCGTGGCAGAGCCCGTAGCGGAGCAGCCCGCCGAGCCCGCGACCGAGCAGCCCGCCGAGGCCGTGGCCGAGCCGGCCGCAGAGCCGGCGCTGGACTACCTCGCCGACCACCCCGAGGTCCAGGCCGCCTGGGACGCGTACGTGCGGACCGACTGGGCGCCCTGGGCGGAGCGCGACCGCGTCCTGCAGCGAGCCCAGCGCATCTACACCGATCTCTTCCGCGTCCATCAGTCCCAGCAGCGCCTGGGCGAGGCCTACGAGGTCGTGCTCGGCATCGGCCAGCTGGTCTGGCGGACCCCCTCGGGGGCCGCCGTCTCCCGCCACGTGGTGGTGGTCCAGGCCGACGTGCGCTTCGACGCGGACCGGGGGGTGATCACGGTCGCCGCGCCGGCCGACGGCGCCCGGCCGGCGCTGGAGCAGGACATGCTCGAGCCCGGCGAGCGGCCGCCGCGAGACGTCCTCGACGCCATCGCCGCCGACCTGGACACCGTCGGCGACGACGTATTCGCGGACCCGACCGTCGTCCGCGCTGTCCGGAGCTGGACCCACGGCGTCTCCGCCAACGCCCGGTTCGAGGAGAGCCTCGTGCCGCAGCGCGTCCTCGAGCGGGACCCCTGCGTGCGGCTCGCTCCAGCCCTCATCCTGCGCCGGCGCAGCGACCGCTCCGTGGTGCAGGCCCTGACGACGATCGCCGAGCAGCTCCGGTTCAACGCGCCCATCCCCGAGGGGGTGCGCCGCCTCGTGGACGTGGGCGACCTGCCGGCGGCAGGGGACGACGATGAGCCGACGCCCGAGCCCGAGATCCTGTTCCCGCTGCCCGCCAACGAGGCCCAGCTCGACATCGTGCGCCGCCTGCGTGAGCGGCCGGGCGTGCTGGTGCAGGGGCCGCCGGGCACCGGCAAGTCCCACAGCATCGCCAACCTCGTCGCACACCTGCTTGCGCAGGGGGAGCGGGTGCTCGTCACCAGCCACACCGCGAGGGCCCTGGAGGTGCTGCGCGACCGCATCCCGGCCGAGATCCGGGAGCTGGCCGTGGTGGTCCTCGGCAGCGACGCGCGGGGCCGGGACGAGCTGCAGGCGTCCGTCCACGGCATCTCGGAGCGCTATTCGGCCTGGAATCCCCGCCGCTCGCAGCAGCAGGTCGCGCGCCGGCGCGACGAGCTGGCCGACGCCAGGTCGGCCGAGCTGAAGCTCAGGGAGCGGCTCCAGGCCCTCCGGGAGCGGGACAGCGAGCGGCACCCGCGGGCGTTCGGCGGCTACGAGGGCACGGCCCTGGACATCGCCCGGCAGCTCCGGCTGCGCGCCGCCGACCTGGGCTGGCTGCACGACGCCGTCGATCCCGCGGACGAGCCGCCGCTGACCGACGGCGAGTCGCTGGAGCTGCTCGGCCTCCTGCGCGCCATCGACGCCGAGGCGGAGGCGGAGCTGCTGGCCGTCACCGTGGCGGCGGACGAGCTGCCTGTGCCGGAGGCCTTCGCGAGCCTGGTGGCCGCGGAGCGGACGGCCGAGACCGCCTGCGCGGAGGCCGCTGAGGTCGCCCACCCCGCCGGGCCCGCGCTGGCCGCGGCGCCCGCCGAGGCCGTCGATGCGCTGGCAGCCGCCGTGGTCGACCTTAGGCACCAGCGGCTGGCCCTGGTCCGGCGCGGCGAGGCCTGGGTCGCGGCGGCGACCGAGCAGGTCGCGGCAGGCCTGACCGGCCGCTGGGGCGCGCTGGAGCGCGCCACCGCTGACGCGCTCGCGACCATCCGGCCCCTCCTGCCGGAGGTCGGCGGCTGCCAGGTCACCGGCCTGGAGGGCCGCAGCCTGGCCGCCGTCAGGGCCGACGCCACCGGGCTGCGCGACCACCTGCGGCAGGGGGGCAGCCTGGGCGTGGGCCCGCTGCGTGCACAGGCCGTGCGGCGCGCCCGCTACCTGGTCGACGGTGTCCGCGTGGACGGGGTGCCCTGCGTGGACGTGGCCACCGTGGACCGCGTGGTGGCCTGGGCGGCCGTTCGCGACCGGCTCGACCGCCTCGACGCAGAGTGGGCCCCCCACCGGCCGGCCACCGCCGGCTCGACCGGCGTCCGCGGGGCCGAGTACGAGGACGTGCTCGCGGTGCTGCAGTCCGTGCTGCGCCTGGAGCGGGTGCGGGACGCGGCCGCTCACGCCGCAGCGGCGGTGCCCGGCCTGGCCGCGCCGGACTGGGAGGACGACGGTGCCCTCGGGGCGCTGCTGCTCGCGCTGGACGGAGCCCGCCGCGACCGCCAGCTGCGCATGGCCCGGAAAGGGCTGGCCGCTGCCGTCGCGCCGCTGCGCCCGGGCTCGACGCATCCGGTGGTCCAGGCCCTGCGGGCGGCCGTGGCGGAGCGTGACCGGCGCGGCTACGAGGCGGCGTACCGCTCGCTGCAGCGGCTGGACGCCAGACGGGCGGCGCTCGAGCGCCGCCGGGACCTGCTCCGGCGGCTGGCCGCGGCCGCGCCGCGCCTGGCGGGCGAGGTGCTCGACGCGCCGCTGGAACCCGCCTGGGACGCCCGGCTGGGGGCCATGGCATCGGCCTGGGACTGGGCCCGGGCCGATGCCTGGCTGGCGGCCCACACCGATCCGACCCTGGCCCTGCGGCTGGAGCGGGACCTCGATGACGCGCGCCAGCGCATCGAGCGGGCGACGCGGGCGCTGGCCGCGGAGCTGGCCTGGTCCCACTGCCTGAGCCGCCTGACAGAGGCGGAGCGAGCCCACCTGGAGGCGTGGGAGGAGGCCGTCCGCAAGATCGGCAAGGGCACCGGCAAGCACGCCGCTCGGTGGCGCCAGCGCGCTCGGGACGCGATGCAGGGCTGCCGGAGCGCGATCCCGGCCTGGATCATGCCGATCTTCAAGGTCGCCGAGGCCGTCGACATGGCGCCGGAGGCGTTCGACGTCGTGATCGTGGACGAGGCCAGCCAGTCGGGGCCCGAGGCTCTGTTCCTGCAGTACCTGGCCAGGCGGGTCATCGTGGTCGGCGACGACCAGCAGATCAGCCCCGACAACGTGGGGGTGGACCGCGACAAGGTCCAGTTCCTGAACGCCCAGTACCTCCACGACGTCCCGCTGGCCATGCACTACGACGCGGACACCAGCTACTTCACGCACGCTGCGATCCGCTACGGCGACCGGCTTGTGCTCCAGGAGCACTTCCGGTGCATGCCGGAGATCATCCAGTTCTCCAACTCCCTCTGCTACCGGGACCGCCCGCTGGTCCCGCTCCGCCAGTTCGGGAGCGACCGGCTGCGGCCCGCCATCCAGGTCCGCCACGTCGCGGACGGCGTCTACGACGAGGCCCAGGTCAACGAGGCCGAGGCACGGGCCGTCGTGGAGCAGGTCATGGCCTGCCTGGCCGACCGCGCCTACGCGGGCAAGACGCTGGGCGTGATCAGCCTGGTGGGGTCCGAGCAGGCACGCCTGATCGCCCGGCTCCTGGCCCGGCTGGTGGACCCGGCCGAGATGGAGCGGCGCCGGTTGCTCTGCGGCGACGCCTATGCCTTCCAGGGCGACGAGCGCGACGTCATGTTCCTGAGCCTGGTCCAGGCGCCCCGCGCCGGCCGCCGGCTGTACGCGGCGACCCACGGACGCGACCGCCGCCGGTTCAACGTCGCCACCAGCCGCGCCCGGGACCAGCTCTGGCTGTTCCACACCGCGACCCTCGACGACCTCCACCCCGAGGGAGTGGCCCACCGCCTGCTCCAGTACTGCCTGCAGCCCCGCGTGGAGCCGCCGCCGGCCGTCGAGGGGCCGCTGGTGGCGGGCTGGCGCCGGCGCGCCGAGGAGAGGTGCGACGGAGACGAGCCGCCGCACCCCTTCGAGAGCTGGCTGGAGCTGGACGTGTTCCTCCGCCTGCTGGAGCGGGGCTTCCTGGTCCTCCCGCAGCACGAGCTGGCCGGCTATCAGGTCGACCTCCTCGTGGAGGGGCCCCGCAGCCGCCTGGCGGTCGAGTGCGACAGCGACCGCTGGCACGGCCCGCGCGCGTTCGAGAACGACCTCCTGCGGCAGCGCATGCTGCAGCGGTGCGGGCTGCCGTTCTCCCGTGTCCGCGGCGCCGCCTTCTACCGCGACCCTGACGCCGCGCTGGAGTCGCTCTGGGCGGACCTCCGCCAGCACGACATCCCTGCGCGGCCGACGCCGCCCTCCGGCGACATCGAGGAGGGCGCCAGGCCTGGCGGCCCCTGACGCAGTCAGGGGCGCCGCGCGACTACCGGAACGTCTGCTCAGCCGGCCGGAGGACCACCGGCTGCGGCCGGCTCGGCCAACAGCGCCGTCCCGACGCGCCGGAAGCCCAGGTGGCCGTAGATGGCGGCGACGTCGTCGCCGTCGGCCGACAGGAAGACCACGTCGCATCCCCTCCGCAGCGCGTCCGCGACCAGGGCGTGGGTCACCGCCGTGGCCAGGCCGCGGCGCCTCGCCGCCGGCAGCGTGGCCACACCGAGGACCTCGGTCACGCCCGCAACCGGCTGGTGGCTGCCCACCGCCAGGGGCCCCTCGCCGTCGCCCGCCGCGGCCATCACCGTCGCGCCGGACCGCAGCCGGTCCCGCAGCACCGACAGGCCCGCCGGGTCCTGCCTTGCCGCCGCGGCCGGCAGCGCCTCCCGGCCGATCCCGCCGACCGCCGTGCCCGGCGTGGCGAACCCGACGTCCGCGACCGCCCGCAGGAGGGCGAGGTCGGGCGTACCGGCCGGCACGATCCGGGCTTCCGAGGCCGTCGCCGCGGCGGCCTCGAACGCCGTGCGGTCGAGCACCAGGAGCGGCAGCGCGCGGACGTGCAGGCCGCCGGACGCCTCGATCGTCCCGCGCAGAGAGGGCGTGACCTCGGCCACCCACTCGAAGGCCTGGGGAACGCCCAGCGTCCGCTGCCGCTCGCGCACCGCCTCGACGTCGGTCCTGCTGATCGCCTCCGAGCTGCCGAGCCGGGGCCGCGCGTAGTAGTGCCACCCCGGACGCTCGTTGACGAAGAGGGTCAGCGGGCCGTGCTCCTCGACCCGGGCCGCGGCGCGGGGCGCGGCGTCGTAGTAGGCCTCGATTCGGTGCAGGAGCTCGTCGACGGGCCGGCCGGGCATTGCCGCAGGTTACTGCGGTACTCCGGCGGTCGCCGGTCACCGGCCGGTCGGCGATGCGCCTCCGCCGTCGTCGGGCGACTCGAGGTCGTTGCGCTGGTCGAGCACGTACAGCAGGGCCAGCGAGGGGACGACGAGGACGAGCGCCACCAGCGTGATGACCAGGACCGTGAGCTGGACCGTCGGAGCACCCGCGGCCTGCTCGATTGTCAGCCTGCCGGGCAGCAGGTAGGGCGACTGGCCGAAACCCCAGGCGAAGACGAACGACCCGACGCCGACCACGGTCAGCACCCGGAACCAGAGGTAGACACGCCGCCACATCAGCACGGCCACGGCGAGCGTGGCGACGACCGCGACGATGGCGAACGGCAGACCTGGCCCGGCGACCATGCCCCGGACGACCGCAGGGCTCTCGGCGCCGAGCACGGCGAGCGCGACCCCGCCCACGACCACCGTGGCGAGCGCGGCCGCGACCGCCCGCCGGCGGAAGTACTCGACCAGGTCCTCCCGAGGCATCGGGGGGGCCGGGGAGGGGGGGACGTAGCGCCGGGCGTCGCCGACCAGGAAGGACGCCCCGCTGAACGCCGTGGCGGCGAGCGCTACCACGCCGAACATCACCGACGTGGGGTTGAGGCAGGCCTGCCACAGCGGCACGACCGGGCCGCCTGCTCCGACGCGGCCCGAGGCGACGGCGCCCAGGGCGGCGGCGAAGCAGAACGGGGCCAGCACCGAGGCCGCGCCGAACACCAGCGTCGCGACCATGTGCGCCCGGCCCGCGGCGGCGACCTTGCGGAAGGCGAAGAACGCGCCGCGCAGGATCAGGGCGAGCAGTGCCAGCGTGAACAGCGGGTACAGGCTCAGGAAGACCGACTGGAACAGAATCGGGAAGCCGGTCCAGGCCACGACCGCTGCGAATACGAGCCAGACGTTGTTCGCCTCCCAGACCGGCGCCATCGCGTGGTCGATGAGGGCGCGCACGCGGGGGTGGCGCTGGGGGCCGCCGATGAGCAGGTCCCAGATGCCGGCGCCGTAGTCGGTGCCGCCGGCGGTGCTGTAGACGGCCACGGCCAGCAGGAGCACGCCGGCGACCAGGTCGTCGACCGCGGCGGTCATCCGGCCGGACCCCCCGCCCCCGGCCCTCCGCCGCCAGGGGGGAGGGGAGAGGCCGGCGGCGCCGGGAAGGTCCGCGGCCGCGGGCCATAGGGCGACCCGACCTCCGGTGGCGGCTCCGCGATGTGGGCCTCGTCGTCGCGCCGCCACCGGGCCGACAGGCGGAGCAGCAGGGTGATGAAGAAGAACGCGATCACGGCGTAGACGACCAGCAGGGCGGCGAACATGGCCCAGATGAAGCGGGGGTCGACGGGATTCACGGCCTCGGCGACCAGCATGAAGCCGTAGACGATCCAGGGCTGGCGGCCCACCTCCGTGGTGATCCAGCCGCACTCCACGGCGAGGTACGACCCGACGCCGGCGAGGGAGGCCCCGACGAAGAACCAGCGGGACCGCGGGAGGTCCCGGTGCCGGACCCACGCCGCCGCGTACCAGGCTGCCAGCAGGACCGCGACGACTCCCAGGCCGACCATCACGTCGAAGGCGAGGTGGACGAAGTTCGCGTCGAGCACGCTGGGACGCGTGCTGTCCGGGAAGCTGGAGAGGCCCCGCACCACCGTGGTCGGCGAGAAGCCGGCCAGCAGCGAGTCCAGGGACGGGATCGACAGCCCGAGGTGGGTCCGACCGTCGGCCGTCAGGATCCCTGCCACGACCTCCGGGTTGTGGCTCCGCGTGACCCAGGTGATCTCCATCGCGGCGAACTTGGCCGGCTGGTCGCGGAAGACCGCTCGCGTCGCGATGTCTCCGACGACCAGCTGGACCGGGGCGAGGACGGCGCCGATGGTGAACGGGACGGTGAACCCGAGCCGGTGGTACCGGTCCCGGCGGCCGCGGACCCAGCCGACCGCGTACACCGAGGCGACCATGAACCCCGCCGTCATGTACAGCGCCAGCATGAAGTGCCAGAACTCGTAGCCGAGCGCCGGGGTGAAGATCACCGTGAGCGCGTTCACGTCCACCGGCCGGCCGTCGGGGCCCAACCGGAAGCCGGTCGGCGTGTTCATCCAGGAGTTGGCGGCGATCACGCCGAAGGTGCCCAGGACGCCGGCCGGAGGCAGCACCCAGCCCAGGCCGAAGTGCAGCCTGGGCGGCAGGCGGTTCCAGCCGTAGAGGTAGATCCCGATGAAGATCGCCTCCAGGAAGAAGGCCCAGGCCTCGATGCCGAAGCCGATTCCGAACAGGTCGCCGAACCGGCCCATCATCCGCGGCCAGAGGATCCCGAACTCGAATGACAGGATCGTCCCGGTGACCGCCCCGACTGCGAACTGCACCGCCATGACCACCGACCAGCGCCGCGCGAGCTTGAGGGCCACCGGGTCCCGCCAGCGCAGGCCGATCCCCTCCATGACCACGGTGATGAGGGGGAAGACCACGCCCAGCGGCACCAGGATGATGTGGTACGCGAGGGTGAAGGCCATCTGCTCGCGGCTGGGCAGCACCGCCGCCGGCTGGGCCGCCAGGACGATCGTCGTCGTCATGGCCCTGTCCAGGCTAGGCCCGGCCGGGGGTGCCGGCCGACTGGCGTCTGTCCGGCCTCCATCTCTGCTCCTTGCCATCGCCGGCCCGTGCTGCCGCGGTCCGGGGCGCCGCCCCGCGTGCCCGCGGGGGGCCCCACGGCTGCCGGTAAACGGCGTTGACGTGGCTGTCGGGCCGGCCCTATCGTCGGGTCGTGACGACCGATCCAGAATACGCGCCGGTCCCCCTGGACGAAGCCGCCAACGCCCCCCTCGACGTGTTGCCGGCGCGAACCCGGCTGCCGGCCGTCGGTGACCTCCCCCTGCGCGGCCTCCCGTTCGCGATCGAGCCCGACGCGCGTCGCTGCCTCGTGCACCTGGGCGAGGGCGGCACCGGCGAGGTGGAGGTGACGCTCGGCCTGGCGGCCCGCCACCTGGTCTTCGCCCACCGCCTCCTCTCGACCCGGATCCCGGAGGGGGACCCGCCCGGCCGTCCGGTCGTGGACCTGGTCTTCACGTACGAGGACGGCGCCCAGGTCGCCCACACGGTCAGGGAGCGATTCGAGGTCGCGGCGATCCCTACCGCGTGGGGCCAGCTCCCGTTCCTGGCCCTGCCGGACATGCCCGACCAGCTCCCGGCCGACCGGTGGCGCGGTGACTTCGGCGCCATCGGCTACCGGCAGGCTGAAGCCGGCGCGGCCTGGGCGAAGTGGTTCTACCTGTGGGCCTGGCGCAACCCGCGACCCGACGCTCGCGTCGAGAGCCTCCTCGTCCGGGCGCACGGACCGGCATACGTCCTCGGCTCCATCGTGGCCGGGTTTGCCGACGAGTTCCCGTTCCCCCGCGAGGGCCTGCGCGCTCTGCGGGTCACGATCGACGGCGAGCGAGAGGACGCCAGGCTCGACTGGCGCGTCGTGGTGGACAGGGGGCTGGCCACGTTCCCCCATCGCCTGCCCGGCTCGACGGTCGAGCAGTTCCTGTCAGATCCGCTGGCCGGCTTCGGCGACGCCGTGGGCGCGGCGTCCAGCCCGGCCTACGTCGAGGTGTCCGCGGTGCCGTCGGCGACGCTCAGCGTCCGGCGGGACGCCGGCGACCTCGGCTCGGCCCGCTGGGGCGACCTGCTGGCCCGGGGCCGGGTAGAGTCGGGGCCGGTCCGGATCGAGGTCGTCGAACCGGGCCGGAACTGGGTCAGGGTGACGGTGGTGGACGACGAGACCGGGCGGCCGCTCCCCTGCCGGGTCCACTTCCGCTCGCCCGAGGGGGTTCCGTTCCAGCCCCACGGCCACCACGCGCAGGTCAACCGCGGCCTGGGGACCTGGCACTCCGACGTGGGCGGCGACCTCCAGCTGGGCTCGATCGCCTACGCGTACATCGATGGAACCTGCGAGGGCTGGCTGCCTCGCGGTGACGTCCTGGTCGACGTGGCCCGCGGCTTCGAGTACGAGCCGCTGCGCTCCACGGTCCGGATCGAGCCCGGCCAGCGGGAGCTCTCGCTCCGGCTGCGCCGTATGACCGACATGAACGCGCGGCGCTGGTTCGCGGGCGACACGCACGTCCACTTCCTGTCCGCCCAGGGGGCGATGCGCGAGGCACAGGGCGAGGACGTCAACGTGATCAACCTGCTGCTCTCCCAGTGGGGCCACCTCTTCACGAACACCGAGGAGTTCACCGGCGAGCCCCTCGCTTCGGCGGACGGCCGCACGATCGTCTGGGCCAGCCAGGAGAACCGCCAGCACCTCCTCGGCCACCTGACCCTGCTCGGCCTCAAGCGCCAGGTGGCGCCCTGGTGCTCGGACGGACCGGACGAGGCGGAGCTGGGGGGCACGCTGGAGGTCACGCTGGCGGACTGGGCCGATCGCTGCCATGCCCAGGGCGGCACGGTCGTGATCCCCCACCTGCCCAACCCCAACGGCGAGCCGGCCGCGCTCATCGCCACCGGCAGGGCGGACGCCGTGGAGATGCTCGCCCACGGCTCGTACCAGCACCTGGAGTACTACCGCTACCTCAACGGCGGCTACCGCCTTCCCCTCGTGGGCGGCACCGACAAGATGACGAGCGACGTGCCGGTCGGGCTGTACCGCACGTATGTGCAGGTGGCCGACGAGGAGTTCACGTACGAGAGCTGGTGCCGGAACCTGGCCGCGGGGCGCACGTTCCTCTCCGGCGGCCCGCTGCTGTCCTTCAGCGTCGAGGGGGCGGCGATCGGCGACACACTCCGGATCGCCGGCGCCGCGGCCACGGTCGAGGTCCAGGCCGAGGTCCGGTCGATCTTCCCCGTGCACTGCCTGCAGGTCGTCGAGCGGGGCCGGGTGGTAGCGGAGGCGCGGTCCCCCGAGGGCACGCGCCATCTCACGCTGCGGGAACGGGTCCGGCTCGAGGGCCATACCTGGCTGGCGGCACGGACAGCCGGGCCCGACTATACGGCGGTCGCCCACCGTGACTGCTGGGCGCGGGGCATCATGGCCCACACCTCGCCGATCTACGTCGCCGCCGGCGGCGAGTGGCGCCTCGGCGACCCGGCAACCCTGCAGTACATGCTGACGCTGGTCGAGGGCAGCCTGGCCTACATCCGCGAGCTGAGCCACCAGCACGCGCCCGGAACGGTGACCCATCACCACGGGGGCGACCACCTCCCCTACCTGGAGCGTCCCTTCCTGGAGGCACGCGAAGCGCTGGAGCGCCGGCTGGGAGGCGGCCGAGCTTGAGGCGGCTCGGCCACGCTTCCGGCCCCCGCGTCCGGAACTATCGGCGACGAATGGAGACGAGCGCCGCATCCCCTGACGGTGCGGGCTCGAACATCTCCTTCGGCAGTCGCCGCAGCAGCAGGAACTCGAAGCGGGACTGCCAGGCGCGCGCCTTGTGGGCCGGGCCGAAGACGCCGGTGAGCGCCAGGCCGACTCCCCAGCCGACCACCAGGTCCGCCCGCAGCAGCGGCACGTGGGGGTCGTCGAGGAGGCGATGGAGCAGCGCCGATGTGATGTGGAACGGCGGGTTGCTCACGACGCTGAAGGAGCGTCGGGGTAGCGGCACGGCCAGCGCGTCCCCGTGCACGACGGTCACGTTCGGCCGTCCACTGAAGCGGGCGGCGAGCCGTGCCGCCAGCCTGGTGTCGATCTCGACCGCGATGACCTCGCCGGCCCGGGCAGCGAGCTGCTCGGTCAGGCGCCCATGGCCGGCGCCGAACTCGAGGACGAGGTCCGAGAAGGCCACGGCAGCGCTCTCCACGACGGCGGCCGCAACGGCGGCGTCGCCGAGGAAGTGCTGCCCTCTAGGCGCCCCGGCCGAACGCCGGCACCGGCGTCCGGCCACGGAAGATGAGCGCTCCCATGGTGTCGAGCCGTGAGTTTACACCCCGTGTGGTCCCATCGCAGCCGGAGCGCCCAGGCCGGCAGCCAGAGGGCCATCGTCCCGCAGCCGGCAGGCCGTTCGCCCCTGACCGGCGAAGCGCCGGGCTCCGGACACTGGTCGCGGAACTGACGTGATCGGTGCCGCAGACACGCCGAGAGCCGGTAGCCGGCGGCTGGAGGAGGTCGTCGAGCGGCTGGTTCCCCGCTGGGCGCGGCCGCCGCGGCTGGCGGTCGTGCTGGGCGGCGGCGCCAGCCTGGGCGCGTTCGAGGTCGGCGTCCTGGACGTGCTGGCCCGCCGGGGCCTCGTGCCCGACCTGCTGGTCGGGACCAGCATCGGCGCGATCAACGCCGCGTTCTGGGCGTTCCACCCCACGCCGGAGATGGCGGACCGCCTGCTCCAGCTCTGGCTCGCCTGCGACCGGTCCACGATGATCCCGGACGGCCCGGTCCCCATCTTCGGCCGGCTCGTCCAGCGCAAGCGCTACCTCACGACCCAGAGCGGGGTGGCCAGGGCGGTGAGCCGCGGCCTCCCGGCCGAGGCCGCCATCGAGGACGCCGCGATCCCGCTGGCCATCGTGGCGGCCGACGCCGACCGGGGGACCAAGGTCGTGCTGCGGAGCGGGCCGGTCCTGCCGGCCGTCATGGCCTCGACCGCCATCCCGGTCCTCTTCCCGCCCGCCTCGGTCGGCGGCCGCCGGCTGGTGGACGGGGGCGTGGTCGCCAACTGCGACGTGGAGACCGCGGTCGAGGCCGGGATGACGGACGTGCTCGTCGTCGACGTGCTCGGTGACGGCCCGGTCAACGGAGACTCGCGGCTGTGGGACGTGGCGGCGAACACGGTCGGCGTCATGCTCCGGCGGCAGACGGAGCTCGCGGTCAGGGCCTGCGGGCGAAGCGCGCGCGTCGCGCTCCTGCGGCCCCGGTTCGCGGTCCGGCCCGGCCCGAGCGACTTCGACATGACGGCCCAGCTCTACCGCTGGGGACAGGAGGCCGCCTCAGCCTTCGTCGCGGCGCGGCTGCGGGGCCGCCGCCGCCTTCGGTCCGGCCTCTTCGAGTACGAGACAGGCCGCGACCACGCCGCGCCGGCGGTCGCCTGAGCCGGACCGGCGCGCCGGGGTCGAACCTGCCCCGGCGGCGGGGCGCCCAGCGAGTGGCCGTATGACTGGCACACAGGTCGATACCTCCTGGATCCCATCGTGGCCCCGGCGCCCGCCACGGTGCGAGTGCCATCAGCCACCCGGGGAGGGGGTCGAACGGCCGCCGGCCGCTGGCATACAGTTGTCGATGGAGCCGGTGTCGCCGTGACCCGCCCAGATGAGCCCGCCACGGAGGACCTGCACAGTGGAACACCCGATCGCCGGCGCCCTGGCCGCCAGCGTCACGCCGCTCGCGGCAGATGGCGCCGCGATCGACGAGGACGCGTTCGGCTCGCTCGTTGACTTCCTGGCCGGGGCCGGCCTGGACGGCCTGCTCGCGATGGGCACGACCGGGGAGGGCATCCTGCTCTCGGTCGCCGAGCGGCGTCGGGCCGCGGAGCTGTTCGTCGCGGCGGCGGCCGGCCGTCTGCGAGTCGTCGTGCACGCGGGCGCCCAGACCACGCGCGACACGGTGGCGTTGGCGGAGCACGCGGCGACCGCCGGCGCGGCCGGCGTCGCGGTCATCGGCCCCCCGTACTTCGCCCTCGACGGTCGCTCGCTGGTCGACCACTTCGGCGCCGCCGCCCGGGCCTGCGCGCCGCTGCCCTTCTTCGTCTACGAGTTCGCGGCCCGGAGCGGATACGCGGTCCCGCCCTCGGTGATCGAGGAGCTGCGGGGGCGGGTCGACAACCTGGCCGGGCTGAAGGTCTCGGACACCCCCTGGGAACGCTTCGAGCCCTACTTCCTGGAGGGCCTGTCGGTCTTCGTGGGGTCGGAGGGCCTGATCGCGCGAGCGATGGAGCGCGGGGCGGCCGGTGCGGTGTCGGCGCTCGCCGCGGCCGTGCCGGAGCTCGTCGTCGACGCCGTCCGCAGCCGGGCGCCGTCCGCCTCTGACCGCTGCCGGGACGTGCGAGACGAGATCCAGCGGTTCCCGTTCCACACGTCGCTCAAGCGGCTGCTCGCTCGCCGCGGGGTGAGGATGACCGACGGCGTCCGGGCCCCGCTGCGGCGGCTGACCGGGGCGGAGGCGGCCGCCTTCGACGCCGTGGCCGCCGGCGTGCTGAGCGGTCTTCCAGCCGGCGCCCGCTGAGCCGGGGCGGTGCCCGCCGCGCTGCTGACCGGCGTCGGCCGGCCGAACGGCATCGCCGCCGCGGTGGCGCGGACGCTCGCCGGCGGCGGCTGGAACCTCGGGCTGCACCACTTCGACGAGGACCCCACCTCCTGGCTGCCGGAGCTTGGCGGGGTGGACACGGCGCTGCACCACGATGACCTGGGAGACCCCGACGCCCCGGCCCGGACGTTCGCCACGCTGGAGGCGGCGGTCGGCCCGTTCGACGCCCTGGTCATCGTCCACACGCACTGCGTCACGGCCGGCCTGATGGACACGACGGCGGAGGCGCTGGACCGGCACCACGCGGTCAACGTGCGCGCGCCGCTGCTGCTGATCCAGCGGTTCGCCGAGCGGCTGACGTCCGGCAGGGGCAGGATCCTGGCCTTCACCAGCGACCACTTCACGCCGGCCAACCTCGCCTACGGGGCGACCAAGGCGGCCCTCGACCGGGTCGTGCTGGCCGCCGCGCGCGAGCTTGCGCCGCGCGGGATCACGGCCAACTGCATCAACCCGGGGCCGACCGACACCGGCTGGATGACGGCCGAGGTCTACGAGGACGCCAGGCGCCGGACGCCGATGGGCCGCGTCGGCCTGCCCGACGACGCCGCCCGGCTGGTCCGCTTCCTCTGCTCGGACGCCGGCGGCTGGATCACGGGCCAGGTCCTGTACAGCAACGGCGGCTTCCGGCTGAACCCGTGACGCCGGCAAGACGGCCCTTCCGGTCGGCCGCGCGACACTACTCGGCTCGGCCCCCGTACTCGGCCGAGCTGCAGCCGGCGCTCGCCGCCCGCCTCGGCTGGGATGGGACGGGCCGCCTGCTCGACGTGGGCTGCGGCCCCGGCGTCGTCGCCCTCGTGCTGGCCCCGAGCTTCGCAGAGGTGATCGGCCTCGATCCCGAGGAGGCGATGCTCGCCGAGGCGCGCGCAGCGCCCGAGCCTGGCGCCGGCTCCATGGTGCGGTGGGTCCAGGGCCGGGCGGAGGACATCCCGCTCCTGGACCTGGGCGCGTTCCGGGCGGTCACCCTGGCCCAGTCCTTCCACTGGACCGACAGGGAGGCGGTGGCCGCGATCGTCCACGGGTGCCTGGAGCCCGGCGGGGCCATGCTCCTGATCCATCACGAGCTGGACGGGCACGATACCGTGGCCGTACCGCCCGCCGGGCCACCGCACCCCCCGATACCGCACGGCGTCGTGGATGCCCTCCTCGTGCGCTACCTGGGCCGCGGCCGGCCGCCGCGCGATCCAGCCCAGGAGCCGTACGCCGACCTGCTGGCGAGGACGCCGTTCGGCGCCCCGCAGCGGCTGGTGCTGCCGGGCCGCCGTGACCTGGTCCGGAGCGTCGACGACGTGATCGACAACTACCTCTCGACGTCCTTCGCCGCCCCGGACCTGTTCGGCGACCGCCTCGACGACTTCCGCGCCGAGCTGGCACGGAACCTCGCGGAGCACACCGACACGGGCTGCTTCTGGGAGTGGCCCGGCGACACCGAGGTGCTCATAGCGGTCAAGAGGGGGGAGGGCGCGAGCCCGACAGCCGGTCCAGCGCCTCGCCGGTGACGCCCTCCACCTCCACCAGCTTGTCGCGGGCGCGCTCGCCGGCCACCAGCCGGACGGCCGATCGCCGCACGCCGAGCGCCGTCGCCAGCGCCGTCTCCACGGCGCGGTTGGCGGCGCCCTCGACGGCGCGGGCGGTGACCCAGACCTCGAGCGTCCGACCGTCCCAGGCGACGCGCTCCCGCGAGGCGCCGGGGTGAACCCGGACCGCGAGCACCGCCCGGCTCCGGCGCCGGCCCGTCACGGCTCAGCGGCCGCCCTGTTGCCCGGCGCGGTCGGCTCGGGTCGGACCAGGCGAAGCAGGCTGGCGACGAGCAGCAGCAGGCTGATGACGGCGAGCACGACCCCCAGCGAGCGGAGCGCCGAGCTCGTCGCTCCGCGGGCGAACACGACTCCGAGCAGGCTCGTGGACAGCACGCTGCCGACGTAGCGGCAGGTCTGAAAGAGACCGGACGCGGCTCCCATCTCGTGGCCCGCAGCGGCCCGGAAGAGCAGCGCCTGCAGGCCGAGGTTCAGCATCCCGTTGGGCAGGCCGAGGACCGCCATGATGGCGACGACGCCGGCCAGCGGCGTGGCCTGCCGGAGGAGCAGGAGCAGCAGCACCCCGAGGCAGAGGACCGCAGCTCCGAGGGCGAGCGGCAGGCGAGGGCCCCGCCGGCGGATCAGCCGGGCCGCGATCAGCGTGGCGAGGACGCCCAGCCCGGCGAAGGGCATCACGATCAGCCCGGTCTGGCCGGGGCCCAGGCCGCGAGCCTTCTCCAGCCACAGGGGCAGGCCGAAGAAGACCGAGTAGAAGACCAGGTTCACCGCCGTGAACTGCGCGTACACGCCGGTGAGGGCCCGGTTCGACGCGAGCATCCGGACGTCGAAGAACGGGGCGGCCGTGCCCCGCTCGCGCCAGACCAGCGCCGCGGCGGCGACTGGCGCCACCGGCAGCAGCGCCCAGCGGGGGGCGCTGGAGACCGAGAGGAGGAACGCGAGGAGCCCTCCGATCGCGATGCTGAACAGGGCGACGCCCGGCAGGTCGACCAGCCCGGCGATCGAGCGGAGAGATTCGGGGCCGGCACGGCCGCGATCCGGGGGGAGCCAGCGGAGGGCGAGAAGCATGCCCACCCCGGCGGCCGGGAAGTTGATCAGGAAGATCGCCGGCCAGCCGGCGACCTCGACCAGGGCTCCACCGAGGGTCGGGCCCACCGCCGCGCTGACGTTGGCGGCGATGCTCACCGCCGCCAGGGCGCCCGCCGGCGGCCTGGCCGCGCCGCCGCCCGCCCGGGCCCGGAACATCGCCATGCCCGACGGGAACGCGGCGGACGTGCCCACCGCCTGCAGCACCCGAAGGCCCGCGAGCCAGCCGATCGAAGGCGCCAGCGGCGCCAGCGCGCCAGTCACGGCAGCGAGCGCGAGCCCGGTCGTGAACACCCGGCGCGGGCCGAACTGGTCGGCCAGCCGGCCCATCAGGGGCTGGCCCACGGCGCCCGCCAGGTAGAAGCCCGATATGAGCCAGGTGGCGTCGGCGATGCCCGCGTGGAAGGCCGCCTGGATGGGGACCAGGGCGACCGCGATCATGGAGGAGTTGAGCGGGTTGAGCAGCGTGGCGAGCGCGATCGTCGCGAGCATGCGCGGCGGGACGTTCGGATCGACCGGTTCCCGCGCGGTCGCCGCCTCCATGTCCACCGCTAGACGTGCGGCGAGGGCTCTCCGCCGGTCATCGGAAGCGCCGGAAGAACTCCCGGATGTCGCCGACCAGCAGGTCGGGCTCCTCCATGGCCGCGAAGTGGCCGCCGCGGTCGAACTCCGACCAGTGCACGATGTTGTCCGTCCGCTCGGCGAGGGGCCGGACCGCGCGGACGATCTCCTTCGGAAAGACCGCCACCCCGGTGGCCGTCGGGTTCCGCATCCGCCGGGCCCGCTCGCCGGAGTGCGCGGTCTCGTAGTAGAGCCGCGCCGACGACCCGGCCGTCGCGGTCAGCCAGTACAGCATCACGTTCGTCAGCAGCCGGTCCCGGTCGACCGCGTCCTCGGGCACCTCGGCCGAGTCCGTCCACTCCCTGAACTTCTCGACGATCCAGGCCAGCTGGCCGGCGGGCGAGTCGGTGAGCCCGTAGGCCAGCGTCTGGGGTCGGGTGCCCTGGATCCTCCCGTAGCCCGACATCTCGGCCTCGAAGCGACGTCCGTCCCCGAGGCGCTCCCGCTCGGCGTCGGTGAGGGCGGCCAGCTCGGCCGGGTCGTCGGGCGGCCTGGACGTCAGGAGCGTGACGTGCACCCCGACGACGCGGTCGGGGTGGGCGGTTCCCAGCTCCCTGGCGACGGCCGCTCCCCAGTCGCCGCCCTGGGCGCCGTAGCGGCCGTAGCCCAGGCGGTCCATGAGGACCGCCACGGCGCCGGCGACGCGGCGCACGCCCCAGCCTGTGTCCCGGGTCGGGCCGGAGAAGGCGTAGCCGGGGATCGTGGGGCAGACCAGGTGAAAGGCGTCGGCCGGGTCGGCGCCTGCCGCCCGCGGGTCCGTGAGCGGCCCGATGACGTCGAGGAACTCCACGATCGAGCCCGGCCAGCCATGGGTCATGACGAGGGGAAGGGCCTCGGGCTCCGGTGAGCGCACGTGCAGGAAGTGCACGTCCGCGCCGTCGATCGTGGTGATGAAATGCGGGAGCTGGTTGAGCCCCGCCTCGTGCCGGCGCCAGTCGTAGGAGGTGCGCCAGTACTCGGCCAGCTCCTTCAGATAGCCGAGCGGCACGCCGTACGCCCAGCCGACGCCGGCTAGCTCGTCCGGCCAGCGAGTGCGCGCGAGGCGGTCGCGCAGGTCGTCGAGGTCGGCCTGGGGGACGTCGATTCGGAAGGGCCGGATCGCGGCGCCGCCGGGGCCGGCCCCTGCGGCTGTCTGCGCCTCGCTGTGCTCGGTCATCGGGGACACGGTACGGCAGCCGCCGCACGCGCGGTGCTGGCGCGCATGGGCCGGACCGGCACCTCGGCCACCCCTACGCCGGGGCCGCCTCCGTCCCGGCTCCTGTCCGGATCACGACGCAGCAGCGGCCGTCGCCCGGCTCGGCCTGCAGCGTGACGCCGTCGAGGTCCAGCCCGCGGGCGAACGCCTCCAGCAGCGCCAGGTTGACCCGGCACACCAGTCCCCGGTGCTCCTGCGCGACGGCCTCGAATGGACAGTTGACGAGCTGCAGGTCGGCACCGTCGCGCCGCGGTTCGTAGCCCTGGCGGCTGAGAGCCTCCATCGCTGCGTCGACCAGCCGCCGGCGGCCCGGACCGCGCCCGGCCAGTCTCCTCGCCTGCGCCGCCAGTGCGGTCCCGGCCCTCCCGGCTGCCTGCGCAAGCCGGCCGGAGACCCGCTCGGGCAGGTCCTGGTCCAGTGCCGCGGCCAGGAGCCGGGCCAGCAGCTCGTAGTCCCGGTGCGGCAGGCTGACGGCGATCTGCCTCCGCGACCGTCGGTAGAGCTTGGCCGGCCTGCCGGCTCCGGGACCGCCGCGGCCTGGCGGGCGGCGATAGGTCGTCTCCAGGAGCCCCCCGGCCGCCATCCTGTCCAGGTGGTGCGCGGCCAGCGCGCGGGCGATGCCGACGGCGGCCGCGGCCTCATCCCGGCTCACGTAGTCGCGCTGCCCGGCGACATGACGGTAGAGGGACCTGCGCACCGGGTCGTGCAGGAGCGCGAGCAGCTCGATCTCCTCGCCGCCGGTCTGCTGGGTTTGTAAAGACAACGTCCATTGAATATAAGACCGCCTCCGCCTCCGCCCGCCCGCAGGAGATAGTCTGGAGCCCGTACCCATGGAGGTGAGCACGAACGCGGCGCTGGACGACGCCGAACGACGCACCGCCTTTCTGGCCGCGCTCAACAACCACTACTTCGTGCTCCAGTCGGCGGCCGGCAACACGATCACCGAGAGCGCAGCCCGCGCCTCGCTGTACCTGGTGTCGCTGTCCATCAGCCTGGTGGCCATCGCTTTCGTGGCGCAGTCGCGCTCCGCGCTCGGCCCCTTCCTCGCGGTCGTGCTGCCGACGCTCTTCGTCCTGGGCCTCTTCACGATCGTCAGGCTCGTCGATACCGGGGTGCAGAACTCGGTGTACGTCCGGGCCATGGCCCAGATCCGCCGCTACTACGCGGGTCTGACCCCCGAGGCCGGCTCGTTCTTCGACACGGGGCGGGACAGCCCGCTGGCGGCGCTCCTCGCCCTGGCCTCCAGCCGGGGTCGACGGAACGAGCTGTTCACGATCGCGAGCATGGTCGCGGTGATCAACGGCGTGGTCGGCGGCGCCGGGACGGCGCTCCTCGCGGCGCACCTGCAGGGCGGCTTCGACCGGTCGCCCGGCGTGTCGCTGGCAGCCGGCGGGCTGACCGGGCTGGCCCTGCTCGCCACGTTCCTCGTCTACCAGCACCGCCGCTACCGGCTGCTCGGCCCGCTCGGCTCGGTGGGCGCGGTCGACCCCGCGGGCCGGGCGGACCTGGCAGCTCAGCCGGAGTCTCCGCCCTCCCCCTGAACGGCACGGCCGCTCAGCTGCCGGCCGCTCGCGCGAGGTCGCGCCGTTCGTCTCCCAGGCGGGCGGGATCGACGCGGATGTGCTCGCGGATCAGCGGCACGCACGTCTTCAGCTCGCCCTCGTGCTCGGCGTCCTCGGGGTCGCCGCCGCGATTGAGGCCGAACGCCGCGCGCAGCACCCCGTCCTCCAGGTAGAAGGCCAGGAAGCGCCGGCTCGCCGGCTCGCCCCGGAAGACCACCCGGTCCCACCTGTCGGCGAAGCCCACGTACTCAAGCGACTGGTCGTACTGGTCCGACCAGAAGGAATGGATGTAGTCATAGGGTCGGCCCCTGCCCAGCATCGACACCGCCGCCGCGCGGCCCTGCTGGAACGCGTTGTTCCAGTGCTCGACGCGCAGCCGGCCGAACACCCGGTGCTGGTGGTTCGTGATGTCGCCGGCCGCGTACACGTCCGGCAGGCTGGTCCGGCACCACTCGTCCACCAGCACCCCGTTCTCGACCGCGGCCCCAGCCGCCTCCAGCAGCTCGGCGTTCGGCGAGATCCCGATTCCGACCACCGCGAAGTCGCAGGGGATGAGCCGTCCGCCGGCAGTCCGCACCCGCTCCACGCGGCCGTTCCCCTCGAACGCGGCGACCGGGTCGTCGAGCACCAGCTCGACCCCGTGCTCCCGGTGGACACCCGCCAGCACCTCGCCCACCTCCTCTCCGAGGACGCGCGCGAGCGGCGCTCCGGAGCCCGCGATCGCCGTCACGTCCACGCCCAGCTGGCGCAGGGAGGCGGTCACCTCGGAGCCGATGAAGCCCATGCCGACCACGACCGCCCTCCGGCGGGGCGCGGCGGCGGCCCGGATGCGGTCCGCCTCTTCAACCGTCCGCAGCTGCAGCGCGCCCTCCAGGTCGAGGCCCGGGATCGGCGGCCGCCGGTTCCGGCCCCCCGTGGCGACGAGGAGCCGGTCGTAGGCGACCCGGTCGCCGCCGTCGAGCTCGACGACCTTCGACGCCGCGTCCAGCCGCACGGCTCGGGCGCCGAGGCGCAGGTCGATGTCGCCCGCGGCGTAGGCGTCCTCGGGGTTGACGAGCTGGTCCTCGAACCGCTCCTCTCCGCGCAGGTAGCCCTTCGACAGCGGCGGCCGGTGGTACGGAGGGCGGGACTCGGCGCCGATCAGCGTCACCTCGCCGTCGAAGCCCTCCTCGCGCAGGGCCGCAGCCGCGGTGCCGCCCGCGAGGCCCGCGCCCAGGATCACCAAACGCTGCTTCGTCATCACTGACCTCCCTTGGAGCCGGAATCCAGCCCGGAGAACCGGTCGCCGCTGGGCTCTAAAGAGTATGAGTCTATGCAATAGAAGGGCAAGCTGGCCACGGCGCGCAGGGTCCGTCGCCGGGGGTCGCCTGGGCCCGCCCCCGCCTGACGCTGGTCAGCCCCGCCCGCCGTCCTCCGGTTCGGTGCCGGGCGGCCCGTGATGGCGAGCGTGGTGAAGGCGGAGTACGTCGTCGCCGAAGTCCGAGCGCAGGTCGCGCCAGACGCTGTGGACGTGGTTGACGCCGCGCTGGGTGTTGTCGTACTCGATGAGCAGCGGGCCCCCCTGGATGCGGTAGTAGTGCGCGTCGCCCGGCTCGGAGCCGCCCGCCCACGCGAAGCAGAGGCGGTCGAGCCTGTCTCCAGCGTACTTGCGGGCCTCGATCTCGGCCAGCTCGTCCGGGACCCGGTGGAGGTAGACGTCGAG
>DATFRD010000155.1:0-14175 GCA_035263645.1 Candidatus Dormiibacterota bacterium | reverse complement strand
GCTGTGGCGGCACCTGGAGCCGCTCCTGCCGGTCCCGCCCGAGGAGCTGCTGCAGCACCGCTACGAGCGCTTCCGGTACATCGACTCGCTGGTGGCGGCCGACCCCCGCTTCGGACCCAAGGTGGAGCCCAAGGTCTGACGCAGGAACGCCCCTCCCCCCTTGCGGGGGAGGGTGGCCCCGCTAGGGGCCGGAGGGGGGATCCGGATCGGCGGGCGCGGCCACTTCACGATCCTGCCGGCCGACGGCTGAAGCCAGGGGCGGGCCGCCCGCCGGGTCAGAGGCGGCCGGCTACCACCGCCGCGAGCGCCCGCAGCGTCCGCGCCTTCGTGGCGTCGTCCGCCTGCGACACCAGGATCAGCTGGAACGTCGTGTGCCCTTTCTGCCCGACGATCACCGGGACCTGCAGGTACGCGCGGTCGCCGATGCCGCTGACCGGCTGGAAGCCGGGCACCGAGCCGAAGTAGGAGATGGGCAGGTCTCGGAACAGGAACAGCGAGGCGCCGGCCGCGCTGCTGCCGCTCGCCGCGTAGTTGCAGCCGCTGACCAGCGTGCCGCCCGGACCACCGGCCGGTGGAGCCGCGCTCATCGGCACCTGGCTGACCGGCACGCCGACAGCGGACTGCACGTCGGCCACCGTCAGCACGGCGCAGGCCTGGCCCGTGAGTCGCGGGCCGCCTGCGCCGGGTGAGACGGGCCCGGCCGCGGCAGAGGGCGTCGGCGTCGCGGCGCCGGGCAGCGGCCCGCAGGCTGCCACCGCCAGGGCCGAGCACCCCGAGAGCACCAGGAGCCGCACCCCTATCACCAGGCCACGCATTCCTTCCTCCTCAAGACCGCCGGCAGAAAGAGCAGCCATGGTAGCGGATAGAATCACGCGAGAGATGGGCGCGCCCCTGGCCACCGTGCTCCTGAACCCGGGCGGCTGGTTCGCCTGGCTGATCGTGGGCCTGCTGGCCGGCGCGGTCGCCGGCACGCTCGTCCGGGGTCGAGGCTACGGATGCCTGGTGGACATCATCGTCGGGATCGTGGGCGCGTTCATCGGGGGCATCCTGGTCGGTCTCGTCCTGCCGAGCACCACGTTCGGGTTCGTGGGCAGCCTGGTCGTCTCCATCCTGGGGGCCATCATCCTGCTCGCGTTCATCCGTCTCGTGTCGCCCAGGCGCGCGTGACGGTAGACCTGCGCGGGGCCCGGGTCTTCGACCTGGAGCAGCCGCGCTGGCAGGGCGCGCCCATTCATCCGGCGCACACGCCTCCGGGTTTCTCCTACCTGCTGCACCGCCGCCACGAGAACCCGCCGGCCGACGGCCGCACCGGCTCGGCCGGGACGCTGGTCACCAGCGACCATGCCGGCACCCACATCGACGCGCTCTGCCACCAGGCCGTCGGCCTGTCGCTCTGCGGAGGGGTCGACGCCAGGGCCGTCGCCACGTCCTTCGGCTACACCCAGCTCGGCGTGGAGACGATCGAGCCGGTCGTCGGGCGGGGCTGGCTGGTCGACCTTGGCGTGGTCGAGCCCGGTCGCTGGATCGGCCTGGACGAGGTCAGGTCCGCGGCGGACGCCCAGCGCGTGCGCCCGGCGGCCGGCGACGTCCTCCTGGTCCGCACCGGCAACGGCGCCCACTGGAACGACCCCGGGCGCTACCTGCGGGGCTCCGGCATGAGAGGCGACGTGTCCCAGTGGCTGGCCGAGCTCGGGATCAGAGCGGTCGGGGCCGACAACATGGCGTGGGACTTCACCGGCGGAACCGACCCCGAGCTCGGCATCACGCTGCCGGGCCACGTGATCCTGCTGGTCCGGAGCGGGATCCACATCCTCGAGAACCTGTTCCTGTAGGACCTGGCCGCGGCCGGCGTCCACGAGTTCAGCTTCGTGTGCCTGCCGCTCAAGATCCGGGGCGCGACCGGCTCGCCGGTCCGGCCGATAGCGCTGGCATGAACGATGCAAGGGGGGGCAGGCCCCCCCTTCCGGAACCCCCCCTCTGTTCGGTGATGTTCGGGGCACCTTCGGTGCTTCCCTTCGGGGCTACCTGGGGTGTCGGCGGCGTCGGGATCACGGACTCACACGCAGGGCGGAGCCCTTGCTTACGCTGCCGCTGGGTCTTTCCACCCCAGTGGGGGATCGATGGCTGACGCGGCGTATGCGGAGGCCAGGGCGCGGTTCCCGGTCCTGGGCCGTCTGGCGTACCTGAACGCCGGCACCACCGGGCCGCTTTCCGTGGCGACGCACCGCGCAATGGCCGACTGGGAGCGGCGCGACCTGGAGGAGGGTCGCGCCGGCCGCTGGCGGTGGGAGGAGTGGGCGCGGCTGGCCGATCGTCTCCGGGAGCGGCTGGCCGCGCTGCTCGACGTGGCCCCCGGCCAGGTGGTGCTGACGACCTCGACGACGGAGGGCTGCAACATCGTCGTCAACGCGTTCCGTCTGCAGCCCGGCGACGAGGTGGTGACGACGGACGCCGAGCACCCGGGCCTGGGGGAGCCGCTGCGGGCCAGCGCCGCGACGGTGCGGACGGCCCACGTGCTCGGGGTGACGCAGGAAGAGGCGGTGGCGGCCGTGCTCGCCGAGGTCACCCCGCGCACGCGCCTGGTGGCGCTCTCGCACGTGCTCTGGGTGAACGGCCAGGTCCTGCCCATCGCCGAGATCCGCCGGGGCAGCGGCGTGCCGCTGCTGGTCGACGGCGCCCAGTCCGCCGGCGCCATCCCGGCGGATGCCGGCGCGGCCGACTTCTACACCGTCTCCGGCCAGAAGTGGCTGTGCGGTCCAGAGCTGACGGGCGCCCTGTACATCGGCGACCCGGACCGGCTCCGGCCGGCGGTGGCCGGGCACGCCGCCTCCCACGCGGAGGGAGCCCAGCGGTTCGGGGTGGCCCACCACCCGCTCGCGGGAGTCGCGGGGCTGCTGGCGGCGATGGAGGAGCGGCCGGAGTGGGCGTTCGAGCGCGCCGCGGCGATGGCCGCCCGCTGCCGTGAGCTGCTCCTGGCCGCCGGCGTGGACGTCCGCACCCCGGCCGGCCAGGGCGGCACGCTGGTCTCGTTCGCGCCGGCCCCGGGGCCGGCGCCGGAGGCGGCCGAGGCAGCGGTCTTGCGCTGCCAGGAGCGCGGGGTCGTGATCCGCGCCCTGCCCGACGGCTGGCTCCGCGCCTCCTGCGGCTGGTGGACGGACGAGGAGGACCTGGCCCGCCTGGTTCACGCCGTCAGGCCCGACTGAGGCGCCCTTCCCGGCCGGGCGCCGACCCGCCGGTCGGGAAAAATGGTTTGACGACGTCGATCTGTTTGCTACGCTGCAAACACATGGGGGACGAAGCGGTCGAGCGAGGCCTGGAACTGTACCGGCGTGCGACGCGCGTCCTCCACGAGCGGGACGCGCCTGCCTGGCGCGAGGTCGAGCTCAGCCTGTCGCAGCTCCGGGCCCTCTTCGCGCTTTCCGACGCCGGCCCGGTGCCCATCGGCGGCGTCGCCGGGCGGCTCGGCATCGGGTTGCCGGCGGCGAGCTCTCTGGTCGACCGCCTCGTCGAGCAGGGCCTGGCCGGGCGCCGGGAGGACCGCGTCGACCGGCGGCGAACCCTCGCCGAGCCCACCGACGCGGGGGCGGCGCTGGTCCAGCGCCTGCGCCAGGGGTCGCGCGAGACCCTGCGCTCCTGGCTGGAGCAGATGCGTCCGGACGACCTGGACGCTCTGGTCAGAGGCCTGGCGGCGCTCGTGGCGGCGGGATCGGCGGGCGCGGCAGCGGGCAACGGTGCGGGGCGCGTACCTCACCCCGTGCTGGAGGGGAGCATATGACGCTGCGCCCGGTCCTCGGCCTCGCCTGGGCGCTCGTCACCGGCCTGGCCGGCGGGTGGCTCATCCTGGCGCCCTGGGCGCAGTCCGAGCAGGGCGGCGGCGACTGGACGACGGTGACGAAGACCGAGGTCGGCACTGGCGCGGGCCTGCTCGCCCTGGCCGTGCTCGGGCTCGTGGTGGTCGTGGCGCAGGTGGCGGCCGCGTTCCGGGAGGCCGGCGCGACGGCACCTGCGCGCACGGCCCGTCGGGCCGACGCCGACCCCGCGAGCGCCGGAGAGATGGACAGGGCCCTCATCGCCCTGGCGCAGGCGCTGGCCGAGGATCTCGACGCCCAGAGCGCCGGGGGCCGGCGAGCCGGTGAGCCGTCCACCCCGTCCAGGTGGGGGACCGGCCGTGAGAGCTGAGGCCAGGCGCAGCCTGCCGCTCGCCGGCCTGTTCGTGCTCGGCCTGGCGGCCGGGACCTGGACGTTCGTGGCGCCGTGGGCGGTCGGCTACCCGGTCGCGGGGGGCTGGACCGGCTCCGTGTGGACGAGCGTCTGGGCCGGCGCGGCTGAGATCGCGGCGAGCGCGGCGGGCCTCGTCGCCATCCTGGCCCACGCGCTGCATGCGGCGACGCGCCGGCCCCCGGACGCCACGGGAACCGCGAAGGTCTAGCCCGGCATGGCGCAGGCCCCGGCGGCGTTCGAGCGAGCGTCGGGGACCGCGCCGCCCGGCGCCCCCGCCCGCCGCGGAGTCGAGTACAAGTGGATAGCGGCGGGCGTCGTCGTCCTCGGCGCCCTGATGTCCATCCTGAACCAGACGATCATCAACGTGGCGCTGCCGACGCTGGAGAACGACTTCAGGGTCTCCCTGACCGACATCCAGTGGGTGGTCACCGGGTACGCGCTGGGGCTGGCGGCCGTCATCCCGCTGACCGGCTGGCTCGCCGACCGGTACGGCACGAAGCGGGTGTTCATGACCAGCCAGATCCTCTTCACGCTCGCCTCGATGCTGTGCGGGCTGGCCTGGTCGAGCGGCTCACTCGTCGGGTTCCGTGTGGTCCAGGGCCTGGCCGGCGGCCTCATCATGCCGGTCGGCATGACCATCCTGATGACGGTGAGCACTCCCCGAGAGCGGGGCCGGATGATGGCCGCGCTGGGGATGCCCATGATGGTCGCGCCCATCCTCGGCCCGCTGCTCGGCGGCTGGCTGGTGCAGTCCGTGACGTGGCGCCTGATCTTCTACGTCAACGTCCCGGTCGGCATCGCGGGCGCGCTCGTCACCGCGTTGTTCCTGCGCAACCCCGGCGCCGGCGTCCCGGGCCAGCGTCTGGACGTCGGCGGCCTGGCCCTCGGCGTCCCCGGGGTGGTCGGGATCGTGTACGGGCTGAGCCAGCCTGCCGTTTACGGCTGGGGCTCCGTCCAGGCCCTGCTCCCGCTCGTCGTCGGCGCCGCCCTGCTCGTGGTCTTCTGCCTGTACGAGCTGCGCCAGCGATCGCCGCTCATCGAGATCCGGGTGTTCCGGGACGCCGCGTTCGCGGCGGCCATGATCGTCAACTTCTTCATCGGGCTCGCGCTGTTCGGGTCGGTCCTGCTGGTGCCGTACTTCCTGCAGCAGGTGCAGGGGTACGGCGCGTTCGACTCCGGCGTGGTGCTCGCGGCACAGGGCCTGGCCGCGGCCATCGCCATGCCCATCGGTGGTTCGCTGACCGACCGCTTCGGAGCGCGCCAGGTCGTCCCCTTCGGGCTGGCGGTGCTGACCGTGACGACCGTGTGGATGACCACGCTCACGCCGGACACCCCGCGCTGGACCATGGGGCTGATGCTGGCGGGCCGTGGCGTCGGCATGGGCCTCTCGATGATGCCGGCCATGTCCTCGGCGTACATCAGCCTGCCCCCCGGCCTGATTTCGCGGGCGGCCTCGACCAGCAACACGGTCCAGCGCGTGGCCAGCGCGCTCGGGGTGGCGATCGTGGCGACGATCCTGACCGACCGCATCCTCGCCCACCTGCCGCCGCTTCCCGGCGGGTCGGCCTTCTCACTGGCGGACGGCGGCGACCTGGCTGCCGTCAACCTGCCGGCGGCGGTGAAGGCCGTGCTGCTGGCGCAGGCTGCCAGGGGCTTCGACGACGCGTTCTGGGTGGCGGCCGCGATGTCCCTGATCTGCTTCCCGATGGCGGTGCTGCTGCGGCGCCCGCCGCGGCCCGAGACCGTTCGGCGGTTCGGGCTGCGCCAGCTGGCCGAGGGGATCATCCTGGGTGCGGCCGCCAGGCGGGTCGCCAGGGACGGCCTCAACGGCTCGCGCGACGGTGCCGTCCACCGTCTCGATCCCGAGGCCGCCTACGTGTTGCTTGCGGAGGGTGCCCGGAGGCGGCTCCGCCGCGGCCTGGCCCTGCTCGACGGAGGCGACGCCGCGCCGGGGTCCGTTCCCCTGCCGCCGCTTCGGCCCGCGCTCCGGGTGCTCTTCGCGGTGCTGCTGGTCGCGGCGCTGGCCGGGACTCTGCTCCTGGTGGCGCACGGCTATGGCGCGGCCGACGTGCCACGGCTGGCGCTCGGGCCGGGGTCCACGTGATCGACTCCGCCCCGCGCAGGGCCGGGGGCCTGCCGCTGGTGGCGCTGGTGCGGGGCGACCTGGGCGAGCTGGAGACGCTCCGGGTGGCCGCCCAGCTGGCGGAGGCCGCCGGAGCGCCGCTGACCGGGTGCGTCCTGCCCTTGCGGCCGCGCTCCGGCCTGCCGCTGCTGCGCGACCTGGCCGGGGATCGCGTGGAAGGCTGGCGGGGCTGGTCGGAGCTGGCCGCCGAGCTCCGGGCACGGACGGCCGTCCGCGGCCTGGTGGTCTCCTCCAGCACCTGGCGGCTGGCGGCGAGGGGCCTGTGGCCCGCTCTCGAGCGCTGCCCTGTCGTCGTGCAGCGGCGGCGGCCCGGCGGGCTGCCGGGCAGCGTGCTGATGGCGGTGGACTCGCGCACCACGAACGCGGCGATGGCGCGTCTACTCGACGCGCTGGGCGTCGCGGCGCCACGCCGGATCACGGTCGTGTACGCGTCCGTCCCCGCCTGGGCGGCGTCGCTGGCGTCGGCGATGGGCTACCCGGCGCTGGCCGGCGGGCCGGTCGAGGAGCGGTTTCCCTGGCCGCTGGCGGCCGGCGCCAACGGGGTATGCGTGCACTCGACCCCGTTCTGGGCGATACGCTGCCTGGCCCACGAGCTGCGGCCGGACATGGTCGTGCTGGGCCTGCACCGGCACCGGGTGCCCGTGCCCGCGCTGGCCCACCCGACCGCGTGGGCGCTGTCCCGCGAGCTGGCCTCGGACGTGCTGCTCTACCCGGTGTAGCGGCGCCCGGGCGCGCTCGCGCTCAGCCTCGAGCCCGCCGTCCGCTCGCGCAGCGGAACCCGGCTCAGGGCAGCAGCCACTCGTCCCGGCGCAGGAGCGGCACGGCGGCCCCGTCTCGCTCCAGCCCGTCGACCTCCACCTCGGGCCCGCCGACCATGAAGTCAGTGTGCACGCCGGACACGTTGGCCCCCAGCTCCCGCAGGTCCTGGCCGGCGCGGCCGTCCGCCCCGTCGATCCCCACCGCCAGCCCGGTCCCGACGGCCAGGTGGCAGGTGGCGTTCTCGTCCAGCAGGGTGGACTGGAACGTCATGCCCAGGCGGCCGACCCGGGTCGTCCCGTCGACGAGGGCCAGCTCGCCCAGGCGCCGGGCGCCCTCGTCGATGTCGAGCAGCGCGCGGAAGACGGCGGCGCCGGTCGTCGCGGTGATGTCGACCACGCGGCCGCCCTCGAACCGCAGCGCAAGGTCGCGCACCGTCAGCTCGGGCAGGATCAGCGGACGGGTGGAGCGGACGGTCCCGTCGGCGCGCCGGGGGTCGGGCGTGGTGAACACCTCCTCGGTGGGCAGGTTGGGCACGTGGCGCTGGCCCCAGGCCGTCTGCGTCTCGGCCGAGCACCACCGCGAGTTGGGCAGCAGCCCGACCGTGAGGTCCGTCCCCGGGCCCCGGAACCGGATGGCATCGAACCGGCGCCCGGTCATCGACGCCGCGCGATGCTGCAGCCGCGCGATGTGGTCGCGCCAGGCGGCCACCGGGTCGGGCTCGTCGAGCCGCACGGCAGTCTCCACCGCCTGCCACAGGCGCTCGACGTCCGGCTCACCGAAGAGGCTCCGGGCCCAGCCCTCGGTGGGACACGCGACGATGCACCAGTCCAGCATCGCCTCGTTGAGGGCCCGCACCCTCAGCGCCTGGAAGTCCAGCAGCCGGGAGCGCCCCAGCCTGGCCTGGTCGACGCCGGCCATCAGGTCCGGCTCGGGGTTGCCGTGGAGCGAGAGCAGCGCCGCGTGGCGCTCCATGGCGTCCTCGATCCGGCGCAGCATCCAGGGCGGCGTCCAGCCCAGCCGGGCCTGGGCGCCGGCCTCGATCTGCGCCCTGCTGACGTGCAGGTCCCCGTAGACGACGTCGACGTTGCCGGCCCCGGCCGCGTAGGCCGCCCGCGCCACGCGGCGAGCGAGCGGAGCGTGCTCGACCATGCCCTCGACGAGGAGGTCCTGGCCTGGGGTGAGGTTCAGACCGACCTCGATAGCCAGCCGCGCGTAGCGGTCGAGCCGCTCGTCCGAGATCACCTCCTCATCGTAGAGGGGCTGCCGAAGCTCAGCCGGCGGTCCCCAGCGGCCGCAGGCGGCCCCCGGCGTCGAAGGGCATCGGCGCCGGCTCCCCGACAACCTCGAGCTCGGGGCGCGACCTCGCCTCCTCCAGCAGGGGCGGAGAGACCGCCAGCACCTCCGTGTGGAGGGTGTCGGCGATCCAGGCCAGGCGCAGGGGCGCCTCCCGGCCCCGGCTGGAGATGGCGGCGCACACGGCGGCGAGGTCGGTGGGCATCACGCAGGGGATGACCATGCGCTGGATCCCGATGACGCCGGCCGTCAGCGAGTTCGTGTACAGCGCCTCGAAGTCGATCCTGGCGAGCAGCCGCGCCGTGGTGAAGTCCGCCGTGCCGATGCCCATGGCGTTGCCGTGCGAGGCGTCAGTCAGGTCCAGGGCCACGATCGCCGTCACGCGGTGCGGCTCGGCCTCCGGCTGGCCGATGACCCGGAGCCGCCCGACCACGTTGGTGTCGATCCCGGCCCCGCTCACGTCCTTCCCGATCCTGTCGATGACCAGCACGTCGAGGTCGTCGAACGGGATGCCGGGCATGAGGCCTCGCGCCTGGGCGAGCAGCGCCGCCTCGGCGCCGGCGCCCACCTCGCGGGCGGTGAGCCCTTGGACCAGGGCGGTCTGGTCGCGCTGGTTCTCGACGATGGCCAGGCCGCCGAGCAGGATCCCCTGGTCGGCCAGGAGCCGCGCCGCGGCGGGGATCAGGTCGCGCAGCCCGGCCGGCCCCCGCGAGTGGAGGTGGCGGGCCCCGGCCTGCTTGCCGAGGCCGATCGCGCACATCTTGGCCAGGCCGGACTCCACCGGCCCGCGGAAGCTGGTGTGGGGCTTGACGCGGTTGACGACGAAGACGGCGCCGGCCTCCGCCACGTTGCGGTCGAGGTGGACGGGCACGCCGTCCACCTCGCCCACGACGACCGTGTCCATGGTGGCCCTGATGAGGGCCCGGTCCACGCCGTAGCCGGCGAGCAGGTCGGCCTGGCCCTCTGCCGTCGCGGCCCCGTGGCTGCCCATCGCCGGCACGACGAACGGATCGAAGCCGAGCTCGCGCAGCGCCGCGATGGAAGCCTGGACGATCCGCCCGATCCCCGCGATGCCGCGGCTGCCGACCCCGACCGCGACCCGCCGGGGCGCCACCCCGGCCACGGCTTGCCTGACCCCCTGCCGGGCGGCCGCGTCCACGTCCTCCACCACCGGCGGGTCCAGCCGCTGCCGGACCATCGCCACCGGCGGCGGCTCGACGCCCTCCAGCAGGCGTCCGGCCAGCCGGTGGAGCCCCGGCAGCAGCGGGGCGGGATCAAGGCGCGCCTGACTCACGGCGTCGACAGCTCGGACAGGTGGCCCCGCTGGTGCGACAGCATCCGCTCCATGGCGTCGCGGAGAGGGCGCCCGGCAAAGTTGCCGGTGGCCGTCTCGCGGCCCAGGTCGGCGTCCATGAGGGCCGCGTGGACCCGCTCGGCCGCGGAGCGCATCTCGTCGACGAGCTCGGCGGGCACGCGATCCTGACGCCGCCGCACCTGCGAGGCGTTCCAGCGATCCGGGTCGAACGGGGGGCTGCCAGGGGGCCGCTGCTGCGGAGGCGACGAGATCACGCCCGGCATCGCCACCTGGGTGCTGGACACGTGGGCCAGCAGCTCCTTCGCCGTCCAGCCGGCGGCGTCGCCGTGCACCGCCCGCGACCAGTCGTCGTCGAGCGCCGCGGCGTCACGGGCGAGCGACCGGAACGCCGCCGCGATGGCGGTCCGCTCGACGTCCGCGGCGAGCTCGGCGGGGCGGATCAGCGGCACGTCGTGCCGGGACTCGTACCACCGCACCTGGGCGTCGGGTCGCAGCTCGGTGACCTCGTCGACGCCGCGCCGACGGCGTTCCACGAACTCGGCGGGCACGCCAGGCCACATCTGGGCAGCCATGGCCAGGAGGATCGGGCCCTCCACGCTTGCGAACAGCAGCTCGGGCTGGAAGTCGAACAGGTCGCGGAGGATCTGGAGCCGGACGCCGGACGTCAGCGTGGACCGGTAGCCTCCCCCCTCCGCCTCGACCAGCCCCGCCCTGACGAACTCGCGCAGGTCGTCGCCCCAGGCCTCGCCCAGCTGCGCGCCCTCGGACCGGGCCGCCTCGTCCAGGTCGCGGTAGGTGGGCAGCGGCGGCTGCATCCGCTCGGCCGCCTGCTCCCAGGTCATGAAGCGGCTGAAGGAGCTGGCGGGGCCGTCGACGAACACGAGGCCGGCGGCCAGCTCCGGGTGGCCGGCGGCGAGGGCCAGGGCCACCGCGGCTCCCCACGAGTGGCCCGCCACCAGCGGGCGCTCCAGCCCGAGCTCGCGGATGGCGTGAGCGGCGTCGGCGACGAGCGCGGCCTGCGTGTAGCCATCGGCTGGCCGGTCCGAGAGGCCGTGGCTGCGCTGGTCCAGCGCCACCACGCGCCGGGCGCCGAGCCGGCTCGCCACCCGTTCCCAGACGCGCGCGTTCGAGCTCAGGCCGTGGAGCAGGAAGACGGCCGGCTCGGCCCCCGTTCCCTCGGGCCGCCAGTCCAGGTAGTGAAGGCGCACGCCGGCCCGCTCGATCCAGCCCTCGTTCACGTCCCGATTGTATTTCCCGGCCGTCAGGCCGCCGCGTCGGGCTTTTCCCGCGCGCGGAGCGGGGCGCCCTGGACCTGTCTCCGCCGCCGCACGGCCAGGCAGCTCAGCGCGCCTGCCGCCAGCACGGCCACCGGCACCAGCAGCGTCGGCCGCATCGCGTCGACGAAGCCGTGGGTGAACACGTCGTGGGCGATCACGCCTATGTGCTGGGCGACCTGAGGGGGCAGGTCTCCGAGCCGGCCCGTGCCGGATGCGCCGGTCCGCCCGACCTGGAGGCCGCTGCCGGGGGCGGCGCCGAAGGCGGCCACGAACCTGCCCCGCGCCTGTGGCGGCAGCTGGCCGGAGTAGCGCACCGCCTGGTCGTGGAGGGTCTGCGCCAGCCGGTTCTGGAGCACGGCGCCCACGACCGCGGCGCCGATGGCCCCGCCCACCTGGCGCGTGGTGTTCATGATGCCCGAGGCGGCGCCGGCGAGCTGGGGCCGGACGTTGCGCATGGCGACCGTCGTCATCGGCGCGAACGTGCAGCCCATCCCGACGCCGGCGACGACGAGGCAGGGCAGGAACGTCGTCCAGTCGGAGTCGGTCCCGGCCCGCCAGTCCACCAGGCCCATCCCGGCGGCGAAACAGCTGACGCCGGTCAGGAGCACGTACTTGCCGCCGACCCGGTCAGCCAGACGGCCGGCGAACGGAGCCACAGCCATCGACATCACCGAGAGCGGGAGCATCGTCAGGCCGGCTCTCAGCGCCGAGAAGCCGAGCGCCGACTGCAGGTAGATCGTGAGCGGCAGGAACAGCCCGATCATGGCGAAGCTGACGGTGGCCGCCACCCAGTTCATCAGCGAGAAGTTGCGGTCCCGGAAGAGCGCCATCGGGACCAGGGGCGAGGTCCGGGTCGCGTCCCAGAGGAAGAAGAGGACGAGAAGGACGGCGCCGCCGGCCAGGATCTCCGGGATGGTCACCGCCACCGTCGCGACGTGGGTCACGGTGGCCCAGCCGTAGGGCTGGCCCTCGATCAGCCCGAACGTGATCGCCAGCAGGCCCGCCGAGGTCAGCAGCACGCCGACCGGCTCGATGCCGGCGGCCCGGCCGGGCCGGAGATCGGGCACGAGGAGGAAGGCGAGCACCAGCGCTGCGGCGCCGATGGGCACGTTCACGTAGAAGATCCAGCGCCAGTCCAGGTAGGTGACGATGACTCCGCCCAGCACCGGGCCGGCCACGCTGGCCAGGCCGGCGATGCCGCCCCAGACACCGAACGCGGCGCCGCGCCGCTCGGGGGGGAAGATCGAGGTCAGGATGGCGAGCGTCTGCGGCGTCAGGAGGGCGCCGCCCACGGCCTGCAGCACCCGGGCGGCGATCAGCTGGTCGGGGGTCTGGGCGAGGCCGCAGAGCGCGGACGCGCCGGTGAAGAGGGCGAGGCCCGCGGCGAAGAGGTTGCGCTGCCCGAAGCGGTCGCCGAGCCGCCCGGCCGTGATCAGCAGCACGGCGTAGGTCAGCGTGTAGGCGTTGAGCACCCACAGCACCTGGTCGAGCCCGGCCCCGAGGCCGTCCACCATGCTCGGGATGGCGATGTTCACGATCGTGATGTCGAGCAGGACCATGAAGAACCCCATGCACAGCACGATCAGCACGGCCCAGGGGTTCGCGCGGGTGGCGGTCAAGACGGTACCTCCTGATCGATCGTGCGGCGCAGCGGGGCGGTCGGCGTCCGCCCCTCGCGCCGGAGCAGCTCCTCGCTGCAGGGCTCCCATTCCAGCTGGCCTTGCTCGATCTCGTCCGCGATGCGCAGCGACCACTCCGCCTGGAAGCGCAGCGCGTCCTGGACCATCTCGCACTCGATGAGGCCCAGCCGCCGCACCCCGAGCTGGCGGGTCTGCTCGAGCGCGTAGTCCCGGAGGTCGGCCTGCTCCGCCAGGGCCGCCGCCCGCCGCCGGAGCAGCGCCACGGCCTCCTCGCGCGGCAGCTGGTGCATGAACGACAGGCCTGCCTCGAACGAGCTGTACTCGCGTGCCGGCTCGGAGATCAGCTCGCGCAGCCGCTGCTGGAGGGCGCGGCGGCCCTCGGGCGTCACCTCGTAGATCGTCCTCTCGGGCCGGCGGCCCTCGCGCGCCGTCTCGGTGGACCGGATCCAGCCCACGCGCCGGAGCTGCTCCACGACGTGGTACAGCGTGCCGGGGCTGAGCTTGATGTGCTCGTCGAGGCGACGCAACTGCATCGTGTACGCGATGTCGTACGGGTGGCGGGGCCGCTCCTCCAGGAGCCCGAGGACCGCCACCGCGAGTGGACCCAATTTTATCAGCTCGAATACTCCATCAGGGATATTCTAGAGCCTGGGCAGTCGGTGCTGGTAGTCTGCGGTGCGAAGTGGACGGTCCCTGGCTGCCGCTGTTCGCCGTGCTGGCCGGGGTGCTCTCGTTCAGCTCCCCGTGCACGCTGCCGCTGGTGCCCGGCTACCTGGGCTACCTGGCCGGCGTGGGCTCCGGGCGGGGCCGGACCCTGGGCGCGGCGGCGCTGTTCGTGACCGGCTTCGCGCTGGTGTTCACCGCGCTCGGCGCCGGCGCGTCCACGCTGGGCTCGCTGCTGCTGGAGCACCGCCTCCTGCTGGAGAAGGTCGCGGGCGTGGTCATCGTCCTGCTCGGGCTTTTCGTGTTCGGCCTCGTGCGCATGCCGCTGCTGATGCGGGAGGGCAGGCCGCTCATGGAGCGGGTGCGGCCGGGTCCGGCAGGCGCCGTGCTGCTGGGGGCCGGCTTCGCGCTCGGCTGGACGCCGTGCATCGGCCCGGTCCTGGGCGCCATCCTGGTGCTGGCCGGGGCCCAGGGCACCGCGAATGCGGGCGCGCTGCTCCTGCTGCTGTACTCGCTGGGCCTCGGCGTGCCGTTCCTGGCGGCGGCGCTCCTCCTGGACCGGTTCCACCCCGTCAGCGCGTGGCTTCGCCGCCACACCTCCGCCATCAACGCGGCGGGCGGCAGCCTGCTGGTGGCGATGGGGACGCTGGTCTTCCTGGGCCAGCTCGTCCCCCTGCTAGCGCCGGCGCTGGAGCTCTACGCCCGGCTCCGCTGGCCTCCGCTCTAGGGGTGCGGCCGGAAACCTGGCCGAGAGATTTGGGTTCCAGGTGCCCCAGATCCGGTGGCGCCGACGAGGAGCGGAAGGAGCGCCCTCCAGGGCGTGACTGAGCACCGCAGGAGGCAACGCCGGACCCGGGGTCCCCG